>CAYYDV010000014.1:0-13547 GCA_964470765.1 uncultured Candidatus Saccharibacteria bacterium
CAAATCCTTTACTGTTTTGGCACGGGCTCAAGGAGCTAAGCTCCTTTCGACACGCTAAAATAATTAATTAACCTAAATGTCTAAATTTTTAACTGTTTTAGCGTGTGTCTGAATAAATCTTTTTCGGGGAAAGACCTCTTTACCCATTAAGGTATCGAAAATCTTGTCAGCCGCTTTAGCATTATCAATAGTTACTTTCAGCAAAGTTCTGTTCTCAGGACTCATAGTTGTATTCCATAATTGATCAGGATTCATTTCTCCCAAACCTTTAAAACGTTGGATGGAAGGAGTTTGTCTCTGTTTTTTCATATCACTCAAAATCTCTACTTTATCTTCTTCGGTATAGGCATGCTCTATCCTCTTTCCCGCCTGAATCCGATACAAAGGAGGTTGGGCAATATACAAGTAACCTCCTTCAATTATCGGCTGAAAGTAGCGATAAAAAAGAGTTAAAAGCAAGGTTCGGATATGAGATCCATCAACATCGGCATCAGTCATAATGATAATTCGATGATATCTTAACTTTTCTAAGTCAAAATCTTCAGCAATGGCTGTTCCTAAAGCAATAATTAACGACCTAATTTCCTTGGAAGCTAAAATCTTATCTAAACGGGCTCTTTCTACATTGAGGATTTTTCCTCGTAGAGGCAAGATGGCCTGAAAATGCCTATCCCGGGCCTGTCTGCTACTGCCTCCGGCACTTTCTCCTTCCACCAGATAAAGTTCGGATTCTTCAGGTTTCCGAGAAGAACAGTCAGCCAATTTCCCCGGCAAAGTCAGACCTCCTAAAACCCCTTTTCTTAAAACAGTCTGCCTGGCTGCCTTAGCTGCTTTCCGGGCTTTTTGAGCTAAGAGACAGTTTTCAATACTAGCTCTGGCATCTTGGGGATTTCTTTCTAAGAAATCATTTAATCCTTCGCTAACTGCTTTTTCTACGGCGGCCTTAGCTCCAGGATTGCCTAACCTGGCTTTAGTTTGACCTTCAAACTGGGGATTTTCTATTTTTATGGAAACCACTCCAGTGAAACCTTCCCTTATATCCTGGCCGCTTAAGTTTTCATCGGCTTCTTTAAGATAGTTTTCCTTCCGGGCATAATCATTAAGGGTCCTGGTTAAAGCAGCTCTAAAACCAGTTAGATGAGTTCCCCCTTCTCCAGTATAGATATTGTTAGCAAAACTTTCTTCAAAGCATTCTCTCTCTTCCGTATATTGAAAAGCTGCTTCTACTAATATCCCGTTAACTTGACTAATGGTATAAAAAACATTTCTCTGGGTAGGAGTGGAGTCTTGAGTTAGATATTTGATATAGGATTCCAGTCCTCCTTCAAAATAAAAAGTATAAGAGAAATGATTTTCTGGTCCTTCTCTTCTTAAGTCCTTAACCGTGATTTTTATTCCTTTAGTCAGGTAGGCCTGCTGGCGAAGATGATTTAAAATTCTATTCCAGTCAAATTTAATATCTTTAAAAATCTCCGGGTCTGGCTCAAAAGTCACCGTAGTGCCGGTTTGCTTGCACCTCCCTACTTTTTTAACTTTAGTTTTAGCACTTCCTCTAGAATATTCTTGAACATATTTTTCTCCTTCCCGGCAAACCTCAGTTCTCATCAATTTAGACAAGGCGCAAACAACGGAAACTCCAACCCCATGTAATCCACCAGCCACCTGATAAGCTTTCCCGCCAAATTTAGCTCCCGCATGTAAAGTAGTCATTACTGTTTCTAAGGCTGATTTTTTAGTCTGAGGATGCTTCCCGACTGGAATTCCTCTTCCGTCATCAATTGTTTTTATCTTATTCCCGGGCAATAAACTAACTTCAATACTCTTAGCATAACCAGCCATGGCTTCATCCAAACTGTTATCTACGCATTCCCAAATTAAATGATGTAAACCATCGGGTCCGGTTGAACCGATATACATCCCGGGTCTTTTTCGAACCGGTTCTAATCCCTTAAGAACATAAATGTCTTTGGCTTCGTAGCCTGATTCTTTAGGAGCTCTTTTTCTCTGACTCTTTTTCGACTTAACTGGTTTTTTTGATTTTTTAGTTATTTTTTTCCTTGGCATAAAATTGTTACTTACGGACTTCCCAATCAGGGATTTTTTCTAAGGCCTTTATTATTTTTTGCTGGAGTTTATCAATTTCTTCTTTCTTTAAAGTTCTATCTTTGGCTTGGTAAATTATATGAAAAGCCAAATTCTTTTTTCCTTGAGGAATCTCTTCTCCTTCATAAATGTCAAAGAGGTCAATATCTCTGATTAAAGGACCGCCAATACTATTGATTTTGTTAAGGATTTCAACTACCTTAACTTCTCGGGGAATTAGAATAGCTAAATCTCTAACCGCAGCCGGAAACCTGGAAATGGGCTGATATTCATGTTCTTCGGCACAAAGTTTCTGTAATTTCTCAAAATCAAGGTCAAAAACTACTACTTTCTTGGGGATATCTAATTTTTCCAGAATTTCCCTCCGAATTTCTCCTAAAAATCCAACCTCAGTATGGTCAACTTTAATTTCGGCACATCTTTTTATTTGCCAGATTGAAATCTTTGATTCCTCAGGAGTTTGCTTAAAATCATCGTACCAGATATTAGTTATTCCTAATTTCTGAAACAATAAATCAACTATTCCTTTGGCCCTATAAAAATCTTCTGGCCCGGAAGTTGATTTAGAAATTAATCCGGTCAGAGCTCTTTTTTCTAAAACCTTGGCTTTTTTATATATTTTGCCCAATTCAAAAATTTTAATCTCGGGAAAGTATTTTAAATTTTCTTTTACATTCTTTAACAAACTAGGGACGAGAGAAGGTCTAAGATATTTTTGTTCAATACTTATTGGATTTTCTACTTCTAGTAAATCCTTCTTACCAAAAGAGAAATTCTGAACATCTTTTTGACTAAGGAAAGAATAATTATAAACCTCAGAAAATCCTGCTTCCTTTAAAATATCTTTACAGATTCCTTCCCAGAAAATATTCTCATTTCTTTTAGGGGGAACTGCCAAAACTTGAGGAACTTGAGAAGGAATTTTTCCAAAGCCGTAAACCCGGCCGATTTCCTCAATCAAGTCTTCAGGAATAGATAAGTCTTGACGAAAATTAGGAATCTCCACCACCAGCTGCAGAGACCCATCCTCGGTAACTTGAAAATTTAGCTTTTTAAAAATCTTTAAAATCCTGCTTTGAGCTATTTTTATTCCCAATAACTTTTCTACCTGATTTAAATTCAGCTTTATTCTTTTGGCTAAAACTTTTTTGGAATAAATATCTATTACTCCTTTGGTTATTTTGCCGCCAGCTATCTTTTGAATTAACTGAGAAGCTCTATTAATAGCTGAGATTGTTAAATTAGGGTCAGGCTCATGCTCAAATCTCAAAGAAGCATCAGTCTGAAGATTTAATTTCTGACGAGCCCGACGAATTGCTTTCATTTCAAAATTAGCTGATTCAATAACTATAGTTTTGGTGGACTTGGTAATCTCCGCCTTCTTACCGCCTTTTATTCCAGCAATAGCTAAGGGACCTTTTTGGTCAGCAATTATTAAAATATCTTTATCTAATTTATATTTTTTATCATCTAAGGCACTAATTTTTTCAGCAGATTTTGCTTTCCTGATAATTATTTGTTTTTTGGATTTTAAACCTTCTAATTTATCGAAATCAAAAGCATGAAGGGGCTGACCAGTCTCCAGCATTACATAGTTTAAAATATCTACAACATTATTGATGGGTTGTAAACCCAGAGCTTTTAGTCTCTGTTGAATTTCTCGAGGAGAAGGTTTTATTTTAACATCAGCAACAACTCTGGCTGCATAACGAAGGCAAGCTTTTTTATCCTTAACCTCAACTGAAACAAAGTCAGCTGTTTTAATCTTCTTATCTTCTTTAACTAAATAAGAAGGTTCCTTAAAATTCAGACTTGTTATAGCAGAGACTTCCCGAGCAATCCCAATAAAAGACAAACAATCATGAGCTCGATTAGGCAAAACATCAATATCCAGCAACCAATCTTTACCAGTTTTTTTTACCTCTTCAATTTCAAAACTATGCAGAGTTAAAATCTCAGCCAATTTTTCTGGTCTAGCTAATCTTCCTTTTAAATAATCTTTTAGCCAATTATAAGAAATTAACATAGTTAAAATTGTTTCAAGAACCTTAAATCACCAGAATAGAATAAACGAATATCATTAATCTTATATCTCATCATCACTAACCTATCAAATCCCAATCCAAAGGCAAACCCCTGCCAATTTTTGGGATTTAATCCCCCAGCTTTCAAAACATTTGGGTGAACCATTCCTCCGGGACAAAGTTCAATCCAACCAGTTTGACTACAAGTTGAACATCCTTTTCCCTGACAAATAAAGCACTGAACATCAACTTCAAAGCTTGGCTCGGTGAAAGGAAAGAAACCCGGTCTTAATCTTGTTTTTATGTCTCGATTAAAGAATCTCTTTAAAAACTCTTGAGTAACTCCTTTAAAGTCAGCTACGGAAACATTTTTGTCTATCATTAATCCCTCTACTTGATAAAACTGAATATCGTGGGAGGCATCAGATGCTTCATGCCGAAAAACTCTGCCCGGAGCAATAATCCTTAAAGGAGGATTATGTTTTTCCATGTAGCGAATTTGAACTGGAGAAGTATGCGTTCTTAACACTAACTTTTGAGAATTTTGTTTGTCTTTTAACCAAAAAGTGTCCCACAAATCTCTGGCTGGATGGTCTTTGGGAATGTTTAGGGCATCAAAATTGTACCATTCGGTTTCAATATGAGGACCCTCAACTACTGAAAAACCTATTGACTCAAAGATTTTTTCCACTTCTCTTCGAATCAAAGTTATGGGGTGCAAATGGCCCATTTCTATCCTTTCCGCCGGAATAGTAACATCAATTAATTCTTTTCTTTCCATTTCTTTTTCAATTTTTTCTTTAAGCTCTTGGCTTTTTTCTTCAAGCTTCTTCCTTAGGAAATTTTTAAGGAGATTTGCTTCTTTACCAACTTGAGCTCTTTTCTCTTTTGGTAACTCTTTCAAAGAACCTAAAATCTGGGTAATTTCTCCCTTTTTACCCAGATACTTTCGAAAAATTCTATCTAGCTCCTTTAAATCTTTGGCTTTTTTTATTTCGTTCTGACCCTGAGTTTTCAGAGCTCGGAAATCTATTTTTCTCATAATTTTTTCAGTTCTTTTTAACTTCTGATACCTTTATTTTACCCTAATTTTTACTTAAATTCAAGTGATTTTCTGTGAAGAAAAAAAACGCCTTTTTAAGCGCTTTCTTTGATATAAAAGAGTTGAGGGAAGGCTTTCGCTTCCCTACTTTATTACGTCGATGTTAACATCTTCATCCGCCAAAAACTCTTCAAAAGTTCTGGTTTTAGAAGAGCCGTAATAGACTTTTCCCACAAGACGATTTTTTTTAATTTTTGAGATAACTTCTTTTTCTCTTGCTTTTAAATTCTCTTTATCTGCTTCCACTTTTCAATCCTCCTATATACCTATTATTATATCATGATATTTATTTCCTGTCAAGGTTTATTGAATCTTGACTAAATCAACCGGGTTCAGAAAGAAAACCCTTCCTAATTAATCTTATCTAAATCACCGTTAATAATTATTGGCTGCATAGTCTTAATCTCAGTTTTATAATGCATGTCGGGGATATCATTCAATAGAAATATCTTTTTATTCAATACATGAGCAAAACCCATCTCAAGAAAAACATTTCCTCCTATATAATTTTTAATACTTTTTTTATCTAAATTTAAAACCAAAATAGCGTCTGCTTCTTTAATTTTATTAAAATGAAGCTTAATAACATCGTGTTTTATTGCTCTTTTTACAATCTCTCCGTTTTCTTTTTCTTTCTTGATCTGCTCTAAACTTAATTCGCCATTCAAAATCATTCCTGAAGTTTTGGGAACGACAACTTCGTGCCCTCTTTCTTTAAGTTTATTTGCTATCTCTTTAATTTCATAAGTAAAATCTAAACTGGAACAAATTACAATCTTCATATCTTTTTTAAATCATTAAGTATCTTTCGGTGATCAAAACCAATTTTAGAAGGAAGTTTTTTCAAAGGAAAATATTTAAACTCAGAAGCTTCTCTATTAAGACGGATTTTACCTTTTCTTTTCTTCAAAAGATAAACTACAGAAGTAGTATGATATCTAGGATCTCTTTTAGGATCTGAATAAACTCCAAGTAATTTCTTAATTTCTACCGGAACACCTAATTCTTCCTTCATTTCCCTTTTAATCGCCTCCTCTACTCTTTCTCCATAGTTAACATGTCCTCCAGGTAAAACCCACGACCCAACGAAGGGATAACGGAATCGTCTCACCATTAGAACTTTATCTTTCTCTACTATGACACCGTCTACCGTTAAAACTGGACTTTTTAATTTTTTCATACATCTTTATTTTACCAAAAAATCGCCTCCTTGGCGATTTTTCAAAACATATCGTATGGCGGGGACGACCGGACTCGAACCGGCGATCTCCTCTGTGACAGAGAGGTGTGTTATCCAACTACACCACATCCCCAGTGCCGGTGGCTGGAATCGAACCAGCGAACCTAACGCTTATGAAACGCTCGCTCTAACCACTGAGCTACACCGGCAGCTTGCACTGAGCGAAGCGAAGCGGAGAATAGATACCCTTCGATAAACTCAGGGCACTTCTCCTCCGCTTCGCGGAGTCGAAGTGTTGCGGGGACCTGAATTGCACAGGCGTCTTCAGCTTATGGGACTGACGAGGTACTACTCCTCCACCCCGCTATATAGTAAATACAATCCTAACTAAATTTAAGATTAAAATCAACCCATTCGGTAAACTCAGGGTTGGACATTCGGCTGAGCCCTGCGGTGAACTCAGGGCTGAACCGCTCAGTCGAAGCCATGCTGAGCCCTTCGAAGCATCAAGAGATTAATTAAAAAACCTCTAACTCCTCAAGAATCTTTCTATAAACAGCTAAAACTTTTTTAGCTTCACCAAGACCTAATTGGTAATCAGGATCCCGAACAATATCATTCCGAATCCGATGAGCTTCTTTCATCTTATTTAAATTCGGATAGTGGACCGGACTCAATTGTTTTAATCTAGCCTCTAAGTCTTTCCCCTTATAACCTATTTTCTTAAAAACCTCATCTAAGATACCATCAGCCTCAATCACGGCTAATTTATAATCAGATTCGGAATCTGATTTCAATTTTTCCATAATCATATCCCAGATTTTATCCATCTTTTTGACCCCATAAGGCCTCTTGATAAAAGCATCTACTAATGATTCTCCATAAAGCCATTGGAAATAGTGGGTTTTAGAGAGAAAGTAGATAATACTTATTATGAAGTAAAAAGAAATTACAATAAACAAAATTTTCAAAACAAGCGATGTTCCGGAAAAGGACGGAGAAACTATAAAGGAAATTATGTCATTAAAATCAAAAGATGGAAGATTCATAACTTATTATCTTAATTTTTCAAATATTTTTCCTATTTCTAAAATTCTATTTTCCTCAAAAGGTTTTCCAATAATCTGGAGGCCGACTGGAAGCCCCTTAACTTGGCCACAAGGAACAGAAAGAGCAGGAAGACCGGCCAGGTTAACAGCAGTGACAAAGATATCGGAAAGATACATAGCTAAGGGGTCGGCTATCTTCTCCCCTATTTTAAAAGGTAAACTTGGCGAGGTAGGGGTTAAAATAACATCTACTTCCTCAAAAGCTTTCTTAAAATCTTCTCTGATTAGAGTTCTGACCTTCTGGGCTCCTAAATAATAGGCATCATAGTAGCCAGATGACAAAGCAAAGGTGCCAAGCATTATTCTCCTCCGAACTTCTTCGCCAAATCCTTGTTGGCGGGAATGAAAATAAACTTCTTTCAAATCATTTGCTTTTTTAGCAGAAAACCCATATTTTATACCATCATAACGAGCTAAATTAGCTGAAGCTTCAGAAGGCATAATCAGGTAATAAGTAGCTAAAGCATAATCAGTACAATGAGGCAAGGAAATTTCTTTAACTTTCCCTTTCTGGTTTTCAAACTTTTTAAGGGAATCCTTAATAACCTTTTCTACCTGAGAATCAACTCCTTCAATGAAGTATTCTTTAGGAATGCCGATTCGCAAATCTTTAATTTCTACTCCTGAATTTCCGATTTTCGGTATTTCGACACTGGTTGAGTCCATTTCATCTCTTCCTTTAATTGCCTCAAAGACAATCTGGCTGTCTTCAACGGTTTGGCTAAGAGGTCCTATTTGGTCCAAGGAAGAAGCCATAGCAATTAAGCCGTAACGGGAAACTGCTCCGTAAGTAGGTTTTAGTCCAACTAGCCCGCAAAAACTAGCTGGTTGACGAACAGAACCGCCAGTATCTGAGCCTAAAGCAAAGATAGCTAAATTAGCAGCTACAGCTGCGGCTGACCCTCCTGAAGAACCGCCAGGAACCCGAGTTAAATCCCAAGGATTATGAGTAGGGCCGAAAGCCGAATACTCGCAAGAAGAACCCATAGCAAATTCATCAAGATTGGTCTTTCCTAAAATTATGGCTTTCTGTCTTTTAAGCTTTTCTATAACTGTAGCATTATAAGGAGCAAGAT
Organism: uncultured Candidatus Saccharibacteria bacterium; assembly: GCA_964470765.1. Lineage (GTDB taxonomy): Bacteria > Patescibacteriota > Minisyncoccia > Minisyncoccales > JAGGXC01 > CAYYDV01. Next base: position 8,595 of record CAYYDV010000014.1, read on the forward strand.
AATTTTCCAGAATCTTGGAACCAGCCGTACATCGTAAATCTTTAACTAAAATATTATCCTTAACCGCCAAGGGAATACCTCCCAATAAAGGAATTTCCTTCTTTTCGGAAACCAGCTTATCTACTTCCTCAGCCTGAGAACAAGCTTCTTCTTGATTTAAAGTAAGATAAGAAAAAATCTTTTTATCTTCAATCTGAATCCTCTCCAAAAAAGCCTTGGTCAATTCGGTTGCTGAAAATTCTTTATTGACTAGACCCTGATGAGTCCTGTTAATAGTGAGCTTATCAAGTTCCATTACTTCTTTGGTGGTTTTAAAATTGTCTTAACTTCAATATAGTTTTCCTTCTTGGCCGGAGCCGCTTTCATCAATTTTTGAACCATTTCCTCTTCTGGTTTTTGAGGAACATCTTCTCTCATTACATTTTCAATTTCAAAAGGATGACTGGTTGGTTTAACTTTGTCAACATTTACCTCTTTTAACTTTTCAACATAATCTAAAATCAGAGAAAGTTCTTTGGTAAACTTATCTTCTTCTTTTTTAGCCATATTAAGCCTGGCTAGTTTGGCTACATGTTGAACTTCTTTTTTAGTAATCATAAATTACTTAGGTGGTTCTAAGAATTCAGTATCAGCTAGGACTTCGTTTAATTCGTCAAGATTCTCTAAAACTATTCCTGCTCCTCGAACCACAGCTGTCAAAGGGTCATCAATGATTTTAGTAGAAATTTTAGTCTTTTTAGTAATTAAAATATCTAAACCTCTTAATAAGGAACCTCCACCGGCCAAATAAATACCTCTAGACATAATATCAGCTAAAAGTTCAGGCGGAGTCTCTTCAATAGTAGTCTTGACTGCCTCAACAATCTGTCCTACTGATTTTTCTAAAGCTCTTCTGGCATCTTCATCAGAAATTGTTATTTCTTCGGGAAGTCCAGTAATTAGATTTCTTCCCCGAAGAGGCATTTCCTTTTTTTGTCTAAGAGAAATAGCTGAACCAATAGCTATTTTAACTTTCTCGGCTGTTCTTTTTCCTACTAAAATCCTATATTCCTCCTGAGCGAAGTTAATTATGTCCTCGTCCAGTCGGTCTCCAGCAACCCTTAAACTCTTAGAAGTAACTATTCCTCCTAAAGAAATTACAGCTACTTCCGTAGTTCCGCCGCCAATATCAATTATAAAGTTTCCTCCGGCTTCTTGAACCGCCAAGCGGGCTCCGATAGCAGCGGCCATTGGTTGTTCAATCAAATAGACTTCTCGGGCACCAGCATTCTTAACCGCATCCTGAACAGCTTTCTTTTCTACCTCAGTCACTCCGCAAGGAACTCCAATAATCACTCTGGGCCGAGGAAATAGAGCAAATCTTTTCCGGTGGACTTTCTCAATAAAATATTTCAACATTTGCTCAGTTACCTCAAAATCAGAAATTACTCCTTGGATTAGAGGCCGAGTAGCAACAATATGAGCCGGGGTCCGGCCAACCATTTTCTTAGCTTCTTCTCCGATAGCCAAAATCTGGCCGGTTTTCTGGTTGACAGCTACTACTGAAGGCTCAGCAATAACAATCCCCTGCCCCCGGACATAAACCAAAGAATTAGCTGTTCCCAAGTCAATAGCTATATCTTTTGAAATCTTTGACCAAATATTTTCCAATATATTAATATTTTTATTCAATTTCATACTAATACTTCAGAAATTGAGATGTTTTTTTCACTTTGATTAGTTTTGTCTTTTCTTTGTCTCTTTTCTTGAGCTCCAGACAATTTCTTTCCAAACTCTTTTCGCTGACTACTATCCGATAAGGTGCGCCTATCAAATCACAATCTGCAAACTTCTCACCCGGAGTCTTCGCTTGCCTATCATCATATATTACTTCTTGATTTGCTTTTTGTAAAGATTTATATATACTTTCAGCTGTTTTTCTAATTCTTGGACTTTCTCCAATTGGAATTAGATGGAATTTGAAAGGAGCTACTGATTCAGGCCAGATTATTCCCTTTTTATCATAAAAAAGCTCTACTATAGTCCCCATTAACCTAGAAGGACCCATTCCATAGCAACCCATAACTACTAATTTCTTTTGACCACCTTTGTCAGTAAACCTGAAATCAAAAGCCTTGGTGTATTTCTCTCCCAACTTAAAAATATTACCTACTTCAATAGCTTTAGTTTTTTGGGAAAGAGTTCTGCCACATTGCCAGCATTTAGCTTTCTTTTTAACCAATTCCTTATTTAAAGCTACCTGACATTTAGAGCAAATATAGATTGTATCTTCGCCAGCTGGAGTAGTAGTTTGAAATTCATGAGAGTATTTGGAAAAAGTACCACCGGTGGCTAAGGTCAGATAAGTTTGGTCGGCAATTTCCAACTTCTTAAAAATTCCTAGATAAGCTTTCTTAACTTTCTCGTAATAGCTCTCTAAATCTTTTTCAGAAGCATGAAAAGAATAAAGGTCTTTCATTAGAAACTCTCGGGTTCTCAAAAGCCCTGACTTCACTCTTAATTCATCTCTGAATTTATCCTGAATCTGAAAAACAGCCAAAGGTAAATCTTTATAGGAAGAAACATACTTTTTAATCAAAGGAACAACTACTTCTTCATGAGTAGCTCCTAAACCATATTCCAAATTCCCTTTTCCTTTGAGTTTAAACAAAGCTTCAAACTTATTCCAACGACCAGTCTTCTGCCAGTTCTTCTTAGGTATTAAAGCTGGCATAGAAATCCTCTGACCAGAAATCTCTTCCATCTCTTCAGCAATTATCTTTTCAATTTTATCAAGAACTCTTAACCCTAAAGGTAAAAAGGTATAGACGCCAGCCGTTAACTTATCAATAAAGCCAGCCCTAATTAGAAACTGAGTGCTTTTACTAACTTCTCCTTTAGGAAATTCTTTAATTGTTTTGGTAAATAATTGAGATTGAAGCATCTTTATATAAATTATATTTTAAATTCTCCCAGAGCTAAATTTTTATGCCTTTCTAATCCTTCGGCGTAATGTTTCTGAATCTCGCCTGCAGTTAAAGCTACGTTATAGATTCTGACCTCATCAATGGTGCCAACAAAGAAACAACAATCATTTGGTACATCCCTATGTCTTCCTATGTAAAGACTACCACCACCAGGAATTTCGGTTCCGGCTAAATCGCTACAATAATCACTTCCTTGTGCTGCCCCATTGTTAAGCTTACCATCTATATAAATGTCAGGAGAAGCATCTTTTGTTCGATCACATACCCCAACTACATGATGCCATTTCCCATCGTTAACTTTATCTTCGCTATCTCTATAGATTGTTCCTGTCACCCAGAAATTTAATTTATGAGGACGAGAAGAAAGATCTCCTGAAACACGGAATGCACCAAACCACAAAAGATTAGGGTCCTCAAACCCCTCCTGGCTCCATTTTTGCATTATAGTTCGGTGTTCACCGCTAGGAGAAGTAGGTGGCGTCTTAATCCAAGCTTCAAAAGTAAAACTATCTGTTCCCAAATTAGCTCCAGTACCACAATAAGCATAATCCCGAGGCCAATGAGCAAGTATCCCATCAAGGTATAAGCCACTTCCTAAAATACCTGTAACGGTAGTAGCGTCACCATATAAGGTACAATGGTTGCCATAACCAGAAAGGTCGGGAACATACCCATTAACCCTATCAAAGCTCCAAACAGCTAGGGCATAAGCTCCTAAGCCATGATTAAGACTCTGGCTAAAACTTAAGCCTCTGGCAAGTCTAGCTTTCTCCCTGGCTCCACTCATATTAACTAAAACAATGCTAGCTATCACCCCAATAATAGCAATAACTACTAGGAGTTCAATAAGAGTAAATCCTTTTTTACTTTTAAGAACCATTTATTTAAATACTTTAAATCTATTGAAGCTAAATCTCTGTGTCTTTCTAATCCTTCGGCGTAATGTTTCTGAATCTCGCCTGCAGTTAAAGCTACGTTATAGATTCTGACCTCATCAATGATACCATTAAAATTAGCGATATTGGAAACGCCACCTATACGGTCTTTAATTATCCCGCTATCAACTCTTTCTAAATCCATGCAGCCATTAGGAGCTCCCCCAGCACTATAATTACTAAGTTCGGTGTCTATATAAATATCAGGATGGTCAGGTCTTGTTCGATCACAAACCCCAACAATATGATGCCATTCTCCGTCAGCAACCTTTTTTGAACTATACCTATAAATATCTCCGGTGCCATGGATAGCCTTCACATAGAAAAGAATTCTATCTTTATTCTCACCAGTACCCCCTACAACTCGCAATGCTCCTTTCCATTTATCAGGGGTACCATCCACAGATCCGTTCTTCTGTAATATACCTCCATCAGATGTTGTCTTAATCCAAACTTCGAAAGTAAAACTATCATACCTTATGGTGGCTCCGTCACCACAGTCAAGATAATAACTACTATCGAAATAAGCACCTTTTCCTAAGGCTGGTATCTCAGGATCCTGGAAAAAGGGGCCACCGTATATTGCATTGCAGTCACTACCATATCCAGAACTATTACTAAGATTACCTTCCAATCTCCAGGCCCCAATGGCATAGGCGCCTAAACTATGGTTAATACTCTGCCAGAATTGGAGAGTCTTGGCAAGTCTAGCTTTCTCTCTACTCCCTCCTAAATTAACTAAAACAATACTGGCTATTACCCCAATAATAGCAATAACTACTAGAAGCTCAATAAGAGTAAATCCTTTTTTACTTTTAAAAACCATTATTTTTTAATTATTTTTTTAACTTCGGCTACGCTTTGAGGATTAGCTAAAGTTGAGAGATCTCCTAATTTTTCACCAGTAAATAATTTTTTTAGAATTCTCCTCATAATTTTTCCTGACCTTGTTTTAGGAAGATCTCCAACTTGATAGACTTCTTTTGGTAAAGCAATGGGTCCCATTTCTTTTTTAATCTGGTTAATAACTGCTGTTTTTAATTCTTCAGCAG
>CAYYDV010000015.1:0-12053 GCA_964470765.1 uncultured Candidatus Saccharibacteria bacterium
GAATAATAATCCTTTCTCCCAATTTCTTAGGGCCGATTTGCTCAAATCCTTCAAGTACTCCTATTTTCTTTCCCAGCTTAGGCAGAACAATGCTCTCTGCCATCTCATAAGCTTCAATAGAAATAACTATCTGCTTTAATTCTGGAATATTCGTGAGCAATCTTTCTTCCAAAGTATCAATTATTTTTTGAACATCTTCAACTTTTAATTTCGGGGGGAGTTTAATTTTAATTTCAGCAAAATTAGTTGCTCCAATTTTCCTGGTTTTTAATTGAGAGACTTCTATTTTGTGAGAGGAGCAAATTTTTTTAATTCTTCCTTCCACATCTTTATTAGCTACATCCAGCAAAGAATCAGTAATCTCTCTTCCTATTTTAAATGCCTCATAAAGAATGTAACCGCCAATAAATAAGGCAATTATGGCATCCGCTGAATTGAAATATTTAACTAAACTAAGTCCCACTAAAACACCAATTGAACCAAGAGCATCAGCCCTTGAATGCTCAGCATCAGCAACCAGAGCTAAGCTTTGGTGTTTTCTTCCGTAATGAAATTTTAATCTGGCTAAGGTTTCAGTAATTAAAATAGAGATAGCTACCACTGCTATTGCTCCAACACTAAGTTTGATTATTTGTTCTTCAAAAAACCTCATAACTGCTTCATATAAAATCCAAACACCAGATACTGCCAGTAATATGGCTACCAAAAAACCAGCCAAGCTTTCTGCTTTCCAATGGCCATAGGGATGTCTTTCATCAACTGGTTTTCTAGCTGTCTTCAATCCTAAAAAAGTAATAAAAGAAGAAAAGACATCTAAGCTAGAATGCACACCGTCTGCAATTAAAGCCACGCTACCAGTTAAAAAACCAAAAACTAGCTTAGATATTCCTAAACCAAGATTCACAAAAGTACTGACTATTGAAACAGATTGAGGGTTCATAGACAGCTAAAAAGAATTTTATCTTCTCCCCCGACTTTTACCTCCAAGACCTTTCCTTCTCTGACCAGATTCTGGCCCAAAACCAGGCTGACAAGGTACTGCTCCTGTTGCTTCTTGAAGCTTTCCTTTTTGATATTCTTGAAGAACATCTCGTATACTCATTGTTGGGCTACCGAGAAAAATCTTTATTCCAGAACTGCCTAAAACCATGGAAGCATTAGGTCCAATATTTCCAGTAATCACTACCTCAACTTTTTCCTTAGCTATAATCTGAGCAGCTGTAATACCAGCTCCCCGCATCGCTTGCACCCCAGTATTTTTAATTATCTTAATTAGTTTTCCTTCATCATCAACAATCAAAAAATAAATCGCTCTACCAAATCGAGGATCTAAAGCTGCCTCTAAATTATTACCAGTAGCGCTAATACAAATTTTCATGAAATTTTATCTAGCTCTGGTCATTGCTTGACCGCATTTAGGACACTTGTGCTCGTAGCAAGGCACTCCTCTCTGATGAGGAGCTCTAGTTCCACAACCTGGACAGAGGCATTCGCCTCCAAGCCCTAAACCAAAGCCACCTGGTTGTCGGCCTCGACCACCTCCTCCAGGTGCTCTAAATCTGCCACCAGGAGGAACTGAAGGAATTTGTCTATTTGGCATATTACTTTTTCTTTTTAGTCTCTAATTCTTTTAATCTGCCTTCAATGGCTTTCATTTCTTCTTTCAAAGCTTTCAGTTCTTCAGTCAACATTTCTTTTTCTTCTTTCAAACTAGGTTCTTGCCAATTTTCAGGATAAGTCCACCACCAACGAGGAAGCCAGGGAAGTCTAAAGCATCGTCCCCCATTTCTCCTTAAGTCTCTTTGACTATGGGCCCACCAAGGACCTCCACCATAACCAAAAGGCATATTACTATAATATTGTTTATTAGGAGTTACTTTCTCGACCTTTCTATTATGATTATAAACCTATAACCATATCGTGGCAACACTCTATTTATCCCCAAATCAAAAAATCGCCTTCTTGGCGATGAGGCGGGAATCTGCTCCGGCGGTAGGACTCCCTCCTTCGCTCTTCTGGCCTCGGACGGGCAAAGCAAACCTCTCATTTCCTAAAGTTCCAATAACAGTATCTCTAGGGCTAATTTTCGATTAACCTCGGTCTTGGAAATCAAGAAAGATATATCCTGGATAAGATTAATGATTTTTCTAAGTTTTTGGACAGAGTATTTCTCCAGAATCTGGTCAGGAACTGAAACTAAACCTTTTCGGAAGTACCTCAACCAAATATTCAAGGTTTCCATTAAAGCTTTAGAATCTTCGCTTTCTTTCTTAGCGTACTGAAACCTAGAACTTAAAGGAGAATTTATAAGTTTCTTTAATTCCTTTATCTTTCTATCTCTCTCTTCTAGCTTCTGAGGGTTATCCAAAAAATCTATCACCTCTCCTGGTCTACCCAAAGAAACTGAAAGTAATTTCTCCGATTTTTCTTTAGAAACTTTCCGTTGTTTAAGGTAATTTTCAATCTCTTCTCTAGCCACCGGAGAGAATCTAATTCTTTCGGTTCGAGAAATAATAGTCGGCAGGAGTAATTCCGGGAAGGCAGTTATTAAAAATATAACTGCTTGACCTTTGGGCTCCTCTAAGGTCTTCAATAAAGCGCTCTGGGCCTCCTGATTCATTAAATGAGCTTCATCAATAAGAGCTGACTTAAAAGGAGCCGATTGAGACCGCAAAGACAATTTCCAACTAAGGTTCCTTATTTGAGAAATCTGAATTTCCTTTTTCTCCGGGCCAATCAAAATCAGGTCAGGAGAAAACCTTTTTTCAATTTCTTTACAAAATCGGCAAGATTGACAAGGTTTTTTCTGAAAGTCCTTCTCCTGACAATTAAGAAGCTTAATAAATTCTAAAGCTACTGTTTTTTTTCCTACTTTAGCCGGTCCGAAAAATAAATAGGCATGGGAAATTTTCCCTGCCTCGATTGATTTCTTCAAAAATTGCCAAATACGATGATGACCAAGAATATTCATAATCATTTTTTGGACATAATAGACCTTTTGTAAATCTCTAAACTTTCTAAGACTATTCCTGTTCCTTTAGCTACGCAGAGTAAAGAATTCTCAGCAACAAAACAAGGAACACCAGTCCGTTGGGAAATTAATTTATCAATATTTCGGAGTAAGGCCCCACCCCCAGAAATAATCATTCCTTTGTCCATAATGTCAGCTGATAACTCAGGAGGAGTTTCTCTAAGGACAGTCTTTATTACCTGAACAATTTCATTCAAAACATCGGAAATTCCTTCGCAGACTTCCCGGGAGGAGATTTTAATATTCCGAGGAAGTCCGGAAATTAAATCTCGACCCCGGATTTCCAAACAACGTTTCTCTTTCTCCGGTAAAGCTGTGCCAATTTTAATTTTAATTTCTTCAGCTGTCTGGTCGCCAATAGCTAAATTATGTTTTTTCCTAATGAAATCTGAGATAGCTTGGTCCATTTTATCTCCAGCCACTCTGACTGAACTGGAGGTTACTATTCCCCCTAAAGAAATTACGGCTACTTCCGAGGTTCCTCCACCAATATCAACAATCATATGACCGGAACAGGAATTAATGGGAATGCCAGCTCCAATAGCTGCTAAAATTGGCTCTTTAGCTACAAAGGCCTGTTTAGCTCCAGCTACCATAGCTGCTTCAATAACTGCTCTTTTCTCAGTAGAAGTAATCCCAGCTGGAACGGAAACCATTAGTTCGGGTTTGAATAACTTAAAACGGCCCAAGGCTGAATTGATAAAATGTTTCAACATGGCCTGAGTTATCCTATAATCAGCAATTACGCCATTTTTAAGGGGTCTATAGACCCTAATAGCATCAGGAGTCCGACCAATCATTTCTTTAGCTTCATTACCCACTGCTAAAATCTTATTTTCTGATAAAAAAACAGCAACAACCGACGGTTCTTGCAAAACCACTCCTTTTTTAGGGACAAAGACTAAAGAGTTGCAAGTTCCCAGATCAATTCCAATTTTTTTAACAAACATAATCTTAGTTATTTACTCTTTTAATATCAGCTCCCAGTTTTTGGAGCTTTTCTTCTATTTTTTCATAACCTCTGTCAATTTGAAAGATATTATCCAAAGTAGTCTGACCTTCAGCTATTAAGCCAGCAATAACCAAAGAAGCTCCAGCTCTAATATCCCAACTTTCAATTTTCAAACCCCTCAGAGGATTTTTACCAAAAACAATGGCCCGATGGGGATCTACTAATTCAATATCTGCCTCCATTTTTTTTAATTCCTGCAAATGACCAAACCTGTTCTCGTACAAAGGGTCATGAATTAGACTCCTTCCTTGAGCTTGAGTCAGAAGAGTGGCAATTAGTGGCAACAGGTCAGTTGGGAAACCCGGATAAGGAAGAGCCTGAACCTTAACTGCTTTCAAATCAGGAGAATAATCGACAATTAAAGAGTCTTGGTTCTTTTTGAAATTAACTCCCATTTCCTCTAGTTTATCTAAAAAGAGAGTCAGATGGTCAGGATTAACGTTCTTTATTTCTACCTGACCAGGAGTAATACAGCTAGCTATTATAAAAGTTCCCACCTCTATGGGGTCAGAAATAATTTGATGAGTTGTTCCTTTTAATTCATCTACTCCTTCTATAGTAATAGTATGAGTCCCTAATCCTTCTATTCTTGCTCCCATCGAGTTTAACATTTTTCCTAAGTCTTGAACATGGGGTTCAGCGGCAGCCCCAATAATCTTTGTCTTACCTTTAGCTAAACAGGCGACCATCATTAAATTCTCAGTAGCTGTAACGCTGAACTCTTTAAGGACAACTTCTTTTCCTTCAAGGTTCTCAGCTGAAAATTTATAGAAGTTCCCTTCGTCCGAAATATTAACTCCTAATTTCTCTAAAGCTTCCAAATGAGTAGAAATTGGCCTAACTCCAATCCTGTCTCCACCAGGATGAGCAATTTTAAAATTCCTAAATCGGGCCAGCAAAGGACCGATTAAAAGAACTGAAACCCGGGTCTTGGCTATTTTTTCCGAATCAAGCTTTTCCAGATCTACATTCTTTGTATTAATTTTGATTTTCCTTGAGGAAAGCCAGTTTATTTCCGCTCCTATCCCTTTTAAAACTTCAACCATATTAATAATATCAGCAACCAGAGGAAGATCATCAATAACCACATCTTCATTTGTCAAAAGAGAAGCGGCTAAAACCGGCCCGGCAGCATTTTTAGAACCAGATATTTCTACTACTCCATTTAACGGCTTTCCGCCTTGGATAATAAACTTCTCAGTCATATCAGTTTATTCTAAACTAAATTTTATTTTTTGGCAAGTTTTTTTCCTAAAATCAACACTGTAAAAACTAGGGATCCGCCCAGAATAAAAATTAAAGAATATCCAAGAAGTCCAACAATTAACCCGCCAATTAAAGCTCCTAAAGCTGTACCAAAGGGCGCAAACATTGTATCAATAGCTGCTGACTCTTCCGGATATTCTTTCAATTTAGTTGTTAAAATTCCACTTCTTCCAGAACCTGTCATTAAAGTTCCGATTGATTTGCCGAGCATTAATAAAAGCGAAAGCCAGAAAGTTAAGAAAGTAGCCACAAAACCAAGAAGAATTGAAAAAACTCCGACAATTAAACCTCCTCGAACAATATTTTTTTCACTTTTTTGTTTTCCAATTTGTTTTATTACCCAAAAGGAAACCGGTAAAAATAAAAGAGAGAGTGAAGACCCAAAAAGAAGAATTTGATTTTGAGACCAAAAGAGTTCTTTCTTCAAAAATAAAACAAAAAAAGCATGATAAAAACCAGCTAAAAGTAAAACTGAAAGAGAAATCAAAACGAAAGGAAAAGTGGCTTTTTCTTTTATTTTACAAAAAACTTTTTGATAATTTCCCAAAGAACTTTTCAATTGAAATCCTTCATCAACCAAAGCTAAAGTTTGTTTTTTTAATTGCCAAAAGCAATAAATAGCAGCTAAAAATTGTAAAACCAGACTGAAAATAAAAACGCCAAAGAAATCAAATTTCCAAATGATAAAAGCACCTACTACGGGAGCAAAAGCACCGGCGTAAAAAGGAACAGAATAAAACCAAGCGAAAGCTCTGTCAGGATTTTCTAATTTTGAGCCCATTAAAATTGCTCTTGAAGAAACAAAAAATAAAGCGGCTGAAATCCCCAAAAGTACTTGCCAGAAATAAAAAAGAACTGGGTTGGTTATCAAAATCATTCCCAGAGCATAAAGACTATAACCTAAAATTCCAAGAGAAGCTAAAATTGCCGGATTGACTTTGTGGTTTAGAAATCCAACGAAAGGAGCAAAAATAGCAATTGGCAAATAAATTAATAAATAAGTATAACCCACCTCTGGCAAAGAAAATCCCCTCGCCAGTAAAAACAGAGGAAAATACAAAGAAAAAAGTTTATAACCAAACATCAAAAAGAAATGAGAAATGGTCGTATCGCGAGTAATTTTCTCAATTTTTGGAAAGGTAAACATGTCTAATTATTTTATCATGCTAGATGTGACTTTAACAAATTTTTAAAAAATAAAAAATGGGGTAAAAAAGAAAAATCTTTTACCCCCTCACTTTATCATTTTTTATTAGTAAGAATTATCGACTCCACAGACAAAACCCATGTCTCCCAAATCCTGTTGCACTAGCATTTTCTTGTCACATTGTAAACATTGGTATTTATAACATTCCCAAAACCATAAAGAAGGTCTTTGACGACATACTTCTGTACCTTTTAATTCCAATTGATGCTTACAATTTTCATTTTCTTTTTCGAGGTCCTCAGGCGAATCTATGATTGGAATATTCATTTTCAACCAGCAACAAGGATCGCATTTTTCATTTTCTTCTCCCAATAACAAATCTGCAGGCATTAAATTGTTCAATTTTCTACACATCTCCTTTTATTCTTTACTACCATAATTGTGGCAACTAACTAGACATCTTCAAATAAAATATCTAAGTAATTACCACAATAGAAAAATTTTATTTTAACGAACTGTAATTATGGTATACATTTATTACTTAAAATTGTCAAACGACGTTCTATAATAAAAAAAACGCCAAGGTAAAAATTAAAAACCTCAGCATATAAGAAATAGAAGTTATCGCTACTGCTGATACTCCTCGGGCCGTTGTTGATAGATTTTGTCAAGTATTTTTCCCGCTTCAATACTATCATTAGCAATAGGAACTAATTGCTCAAAGCCGATAAGACAAAGACGATGCATTCTATTTCCTCGGCCACTCAGTAGCCGGTTCCCAGGAGGTCCATCAACTAACTCTTCTAATTCTTGGAATAAAACAAGTTTGATATTTCCTTTAGTTAGCTTTGGCTTAACACTTTGTAGTTCAGCCAATACTAAGAAACCTATATCTCCGCCACCTTTTAACATAACCGGAATCATTTTCAACGGTTGGGGGAGTTTAATTTCCAGTCCTATTTCTTCCATTACTTCTCGTTCTATCTCTTTTGCAATGACTCGCTCATCTGAAGCTTTGGAGCAGGCTTCTACTCGAATCCCGCCACCAGGCAGATCATATTCACCAGCAAATTTCCCCTCTTCGATTTGTTTCAGAACAAGCTTACCTTTTGGGGTAAAAATTGCTACAAATCCACCAATTGTAGGATTTATTACTGCGGGACGCCCTTCTACTTTTAGATTTCTTGCTTCAACAGTATCGCATTCTTTACATCCTCTCATCTCGCCCGTAAACCGGCCTTCGGGAGTATACCAAACTGGTATTTCTTTCCATTCTCCCCACTTATGTTCATGTTTATGCTTTTCCATTCATATCATCTCCTTTTTAAATCTTGCCGGGTAAGTTAAGTTTTTCCCGCCCGACTCGTTAAGTTCTTTTTGTCAAAGAACCAGCTTTTTTCTCATCTTGTTGCCTTTCTTTTTGTCTCTTTGCTATTACCTCTTGGAGTTTCGGGTCTGACCAAGCATACCACCGTGGATTTTTATCTTTTACCTGCTTAGCGATCCTTTCATCTACTTTATAAACTGTGAGTGTCTTTTCTAAAAAATCTCCTAGACCATGGCCTGCGCTCCAATTTGCTACATGTCTTCCGCAATTGCAACATTGCTGACCTCCGATATCTCCCCGTCGAAATTCGTGCCATTGTTTTACTGCTATGGATACCTCTTTCCATTCCTCTGGGAAACAAGCTAACCATCCTCCTCGTTCTGTTCTTTCCGGCCAGAGACCAACACAGAGTCCATCCATCTCATTATCTGAAACATTATAATAATACACTAATTTTCCTTTTTCTGCTACTTCATCCACTATTTTCATTTTTTCACTTCCTTTTTCTCGTTTTTATTTTTATAACGAACTTATTATTTTTCTCCTTGACTATAATAACAATTTATTTAATTTTTGTCAAACCCCGAACCGGCAGAGGTCCGTCCTCTGCAATATGTGGGGTGTCCGACATCCCACATGGGAATACCCTTACATTTTTATTCTGAAAAGTGTTTAAAGCCGGGTTTTAAACAGCACCAGTTTCACAGAGGCCCGTCCTCTGCTAAATCTCAGGTAGTCAAATTTTCACTACTGGGTTTGCTAAAGGCTCCTTTCTAAATTAGAATAAATATAATATGGACAAAAGGATAAAAAGGATTCTAATTTTAATTTTTGCCATTCTCTTTTTCTTGGGCGGCCCCCTGGCTCTTTTTTACTCCCGAGGCTATCGTTTTGATTTCGAAACAAAAAAGATTGTTAAAACTGGAGCTTTTTCTTTCAGAACCCAGCCTGAGAGCTGCCAAATTTACTTGGATGAAAAACTAAAGAAAAAAACTGACTTTTTGTTTGGCAATGCCTTTATTAAAAATCTTTTACCTAAGAAATACAGTATAAGAATCGAAAAAGAAGAATACTTCCCTTGGGAAAAGGCCTTAGAGGTGAAGGAAGAATTTGTAACTGAAGTCAAAAATATAATTCTATTCCCTAAAAATCTCAATTTTTCTCTTTTTTTATCCGGTATTGAAGATTATTTCTTTTCGCCGGATGAGAAAAAAGTAATTCTTAAAAAAACCAATAGAGAAGACTGGACTCTAGAAATCCTTGACCTAGAAAAAAACTCCCAGGAAGCCTTCCTGGGAGAGAGTGATTTAGCTAAAAAGGAGGTTCAATTTTTAGACCTGAATTGGGCTTCTGATTCCAGGAAGGCATTATTGAAAACAAGAATCGAGGAAGAAATTAAATCTTTTATCATTGATGTTCCAGAAAGAGGGAAAGGACAGATATCTCCATTGAAATACTTAGGTAGTATCCAGGAAATTTCTTTTAATCCTAATAATTCCCAAGAAATATTTTTTCTCAAAAGCTTAAATGGAAGTAAAAGTCTTTTCCAAGCTAACTTCTTAACTCAGGAATTACCAAAAGTAATCTTGAAAAACTTAATAACTTATGAGATTTCCGATGGAAATATATTTTGGTTAAGTCCTGATGGTTTCTTGTATAGGTCTGATTTTTCAGGAAGAAGATTAGGAGTTTTAAATACCGAATCTTTTCCTACAAAAGAAGGCTCAGAATATAAGGTAGAAATCTTTTCTCCAGCTATCTTTCTTGAAGAAAATAATACTTTTTATCAACTTGATTTTTCTTCAAGAACCTTTGAGAAGTTTTCCGAATCCATCAAAAGCTTAAAGTTATCTCCAGATTCTAAAAAATTAGCTATTAATAATAACTACGAAATCTGGATTCTCTTTTTAGTTGATATTTATGAGCAACCTCAAAGGAAATTTGGTCAAAAGATATTTTTGACTCGCTTTTCCCAAAAAATTGGAGAAATCTTCTGGCTTAATTCTGATTATTTAATATTTAACACCGGGAATAAAATAAAAATCGCCGAAATCGACGACCGAGATAGGATAAATGTTATTGGATTAAGAGAATTTGAAAATCATAAAATCTTCTGGAATCAAGAGCTTAAAAGAATATATATATTAAGTGAGGGAGTTTTATACTTTTTGGAAGGTTTACTTCCCTGAGACGAAAGGATTATTTTTAAGGTAGAATCGCCAGGGTTTCTCAGCCCATTCTTGAGCATAATCAATCCCAATTCTTTTAGCAGTTACAATTTGGGATTTTTTAATTTCCTCTCCCCTATCCTCCAGCCAAAACTTCTTTGACCTTACCAAATCTTCTTCATCAAAAGTTTTGTCTAATTTTAACCAGCGGCAAAGTTTTCCCGGACCATTAGCTAAGTTCTCAAATTCTTTGGGATTTCCATATTCTCCCAATGAAGGCTCTAAAGCCCTAATAAGAATACATTCAGGAATCCCTTTCTCTCTAGTAGTTAGATTCAACATCCAATTAATCCCATAACAAAGGTAGATATAGGCGCGTCCTCCCTCCAAGTAAACAGTCTTATTTCTTTGAGTTATCTTTCCACCATAAGTATGGGCTGCTCTATCTTGGGGACCAATATAGGCTTCGGTCTCAACGATTTTCCCAGCCAATTCCTTCCGACCAACCTTCCTAACCAAATACTTACCTAAAAGGTCTTTAGAGACAACTAAGGTTGGACGATTATAAAACTGCCGAGGGATTCTTTTCTTCATTAATTTAAAAACAGCTTTTCAGCTGTTTAGTTTAATCCTATTCATCTTGAGCTTCTATCTTCTTCTTAAAATCTTCCCAGTTTACATTTTCAGCACCAGCTATTTCACAAATTTCTCGAAACTGACAATATTGGCATTGCCAGTTATCAAGATGATCAGGAAGCTGTTGAGGAATTAGATTCTTATCAACATTTATCCTTAAACGACCAAAATCATCAAGAATCTTCTTAGCTATCTTTTTATCATAATCTACCAAAAACTCCTTCATCTGGGAATTATCTTTTCCTTCATAGAGAAGAATCCCTCTCTTCAAATTAAAGAAATGAAGATAGAGTTGAACTTGAAGAATATGGTCATCTTTCGGCTCCTCCATATTCTTAAGAATCATACTGTTAATACTTTTGAAATCAACCAAATACAATTCATTATTAATCCTAACAATAGCATCAGCCCGACCTCCAATATCTTCCTTAGGAGGAATATCAATTTCTGAAGCAACAACTACACCTAAAGAAAAAAGGTCTCGCATCAACCTTAAATGAACATAGTTTCCTTGGTCAAAAATCCTTAAAATCCTTGGCTCCATTGCTTTAGCAGGAGCTTTTTTAAACTTAAAAAAAATCTGGCGAGGACATTTACCAGCATCACTAATATAAAACCTTCTCTTTTCTCGGTCATCTCTTTTGTCCTGATAATATTTATCAATAATTTCTTTTAACATAATTTTATTTTACCTCTTCTGCCATTAAGGTGCTCGATCTTTAAGTGTTTAAAGCCGGGTTTTAAACATTAACGTTTTTGCCACTGGGGAGCTCGGCGGGCTCGTTTTAAGCCAAATTTCTTTCTCTCTCTCATTCTTGGATCTCGGGTCAAATAACCAGCTTTTTTAAGACGTTTCTTAAAATCAGGGTTAAATAAAACTAGAGCCCGAGCAGTTCCATGTCTAACAGCTTCAGCTTGAGCACTAATACCTCCACCCTTAACCAAAACCTGAGTCTTAAATTGATCAAGACATTTCATTTTTTTCAAAGAAGAAGCGGCCACTTCTTGAATCCTTAAGGTCGGGAAATATTCTTGATAAGGCTTGTTATTGATTATAAACTCACCTTTACCTTTAGTCCAAAACCTAACCCGAGCTACGGCTGTTTTTCGCCGACCCACGGTTTCTAGATATTTAGAAACCTCTTTTCCAATCTTTTTCTTAACAACCTTCTTCTTGACTTCAGTCTTGATCTTGATCTTGATCTTGGTCTTGGTCTTAGTCTTAGCTTTAATCCTGGTTTTTTTAATTGTTTTAGTTTTTTTAACCATTATTCAAACTTCAATCTTTTAATTCTTTTGGCCCTCAACTTATTTTTAGGCAACATTCCCCAAACGGCTTTTCTCAAAGTTTGGGCCGGGTCCTTTTCAAAAACTTTTTTAAAAGGAGTCTCTTTAAGGCCCCCAAGAAAACCAGAGTGATGATAATATTTTTTCTGCTTAGCTTTTTTGCCGGTAACCTTAATCTT
>CAYYDV010000016.1:0-11959 GCA_964470765.1 uncultured Candidatus Saccharibacteria bacterium
TTTTTTCATATTATATATATTATTTTAAAGTTTTGTTTAATCTTTTTTGAGCTTCAACTTTCTCTTTATTAGATATTTTACTCTTTTTAATTCCTTTTTCAAGAATTTTTATAGTTCGATCGAGTTCCTGGGATTTCGGAAAATATGGTGTGCCGTCCTTGCCCCCATGAGCCCAGCTATATCTTGCCGGATCTTCAAAGGCAGGCTTACTTCCATAAATTACCTCGGTAACTAGACTTAAAGCTCTAATTGTTTTGGGACCTACTCCTTTAATTGATAAAAGTTGTTCAAAACTTTTAGGATTTTTAGAATAAGCAGCAAAAATCGTTTTTTCTAGTCTCTTCAAATCAAACTTCTCTTTCAAAACTGGATGCCAGTGAAACTCAACATTATTCAATTCCATTTCTGTAAACTCAGAAAATCTTTTTTGTCTGATTAAAGAGTCAGATTTTTTAGAGATTAAAGCAATATCCTTCAAAAATGTTTTCGGTTCCTCTGTGACTAGCTCTTTTGAAATCTCTTTATTTTCTTTACTTTCTTTAGCTGTTAAATTTAAAGGTTTTAATTTAATGTTAGAAACAATAGCTGTATGAGGTTCTTCGGTGAAATCATAGATTTTTGAGGATAACCAATGATAACGTCTTGCTTTCTGAATTATTGGAGACATCGCCTGCTGAATTACTGCCCATCGGCCACTTTTTGTAAAAATAAAATTGTGATGATAAAGCTGGAAGGGAGCTTCAGGGTTTTGGATCAAACAACTATCAACTTTAGCTGCCATTTTCGAAGCATAAATTAACTTTGGGTAAAATTCGAAATTATAAAGATTTCCATACCTTTCAATTTCTTCAGGAGTTTTTCTGGAAACTCTTTTCCCGCCACAAATATAAAAACCGAGGGTGTTCTCTAAACCTCTTATTCCCTCTTTCAATGCACCCATAGTAATAGTAGTCGTACCTGAAGAGTTCCAATCCATTGAACTTACGGCGGATAATGATTGAAACCAAACTGGATCAGATAATCTTTTTAAAAGTTCTTCCTGGCCAAATTCTTCAACAATAGCTAAGGCCACTCCCCGCGAAAGCCGTTTCATTCTCTCAAAAAGCCATTTCGGACAGCGTCCATAATCTAACGGAACTGTAGCAATTCCAGTTCTCATACTTCGACAAGCTCAGTATGACCCTGATTTTATTAAAGGGTCATCATTCCAATTCTACCAAAAAACCAACTTCTTAACCAGATTAACACGGAAAAAGAGTCTACTTTCTTATTTTTAAATTAAACTCTTCTTTAAGATACTTGATTGGTATCGCCCCGGCCTCCAGAATAATTTGGTGAAAGAACCTATTAGAATATCTTTCTCCCATTTTTTCCTCAACATCTCTTTTTAATTCTTTAATCAGATATTTCCCGATTAAATAACTTAGCTGATAAGAAGGTGCTTGAGTATAACGTTTAACCTCAGCAATAGCATTTTCTTCCTCCATGCCAACTTCTTTAACTAAAGTAGCTACTGCTTCCTTAAAACTCATTTTGCCGCAATGAAGATTGATATCAATAATTATCCTGGCTGCCCGCCAAATTTCGTCAAGGGTCTGGACAAATCTTATTTCATTTTTATTGTTGAACCCTACTTCTCTCATGTATTCTTCACAATAATGGGCCCAGCCTTCAATAAATTCGGTAGCGTTACTCAGTGTTCTTACAAAAGAAGAATTTTTATACCCCAAAACTTCTTGGAGATGGTGTCCTGGATAAGCCTCATGAACTGAGGTATTAGCAATAGCAGCATAATTATGTTTTTTGAGTAATCTTTTTTGCCCAACCGGAGTAATGATATAAATCCCTTCTTGTCTTTTGTCAAACTTCGCTGCCCAGAAGAAGGCGGCAAAAGGTATAGTTGCTTTCAGAAACCTCGGCGTTTCTTTTATCGTTACTTTTTCTTTTTTGGGCATCTTCATCAAATTATTCTGAATTATGAATTTTCTAGATTGAGCAACAATCTTCTCGTACTCTTTCATAACTCGACTAAAATCCTTGGGGTGATTGTTTTTAATTCTTCTTTCAACTTGCTCCACAGTTAAGGCAGGGCTTATTTCTCTAGCAATTTCTTTTAGTTCTTTTTTGTTTTCTTTTAAGGCGTCTTCACCTATTTTCAGCATCTCGTTTATAGTCAAATCTAATTCTCTTAGTCCGATCAGCCTCTCGAAATTTTTTTTACCAATGCCATATTTTTCAACAGAGTTAGGCAGAGCTTCTTTTCTTAAAAATTTCTTATAATCCTCAATAGCTCTGGTTGAATTTCTTATATTCTCTAAAAGTTTAGTTTTGGAGGGTTTTTTAATTCTTAAGAGCTTAAGGTCCTCCAAAAACAGCTTAAAGCTATCGCAAGATTCTATCGCCATCTCAGTCCATAACTTATATGGCTTGGAAATTCTTTTCTTGGCCTGATCAAACAGTCTGGGTAAATCTTTTAGGGCTCTATTTATTGCTATTGTCTTTTTTTGAAAAGGTATAGTCTCTCTAGCTGTTAATAAAAAAAGGATTGATCCTATTTCTCCCAGTCCTCCTACAATATCAGGATCTGATTCCCAAAATCTCAGCTTCTCATGGTAAAAAATTGCAAGATTAAGATTGTGAATTGCTATTTTTTTATTCAATCTTTCCTCTTTTGTTAGCTTTTCTGAGTTTATTTTTTTAATTTTCCCTAAATATTCTTTAAAAAACTTAATATCTTCAAGATATTTTCTTCTACTCTGATCTGACCACTTGCCATAATATTTATCCAGACCCAAAGAGAATCCATATTCTGGAAATCTGGCGACAAATAAGTCAAAATATTCTTTAGCTAATTTTTTGAACTTTTTGTTCTCCATGTTCTTTTTGATCTTTTGAAAATCTTTTGTAAAGTTCTTCAATCAACTCTTTTTGTTTTTTAATATCTAAAACTTCTCGGCGAATCCGAGCTTTTTCTTGACGAATAAATTTACGAACACTTTTGGTTAATTTCTTTTCTTTGCCCATAATCTTTACAGCTCAAAATAAAAAATTACTCTTGAGTTTTGTATTTTATTTGAATTTAAATCCTTTATTCTCCCTTTGTCACAGCTAAAGGAATAAGTTTGGCTACCTTCTTAGACAAACCAGCATTATGAACCACCTCAATAACCTCATCAATGTCCTTATAGGCTAGAGGAGCCTCTTCAGCAATTCCCCGCGTTGACCGACACTTAATAATGATTCCTTTTGATTTTAAACTTTTTATTACTTCTTGTCCAGATATTGTTCTAATAGCTGCATGGCGAGACATTGTCCTCCCGGCACCATGAGAAGCACTAAAAAAAGCTTCCTCTCCTTCTTCTGTCCCAGTTAAAATATAGGAAGCAGTTCCCATTGAGCCAGGAATTAGGACTGGCTGACCAACTTTCTTGTATTTTTCAGGAACTTCTTGATGTCCGGGAGGAAAAGCCCGGGTGGCTCCTTTGCGATGAACGATAACTTCAGTTTCTTTCCCTTCAATTCCATATTTTTCTTTCTTAATAATGTTGTGAGCGACATCGTACAATAATTCCAGTTTCTCTTCTTCTCCCAGCACTTCTCTCCAAGCTTTTCTAACATGATGGGCAATCATATAGCGATTAGACCAGGCATAATTTGCTGCTGCAGCCATTGCTTTAAAATATCTTTGACCTTCAGAAGAATTAAAAGGAACACAGGCAAATTCTTTATCAGGAACTCTAATCTTATATCTTTGCATAGCCGGAATCATTGTTCTTAAATAATCAGTGCAGACTTGATGGCCAAGCCCCCGACTTCCTGTATGAATC
The DNA here is from genome assembly GCA_964470765.1 of uncultured Candidatus Saccharibacteria bacterium. Taxonomy (GTDB): domain Bacteria; phylum Patescibacteriota; class Minisyncoccia; order Minisyncoccales; family JAGGXC01; genus CAYYDV01. The sequence continues at coordinate 3,828 of CAYYDV010000016.1, forward strand.
ATCACTACAATTTGATTTTTAAATAATCCGAAGGTCTTGGCTGCTTCTTCGTCAAAAACTTCCTCAACTTTTTGAACTTCTATAAAATGATTCCCGGACCCAAGAGTTCCTACCTGGTCTCTGCCCCGATTTTTAGCCCGGTCAGAAACAACTGAAGAATCTGCCCAATCCAGTTTTCCATTAGCTTCGCAATTCTCAACATCTTCTTCTTCTCCCTAACCTTGTTTTAATAAAGCATGGGTTCCTTCCTCTAAGATTTTGTTGATTTGTTCAATGCTCAATTTTGTTTGTCTTCCTTGACCAAGACCAGAAGGAACCTCTTTTTGAATCCCTATAGCTAGCTCCTCTAAATGAGATTTAATTTCTTCCTCTTTGTGCTTTGATTTTAGTAATCTCATCCCGCAATTCGAGACTACGAAATTATTAGCAATAAAATTATGATTTTCATCCTTTATAGTAAAATCGTAAACAAAATCTTGATATGGTAACTTCTCTATATTTTCAATCTTGACCCAAATTAATCCTTGATTTCCATAAGCATATCGATTCTTATATTCATTGAAGGAGGGAAAATCAAGAGCTATTCGCGGGTTTCCTCTTTTTTTTCTAACTCCCCAGTTATTTTCTTCAAATAGAGAGTGATAGAGAAATTGAGGAGGTGTATATTGACTGCTATACTTTTCTGCTATTTTTTTAAAATCTCCTTTTTCACGATATAAACCTCTTATTTCTCTTCTTATTTTAGTTCTTAGATCAACTATTTTTAATTTCCTCTTTAAATAATTAGTTGCTAAGCAGCCTTCCCTTTGTCTTTTCTTGTTATATTCGTAGTTTATAGTTTGAAAAAATCTTATAAGGTTCTTGGATTTTTCTTTTATCTGCAACCTGAAACCCACAGTTTCTCCCTGCTTTCCTTTGTATCGATAACCTGGCACTTCTTTAATTAGATAGGTCCCTACTCCGAATTCTTCCAAAAGTTTAGCGATGTCTTTTAAAAACAATTTTGCATTTTTTTCCAATCCCTTAGTTTTCTGCATATTTAGTTGAGGTGCGTAAAAATTATATTTATTCAATGTTGAAGGAGTAGAAAGCTCAGCTCCGAAAAATGCTGCTAAAAATAATCTCTTTTGCCAAAGGGGGCAATCAAAAATCCATTTAGGGATTCGATAAGGTTTATGAGATTTTAATCCATAGGGAGTTCCCAAAGCCACTAAGAGAGCAGCTAAACCCGTAGAGCAAGTTCTAATACTATGCTCTGTCCCAGAAAACTCCCAAGTTCCATAAAAAGTAGTGATTGAATGATCCCTCTTCCGAGAATTGATTTGAGAAGGCCTAAATCCTAATTTAGTAATATCTTTTCGAATTTCTTTTAAATCCTCGGGTTCTCCATAAAAGTGAATTTGCGTACTCCTGCCAAAGCTTATTGCTCCGTCTCCAAATATGTAACCCATTAATTTTAGAATCAAAGGAAGATGTAAAGAATTATAAGTTAGAGGTAGAAGGTTTCGAGATTTCACTTGATTCAAAATCTGAGATACTGCATGGCCGGCATTATTTGTTTTCCCTAATTTTCTTAGAACTTTTCTATATCCCTCTTCGCTTAGAATAATTCTTGAAGAGGGTTGCTGGTATCTCACTCCTTTAAAAGGATAGATTAAAACCCAATCATTTTCGTTTAAAAAACTTACCTCCTTCATTCCTTCTTTGGTCTGGATTGGATGATCTGAAGTAGCTTCTATCTTCTCTCCAGAATTAACAGTAATCCGATAAATTGATGGATTATTATATTTCTTAAGAAAGTAAATCATCTCGGAGGTGGCTAAATTTTTGTCTTTAAAATTGACATAACTTACTTTTCCATTTCTCCAAGACTTTTCTATCTCTTCAATAGTAGCGTAAGTACCGTTATCTAATAGAATTTTTGTCCGAGGGGAAAGACAATTTATATCAAAACCACAAGCTCCAGGTGATATAACCCCATCTGATGTTCTTATTGCTCCTACAAACCCAATTGGCACCGAATAACCTTCATGGCAATCAGGCATAGCTATGCCATATTTTACTATGCCGGGTAAAGTTGTCCCATTTATTAACTGAGTTATTGACCTATCTCGGAAAATATTCTCTAACATTTTCTCCGAAGCATAAATCCTAGCCGGGACTCTCATATCTGAGCGGAAAGATTTAGGTATTTCCCAGAGCCAAGGAGAATTTTTTTTAAAGTCTTTTTTAGAAATCATAGGTTTAATTTTCTAAACTCTTCTCTAACTATTTCTCTGTCATCCCAGGGAATCTTTTTACCTTTTTCAACACACATCCAAGGTTCAGAGCCTTTACCAGTAATTATTACTATATCATCAGCTTTAGCCAAGCTTAAAGCTTTTTTAATTGCTTCTCTACGATCTAAAATCTTCATAACTTCTTTATTTTTAATTCCTGTTTCTATTTGATCAAGAATCTGACCAGGTTCTTCGTCGTAAGGATCTTCGTTAGTTAAAATAATCTGGTTACAAAACTTATTAGCAATTTGACCTAATTCTGGCCTTTTCCATTTATCTCGGCCGCCGCCGCAAGAACCTAAAATACATATTTTCTTGGAATTTTCCGGGAAAGCAGAATAAACTTTTAGAAGAGCATCAGGAGTATGAGCATAATCAACAAAAACCTTAAAAGGTCCTTTAACTACTTCTTCCATTCTTCCAGAAATTCCCTCAGCTTTTTCCAAGGCTTTTTTGCAAATCTCTAGGTCAATTTCTTGAGACAAACCAACTGAAATTGCAGCCAAAGCATTATAGATATTAAAGCGGCCTACCAGCTTAAGATTAAAAGGAACATCCTGAATTACAAAACTTACTCCCTCAGGCAAAACTTCTATATTGGTTGCTTTAATAAAATTTGAAATATTATTATTAATTCCGTAACCTATTTTTTGATCAGCTGAGAACTTCAAAAAATACTCTCCATTCTCATCATCCAAATTAATGATAGATGTCTTTTTAGTTTTTTTGCTCTTTTCCAAGGACCGAAACAATTTTCCTTTGGCTTCTCTATATTTTTCAAAAGAACCATGAGCTTCAATATGCTCCGGAGTTAAATTAGTAAAAACAGCTACATCAAAATCTATGAATTTATGACGGTGTTGTAAAATTCCTTCCGAAGTAACTTCAACTACCGCATACTGACAACCTTGATTTACCGCCCTTCTTAAAAACCTTTGCAATTTAAAACGGCCGGGCATAGTCATCTTCAAAGTATTAGGCCATTCTTTATCTTTTATCTTGAATTTAATTGAAGAAATAGCTGCTACCTTACAACCAGCTTCTTCTAGAAGCTGAGTCACTAGATTAGCTACGGTAGTTTTCCCGTTAGTTCCAGTAATACCAATAACCTTCATCTTTCTTGAAGGATATCTATATAAAAAAGCACCTATAAAAGCCAAGCTAAGGTGATACCAGTTAAGCAAGGGCTTAGGAATGAATTTTCTAATTAAATTCTTCATTCTAATAAAACCTTGAATAATTTTCTTTCTTGTGCTATCTTCTTTATTATAACATCATTTTTTAATTAATATGCCTATAACTAAATTAGCGAAGAAAGCTTTAAGGCAAAATGTAAAGAGGAGAGCCAGAAATCTCAGAAAAAAGAGGAAAATAAAAGACCTCGTCAAAGAGGTTAAGAGTTTGGTTTCTCAAAATAAGACCGGGGAAGCTAAAAAGCTTCTCCCCAAGCTTTACAAAGCCCTAGACAAAGCAGCTAAAACTGGATTAATTAAAAAGAATGCAGCCAGCCGAAAGAAATCAAGAATTACAATTTTAATTAACAAAAAGTAGTTAGATTTCAGTTACCAAAATATCCAAAGCTAAAACAGGGTCAATTTTCCCTGTTTTTATTTTAAGCTCTAGTTTAAAAATCTTCCGGTAGATCTTCTTCAATTGCTCCAAACTGAATTTCTGAGACAACCGATAGCTTTTCTTAGCTACAAAAGGATGCAAGTTAGACTGAGATATGACAGAAGAGAAGGGCATCTGTTTTTCAATAAGATCTTTAACTACCAAGAGGTTGCTAATTTGGAATTTAATCATTGAGAAAAGATAAAGAGGGGAATCTCCCTTCTTTAAATGATGATGGAGCAAATCTAAGGCTCTTTTTTTATCTTCAGAAGAAATAGCATCGATAGTTCCAAAGATATCAGTCTCGATCTTGGACTCAACCAAAAGACCAACATCTTCTAGGGTAATTTCCCCTTTTGCCTTATAGGTAGCTAATTTTTTAATCTCATTCGAAAGCTGCCAAAGATTATTGCCAGTAAATTCTATCAGAACTTCTGGAACCCTAGAATTAATCTTTGTTTGGTACTTCTCAAATTCCTTTTTAATCCAATCTCTTAATTTCTGACTTCCTAGAGGTTTGAACTCCTGAGATTTTCCCTCTTTTTTAAAAAATTTGAATAAAGAGCTTTTTTCGTTTATTTTTTCTTCCTCATAAAACAAGGCTGTTTCTTCTAAATCTTTTTTCTTCTTTAGAAAATCTAAAATCTCCTTCTCTAATTCAGAATTTGAAAAAGGATTGATTAAGACCACTAATTTTTTCTCTTTAAAAATCGAGCGTATCTGAAGCTCATCTTTAAATTCCTGAAAATCTGTTTTTTTAGCATCAAAATATCTTAAATTTAACCTGTTTTTAGAGGTTTTTTTAAAACTTTCAATTATCTCTTTTAATTTCTGGTGAGACCGATAAGTATCTTGGCCGTAAAGAAAAATAATCATAACTTTTGGCCCTTCGACAGGGTACAGGGCCAACCCTGAATTTATTGCATGGGTTGGCATTGAGGACAAAAATGAGCTAACCGACTACCTATTTTTTTTCTTAAAATTATTGTTCTACAGCGGAAGCATCTTTCTCCTTCTCGACGATAGACCTTACGATATTTATCATAAGAACCTTTCCTTCCTCTAAAGTTTCTCCAATCAATCATGCTTTCTCCTCTTAGTTCAATCCCTTTTTTGAGAACTTTAATAATAAATTTATATATCCTTTTAAGTTCTTCTAAGGTTAATTTAGGAACTGATTTAAAAGGATTAACTTTAGCCTCAAACAAAATTTCATCTGAGTAAATATTGCCAATCCCGGCAACAACTTCCTGGTTCATTAAAACCTGTTTGATTCTCCCTTTCCTTCCTTTTAAGATTTCTTTAAATTTCTCAAAAGTAAAATCTTTTTCTAAAGGTTCTGGTCCCAGTTTCTTCATTTCTTCTGATTCAGCTAATTTCCCAGTATCCCACAATTCTACTTTAGCAAACTTCCTTAAATCAGACAGGGCCAGCATTTCCCCATTATCTAAAGTAAATAATAAATGAATGTAGGTGTTTATTTTTTCTAACAGAGGAGGGGATGAAGCTAGCCATTTATTATCTTTTCTTCGCCATTTTCCCAACAAAAGGTGGCCGGTAAGTTTCTGGTGGATTAACAAGGTTTTGCCTCCTGAAAGATCAAAAAGAATAAATTTAGCCCTTCTTCTAATATTTTTAATCTTATTTCCGATTAATTCTTTTTTAAATTCTTCAAAATCTTTTGGTTTCCCTATCGTCTCCCCAAAGTCTGTCCAAACATCAATAAAGGCCCTCCTGAGGACCTTTTTTTGTAAATCTCTAACTGTGGTTTCTACTTCGGGTAATTCTGGCATTTTAAAAATAAACGATAAGAGTTTTTCTCAACAAAATCAGAATTCTTACTCTAAGACTTTCTTTATCTTCTCTATAATCTCTCCCGGAGTAAAATGAGCTTTAATCAAGTAATCTATTGCTCCTAACTTTAATCCTTTCTCTATGTCATCTTTTTGGCCAAGATTAGATAAAATAATCACCGGGATTAAGGCTAAGCCAGGGTCTTTTTTCATTTCGATTAAAGCAGTGAAGCCGTCTATTCCTGGTAAAATAAGATCGAGCAAAATTAAATCAGGATTTTCATCTTTAACTTTTTTAAGACCATGCTCTCCATCAACAGCTTCAATGACATTAAAACCCTCTTTTCGAAGTTTCTGGGTAATTAAATCTCTAAGAAACTTATCGTCTTCAATGATTAAAATTTTTCTCTTCTTAGTTTCGGCCATACTTTATTTAACCAATTTGTTTTTTAACTTTAGTGAGAACTTCTTGGGGGTCAAATTCAGTTTTGATCAGCCAGTCTCTAGCCCCCAATTTCTTAGCCCGGTCAAGCTCTACAGGCTGGCCAGAATTAGAAATAATAATTATGGGAATAATTTTTAATTCTTTTTCTTTCCTCATTTCTTCCATAACCTCAAATCCTCCCATCCGGGGCATAACAATATCAAGCAGAATAAGATCCGGACTATCTTCTCTCATCTTCTCCATCCCTTCTATTCCGTCTTTAGCCACTGAAACTTGATAACCTTCTTTTTCCAGTTTCCTCTGAAGAAGAGTAATAATTAGCTCTTCGTCTTCTATCAGTAAAATTTTCTTAGGTTTATCTCTAAACATATCTATCCGTATTTTAGCTCTTTTTAAAAAGAATCGCAACTCTTTATCCACATCGTCAAAATTTAGAATACCTTTTTGACGTATTTTGGATCTAAAAACTTCTTAAAAATTCTTTTAATTCTTTGCCGACGGGTAAAGTAAAACCGAAAGTTGAGCCTTTATTTTCTTCAGATTCAAACCAAATCTCTCCCCCATGAGCTTCAACAATGTTCTTGGCAAGGAAAAGCCCCAGTCCTGATCCTTCGGTTTCTATTCTGATAGCATTGGCTCCTCTAAAAAACTTAGTAAATAACCTCTTTTGCTGGTCTTTAGGAATTCCAATACCAAAATCTTCTACTGAAAACTTTATTTTCTTTTCTTCGTATTTTAAAGAAACCGTCACTTTTCCTTTAGGAAGAGTATATCTTATAGCATTATCTAAAAGATTAGTAATGGCTAATCTCATTTTTTCCATATCTATTTTTACTTTGGGCACTTTTCTCTCTGGTTTTTCAAACTGAAATTTAATGTTTTTTCTTTTAATTTCAGGTTTGTAATTATTTACTATTTCTTCCACTAAATCTTCGAACTGGGCCAAAATAGGTTTATAAAGATATCTTCCTTCTTCAATTCTAGTCACATTTAAGAGGTCGTTAATTAAGCTAATCATTCTTTCGTTTGAATTATAGGTTCTTTCTAAAAACTCGACTTGTTCTTTAGTTATTTTGCCTAAGTCTCCATCTAAGACCATCTTCAAGGTCCATTTAATAGCCGAGAGGGGAGTTCTCAATTGATGGGCTGTCAAGGAAACAAATTCAGTTTTCATTCTCTCAACTAATTTCTCTCTGGTAATATCATGTAAAACAACTAAGAGTCCTAGTTTTTCTTTCTCTCTCATAACGGGAATCGTAGATACTTCTAAGATTAGTTCTTTTTCAAGCTCAATTTCTTCCTTAAAAATTCTCTTGGCTGCTTCTCTCAAAAGACCAGCCAGAACTTTCAATTTCGGAAAATCAGCAAGTTCCGAAAAGGGCTTCCCAATTATTTCGGTAGCTTCAACAGCCAAGAAATCTTCAGCTACCGGATTAACTAAAGACAATTTATCTTCTTTATCAAAAAATAAAAGACCATCAGTAAAATTAGTAATAATAGCTAAAGTTTTGTTTTTTTCCTCAACGGCCCGAGCCCGAGCCTCCTCAACATCTTCTAATATATTCAACAAAGCTGCGTGAACCTCCTTCTGTCCTATCTCTAATCCTTTTTTCAGCTCTTTTATGCCGGAAGGCCTCTTATTTTTTTTATTTTCTTTTTTTTCTTTCATTGTTTTTATCTCTTTTTAATTATTCTACCAAATTTTAGCTTTTCTTTAAATTCCCAGGTCCAGATAATTTCTCTATTAGACTATAAAATTCAAATTTCTTAAATATCTCTATAATCTTCTCTTTGTCATATTTCTCAAACCGACACTTCTCTAAGTTAAAATCTATTGGCAAATCATATTTAATCTGAACTAACTCTTTGCTAGCTAAGGCATCACTTTTATATCTTATCAAAACCTCTTTTACTCTGGTCTTTATTCGGCTTACTTTTTCGGTGCTTTTTTCTAATTCTCGGTAAAGATTCTCCAGACTGCCAAATTCTCTAATTAATTGAAGA
>CAYYDV010000017.1:0-11608 GCA_964470765.1 uncultured Candidatus Saccharibacteria bacterium
TTTAATACCTTTAGCTGTAGCTTTAGGATTAATAATGGGATGGTCAATAATTTTGGCAATTTGATTCAGGGTCATAATCTTAGGTTCTTATAATTTTCTTAACTTCTTCAAAAACTTCTTTGACTGATTTCTCGCCATCAGCTACTACCCACTTACCAAAAACTTGTTTTTTTATCAATTTTTTGTAGAACTTTGCCAGCCGGATTAAAAACCTTCTATTAGTTTCATTTCGGTCTAAACTTCTTTTCTCCTTAAATTTCCTCTTAATGGAAGTAGCAGGAGAAACTTTAAGGTAGATTATTAAGTCAGGTCGGGGAAGTTTGAAGAAGCGGGCTAAATCTAGGGCTTCTTTTTGAGGAAAACCTCTCAGGCCCTGGTAAGCCAGGGTAGAGGTAAAGTAACGGTCAGCAATAACAACTTTTCCTTCTTTTAGCCATTGATTAATCTTCTCAACATCCTTAACAAAATCAGCAAAGTAAAGAAGAAATTGAATTTCAACCGGAAAATTATATTTCTTATGAAGGTATTGATGAATCACTCTCCCTATTGGTTCTTTATAATCCGGGTAATGGATTCTTTGAACGGGCTTTCTTTGTTTTTTAAAATAATCAAGAAGTGCTTTACTTAGACTCTCGGTGCCAGCCCCATCTAATCCTTCAAAAATAATAAACTTCCCTAAATAACCTCTCTTTTTCATTGTTTCATTCTAGCATAATCTAAAAAATAGAGAAGTTTCTGATTCATATTATCATTACTGTATAGCAAGATTTTATGTTATTAGCATCCCAAAACCTTAATCATAAATGACATCTTTACCTAAATTTGCTAAAATATAATAATGAAGGTTAAGATATTAATATTTCTAATAATCATCCTAACCATAGCTTCTTTTTTCAGGTTATGGCAATTAAATTCGATTCCACCTGGACTATATCCTGATGAAGCTATTAATGCTAATGATGCTTTTCAGTCTTTAAAAACCAAAGGCTTCAAAATCTTTTACCCTGAAAACAATGGAAGAGAAGGCTTATACATTAACCTAATAGCCCTCTCTTTTTCTATTTTTGGAGTAAGCATCTGGTCAATCAAAATTGTTTCAGTAATTATAGGAATCCTTACAGTCTTAGGAATGTATTTATTAGTAAAAGAGCTTTTTATAAAACATAAAAACTCAGAAATCATTGCCCTTCTTTCTTCTTTCTTCTTAGCTACTTCTTTCTGGCACATTAATTTCTCTAGAATTGGTTTCCGAGCAATTCTTGTTCCTTTTATCCTTGTTTTTTCTTTTTATTTCCTCTTTAAAGGATTTCGGACTAAGAATTTCTTAAACCTGGCAATCTCAGGAATAATTTTTGGCATTGGCTTCCATACTTATATCTCTTTTAGATTAGCTGTCTTACTGATAATAGCTGTCTTATTCCTTTGGTTATTAACTTATAGGAAAGAAGGAAAACAGAGAAAATACCTACTTCTTGCTTCCTGCTTCTTGTTATTTATCTTTATTGCCGCTCTGCCAATTGGAATTTATTTCTTAAATAGTCCTCATCATTTCATTAGTAGAGCGACTGGAGTTTCAGTTTTTGCCCAACCTAATCTCTTTAAAGCTTTTGGTGAAAGCTTAGCTAGACACCTAGCCATGTTTAATTTCTATGGCGATGCTAACTGGCGCCATAATATTGCTGAATCTCCTATCCTCTTCTGGCCAGTAGGAATTCTCTTCTTGATTGGTTTAATAATTTCAATCAAAGAATCTCTCCTTTCAATTAAAAACAAAAGTTACCAATTACTCATTGTTTATCTAACTTTAATAGGCTGGTGGTTAGTAATGCTCCTTCCTGGCGCTTTAACTGCTGAAGGCATTCCTCATTCTTTAAGATGTATTGGAGCTATTCCTCCAGTCTTTATCTTTGCTGCTCTTGGTGCTAACTTTATCTATCAAAAAATCAAACCTCGCCTTAAAGCCAAACGATTAATTAAAATATCAATAATCTCTGGTTTCATCCTCTTGGCTTTCTTTTTCACCCTCGCTCAATATCAGAGATATTTCATTTCCTGGGGAGAAAACTTTGAAGTTAAAGGAGCTTTTACTCAGAGATATAATGAAATTGGAAGAATCCTTAATTCTCTTCCTGAAGAAACTCAAAAATATGTTATTGTTAATGAACCAGGTGTTCTGGTTCCTCTCCCTGACGGCATCCCTATGCCGGCTCAAACAATAATGTTTATTGAAAATGCCGAGTTCGGCGACCTTCAATCAATCTATCTACGAACAGAAGAATTAAACAAAATTGAAGTCAATGACCAAAAAACAGTAATTATCCCTATGAAATATGATAAAAGTCTAGCTGAAGAAATAATAAATAAATTCCCACAAGGGAAAGCTGGGTTCCAAATGGAAAACAGTATTTGGGCCTATTTTATAAACTTTTAATTTAAAAAACTATGTCCAATAAACTCACCTACCTTATTGCTGGAGCATTACTGGTCATAATGTTCATCAGCGCTTTTACCAGTTATAAAGGCGATTCTACCACTATGGATGAATTAGCCCATATTCCAGCTGGTTATTCTTATCTTTCTCAAAAAGATTTCCGAATTAATCCCGAACACCCTCCTTTAGTCAAAGATTTAGCTGCCCTACCTCTTTTAAGACAAGACCTTAACTTCCCAGATAAGAATCAACCTTATTGGGAAGGTATTAATGAGCAATGGTGGTTTGGAGCTGAATTATTATATAAATCAGGAAATGATATTGAGCCAATCCTACTTTGGGCCAGATTGCCAATGGTTTTAATTTTAATCTTCTTAGGGGGATTCCTCTTTTTCTGGGTCAAAGAACTAGCTGGTAATAAAGCTGGTCTTTTAGCTTTAACTATCTTTTCTTTTTCTCCTACTTTCTTAGCTCATGGCCGATTAGTAACTACTGATGTGGCTGCTGCTTTAGGAGCAGTTCTGGCTAGCTATTTTTGGATAAAATTCCTTAAAAACCCTACCTGGAAAAACATTATTCTAGCTGGAATAATCTTCGGCATAGCCATGCTTTTCAAATTTTCTTTAATTCTTCTGGTTCCTTTCTTTGCCATAATTACCTTAGTTCATGTCTTCCTTAAATTTAAACAAGAAGGTATCAAGAAGCTATTTTCTGGCTGCATTAAATATGCAATTTTGGCTTTGATTGTTGCTGCCATTGGAGCAGCTATTATCTGGCCAGTCTACAAATACCACATCCTGAATTACCCGGTTGAAAAACAACTTTCTGATACCGAGAGTCTTTTAAGGACTTCGCCAATGCCAACTGTGAAGAATATCTGTGTCTGGATGTCTCAAAATTCTCCCTTCAGGCCTTGGGCTCATTATCTCTTAGGATTATTAATGGCTACCCAAAGAACAGCAGCTGGTAATACTGTTTATTTCATGGGCATGGTCTCAAATACTGGTTGGTGGTATTACTTCCCACTTGTCTATTTCCTAAAAGTCCCCTTAGCTTTTCATATTCTGACTTTAATTGCTCTCCTCTGGGCAGTTTATTTAATCAGAAAACCTTTCTGGAAAAGACCTTTCTCTAGAGTAGCTGAATGGATAAGAAACCATTTTACTGAATTCTCAATGATGATCTTTATCCTCATTTACTGGGCAACTTCCCTTATAGGAAGTCTCAATATCGGAGTCAGGCATGTTTTGCCTACTTTTCCTTTTATCTACATCCTGGTTACCTTGGGAATTATTAACCTGATAAAAACAAAAAAGCAGATATCTATTCTGCTTATAATTCTTATGGTCTGGTATGTAGGTTCTTCCTTAATAACCTGGCCGCATTATCTCTCCTACTTTAATGAAACAGTCGGTACAGATAACGGTTACAAATACGTAGTAGATTCTAACTACGACTGGGGTCAGGATTTAAAGAGATTAAGGACTTGGCTTAATGAAAATAATATTGATAAAGTCTACGTTGATTACTTTGGTGGTAGTGATGCTGGCTATTATCTAGGAGAAAAATATGAAGGTTGGTGGGGAAGCAAACCCCCTCAAGAATTCCCTAAGGGAAACTACTTAGCTGTATCAGCCACCTTTCTTCAAGGAGGAAGAGGAAACTCAGCTCCTGGTTTCAATGAATCAACGAACCACTATCGCTGGCTTGATAATTACGAACCAGTAGCTAAAGCCGGTGCTTCAATATTTATCTACTATATCAAATAGATAAGGCTCCTCACTTCTGGCTTTTGGTTCCTAACTTTTAACTGTCAGTAGTTAGTTGCTAGTGCTAGTTTACTTGTAGTAAATTTGGTTACCAAACCTCAAATCAACATATTCCAGATTTTCCCTTTCTTCAGGGGAAATCTTTTCTTTTAGAACTAAATTGAGATTAAGAATTTGCTGAGAAACATTATCCTTTAAATTGAAATAAATTTCCCAACCCTCTAAGGTTCTGACATTTGCTCTTTGCTGGTTGACAATCTCCGCTGAACTAATTTCAATTTTCAATTCTTTCAGCTCAGATTGAATCTCTAAAATCTGAGATAATTTTTCCTTTTCAACTACTGTCTCGCCTAATTTTACATCCCAATCCAAACCTGGATTTTTGATTATTAACCAAGAATCTTTCTCGGAAACTTTCTCAAAAATTATTCCTTCCTGATCAAGGAAAAAATTATCTTCGCCTTTCTCTAATATAGCTACTGGTTCTCTTTCTTCTACTAAGATTATTAATTTACTGGGAAAATCTCTATCAAAATCAACTTTATTAATTTGAGGAAAATTCCCAAGAAGGTTTTCTTCAATCCCCTTTAAGTTTATTAAAAAAATACTCTTAGAATTAAAGAATAAGATTTTTTTAGGAAGGTTAATTTCTGCTGAATTTCTAACATTATCAGTAGAAACTTTTTGATTCCCAGAAATTTCAACTTCTTTAATCTGGAAAGGCGAGTAAAAACAAATTAAATAAAAAACAGTCAAAAAAACTATCAAAATTAAAAGAAAAAGCCAAAAAAACCGATTTCTCAGAATTGACCTTTTCTTTTTAAATCTATATGGCTTTCTGAACCGTTGACTTTTTCTCATAAATAGTTAGAGTAAAAAAGGAGGTTCTCGATTGAAAAAAGAAATTTTGAGAAGACTAGCAACTGATGAAGAACTAAAAGAATCAGATGTAGTTATAGCTCTTTCTTTCGGCCGTCGTCCTTTAAATGCACCGGGGTTAAGCAACGAATATCTTGCTAAAATTGTCGAGTCTTTATATGAAAAATATAAGCACCCCCTTATACTTCAGAAAGAAATTGCTTGTTTTCTATGTCCCCTACCAAAGGAAAAAATAATCGAAGAGCACCGGGAATACAAAAAGGATGGTAAAACTAAGAAATATCTTGATACTTTTGAGGTTCTAGTTCAAGCAAAAGAAGTTTGCATGAATAAAGGGTGGGCAAAGATAATCTTAGTTGCTCATCAGGATCATTTACCAAGAGTAATCAAGGTAGCTGAAAATCTTTTATTTATGGTCAGAATACCGCTTACCGGGAAAGTTCCCTATGACAAAAAATCAGATCAAAGATGGACAAGGGGTAAAATCCGATTCGCTATTTATGAAAAACTAGCTACATTCATTTATTCTCGCAAAGGCAAAATCTAAATATAGAGGCTTAAAAACCTCTTTTTTTATGCCTCATCTTCTCAATCCCCCAATTCAACCAATATTTCTGAGATAAAACAAAATCTTGGGTTTCAACATATTCTTTCAGATAGCCACCAAATCCTTTTTTAAACAAAGTTAAACCAGCCCAGGGATGTTTTTTAGAAGAACCTTCTGGAGCTATCCCCCAGAAATTATATAAACTACAACCTCTTTTCTTAGCTTCTTTGATTACTTCCCATTGTAAAAGATAAGAAATAGGAATCTTGGAATATTTTAAAGAAGAAGCGGCATGATGATAAAAAGCAATGCCCTGCCAGAAAACTATAATTGCTGAAGCTAAAATCTCATTCTTATACTTACCAAAGAATATAGAAATTTGATTATCAGGATTAAAAACTGAAACTTCTTTTTTAAAATAATTTAAGGAAAAAGGTGTAAAATGCTGGCGTTTTACTACTTCTTGATGAAGGTTATTAAAAATCTCTACATCTTCTAATTTTTGACTTTGAGATATTTCAATCTCCTGATTCTTCTGAGCTTGTCTAATTAAATAACGAGTGGTTTTCCGCATCTGCATCAAGAGATCTTCTTCAGGGGATGAAATATCTAATTGCCAGGTTACTTCGGGATGAATATGGAAAGGAGCTTTTCTAAACCCTAAATCTTTAAAAATCTCTGTGTTCTCTTTATTCCTTTCCCAAATCGAAGCTATTCTAATAAAGTTTGCTTTTTCCTCTTTAGCAATTTTCTTTAATTCTTCTAGGAAAGTTTCTAAAATTTCTGGTCTCTGATTTCTCATTATTGGTCCATGAGGTAAAAACAAAAAGATTCCTCTCTTAGCAGCAATTTTTACAATCAAAGTAATGGAAATCAGTTCATCATTTTCGTAAATTCCGAATCGCCAAATCTTATTTCCTATCATTTTCTGAAACTCTCCCCAATTCCAAGACTGTAGAAATGTTTTCTCTTTTATAGGAAGTAAAAAGTTTTCCCAAATATTTTTATCTGTTATTTTTTTTACTATCATAGTCTTTTAAAAAATTTATAATTCTTTGAGCTTTTTTTTCGGAGATATTAATATGAGTCGGTAGATTTAGAATTGTTTCAGCTATCTTTTCAGCTTTCTGACAACTTCCGGGAATATATTGCATTGTTCCAATATCAGTATCCGGAGGAACTATTGAACTTTTTCTCCAGCCATCGTTTAAAAGAATCTTCCTTCTCCTTGCTTCTTTAAGAATCTTATCGGAATCTTCAACCAAAATTGGATAGCGCATAAAAACAACTTCTTCTCTTTCTCCCAAAAAAGGCAAGATAAACTTTGTCTCTTTTAATCCATCTTCGTAGAACTTAGCGATTTTTCTCCGATGAGAATTGAATCTTTCTAATTTTTTGAGTTGATTCAGGGCTAAGATAGCCAAAGCATTAGGTAATTTTTTTGGGAAATATTTAGGTATTTTTCCTTTTTTCTCCTGCCAATGAACAGCTTTAGACAGAATTTTAATCTTCTGAAAAAAAACCAACAAAACTTTTCCCAAATTAGGAAACCTATAAGCTGGTAAAACTAAATAATTAACTAAAATTGGATGTAACAACTGCTGGAAGACCCAAAAACCCGAAGGATAATCCAATCTTTCTTTAAATCTTTCAATCTTCTTAGCAAAACTATCATTATTAGTTACAACCATTCCCCCAAAAACCGAAGAAATGATTTTATCTCTACCCAAGCTAAAGAAAGCTGCATCACTAAAAGTCCCACAAAACTTTCCTTCATATTTTGCTCCCAAAGAATGAGCACAATCTTCAATCAAAAGCAAATTGTGTCTCTTAGTAATCTCTAGAATCTCCCCTATCTTAGCTGGCCAACCAAAAGTATGCTGAATCATTACTGCTTTAGATTTAGAAGTAATCTTCTTTTCTAAATCCTTAGGATCTAAATTTAAATTATCGTCAACATCAACAAAAACTGGCTTAGCTTTCCTTTCTAAGATAGGAATTACTGCTGAATTACAAGTGAAACCCTGAAGTAATACTTCATCTCCTTCTCTTATTCCTAAAGCTTCTAGGATAGCCATTAAAGCAGAACGACCACTATTAAAGGAAGAACTATGTCTCACCTCTAAATATTCTTTAAATTTCTCTTCTAATTCTTTAATCTTCTTTCCTTTCTTCCAAGAAGCAAAACGAAACACCAGTTTCAAAGCTAACTGAACATCATCTCTTTCAGTATTTGGCGATAGAGATATGAAAATTGGTTTAGAAAATTGATTACAACCTGATTTCATGATAATATTAGATAAGGTGAGAAATTGGAAAGAAATAAAGAGAGTATAATAAATAAATTGTTGGGATGGGGTGGAGCTTTAATCATCCTAATAATCATTTCATTTCTATATCCTGAACTTATACCAGGTACAGTAAAAGCAGTGGCTGGAGGAGTGATTCTAGGAATAGTAACATTTATAGGAATCTTCTTCGGGACAGAAACTCCTACTGAAATAACGGTTGCAATTATCTTACTAATAGTCTTTGTAATATTATTCTCTCCTCGCGACAAAAAAGACGAAGGAAAACCAGCACCTTCCAAAACAGATAAGGTTAGTTCTTAAAAGAACAACCTCTTTTTTATTTCATTCCTAAAAGATTAAATAATTCTTTAGGTACTCTGCTTTCAAGAAGAATTACATCTTCTTGGTCAGAAAAATCTTTAATTTTTTCAAAGATATCTCTGGAATCCTCTAAGAACAAAATGTTTTCTCCTTTGGCTCCTTTTTTTATTGCTCCTTCTTTAATATCTTCAAAACATTCTTCGGTGGTAATTATGGCTAAATCACAAACTTCTTCAATTTTCTCCCCTATCTTCCGATGAATTTCTTCTGATGAAGAGCCTAATTCAATCAAGCAAGGCATAACAATAACTTTTCTGCCTGACCAAGTTTTCAAATAATCTAAATGAGAGGCTACCCCATTAAGATTAGCCGAATAAGTAGCATCAACAATATTTAAGCCTTGGGAGCTCTTAATTAACCTCATTGCTCCAGGAAGAGGCTTAATTTTCTGACAGGTCCCAGAAATCTCTTCTAAACTCATTCCTAATTCTTTAGCTACCAAAATAGCCATTAAAATATTTTCTATCCAATGTCTACCCAATAAATTAATTCTAAAGTCAGCCGAATCACCTTTAGTCCGAACTTTAAAAGAAATAGATTCTTTCTCTATTTTAATATCTTCAGCCCAGATATCTTTATTAGCTAACTTCTTAGGTAAATCTGTTTTATTATAGAAATCTAAGCAGTATTTATTATTTCCATTGAAAACAGCCAGACCATCTGGAGGTAAACTTTCAATCAATTCATATTTTGTCTTTATAATATTATCCAAAGAACCGAAAGTAGCTAGATGCTGTTCATTAATCCCAGCCAAAATTCCAATCTTAGGTTTAGCAATACCGGCCAAAAGTTTTATTCCTCCTCGATTATAGGCTCCCATCTCACAAATAAAGATTTGATGTTTAGGTTCTAAATCATTTAAAATACATTGGGAAATTCCTACTTCTGAATTTTGATGCTCTTTTGTCTTCAAGACTTTGAAATTCTCCCTAAGGATTGCATCTAGGAACTCCTTAGTTGAGGTCTTGCCATAACTTCCGGTAATCCCAATAACTATTAAATCTTTAAATTTTTCTCTTTTTTCTGTAGCTTTTTTAATAACCTTCTTTCTCCAAGAAACAGCAATAGGTTCAAAAGCCAGAACTAAACCGGAAAAGAACAAAGGAGCTAAAATATCTAAACCTAGCAAGGAAGGATAAAAAACCCTTTCCGATAAAGAAAAGAAAGAAAAAAGAATTAAAAATTCTAAAATGAGACCTGAACTCAAAATGAGATAGGTTTTTTTAGTTAGAACCGGAATTTTTAAAGTTTTTCGGAAGAGATGCCTAAAAGCAAAAACAGTCTCAACAAGGAAAATTAAAAACAAGAAAAAGTAAAAGAAATAAAAATAAAAGAATAAACCAGGAATTAAAATTAGTTTAATTATTAGTAAATGATTGACTATTATCTCCTTTCCTTTTGTAGTCTGAAAATGAGCTTTAAATCTCCCCGGATGGTACTCTTTCAACTGCCAAAGCCAAAGCCAAAAAGATAACTTCTTACTAAAAACGATAAACCATAAAATGGCAATTAAGAATTTCATAATCTTATTTTATAAAATCTAAGATTTTTTCAGCTAGAATTTCTGGTTTTTCTAAATGAGGAGTGTGGCCTGTTCCTTCTAGAATTTCTAACTTTGAATTCCTAATCTTCTCCTTCATTAGGCAAGCATCAGAAACAGGAGTAATCTTATCTTTTTGACCCCATAAAATCAAGGTTTTTGTTTCAACCTGAGACAAAATCGGAACTAAGTCTTCTTCAATAACTTTCTTGAAAGTTTCTTTAAGTGCCCCATCTACATATAAATAATCGGTTTTTCTAATAATAAATTTATAGAAAAGTTTCCGTAAGAAAGGATAGCCTGGCAAAAAAGAAAACCTCTTAAGAGAGAGTGCAAAATTGGAAACTAATCTTTTTTGAGGCTTTATTCCAGCTGAAGAAATCAAAATTAAACCTTCTAATTTCTGAGGGTATTTTAGAGCAAACTTAATACTAACTCTCCCGCCAAAGGAATGTCCCAATAAAAAAAACTTTTCTTTATCTGAAGAAAATTTTCTTAACCATTCTATATAATTATTTAAATTCCAGGGTTGGCTTAATTTTGTTTTTTCTTTAAATCCTGGTAAATCCGGAACAATGACCTTTATTCCTTCCCTTTCAAGATTTTCCTTAACTCTAATCCATCTTTCCTTTGAACTTTGCCAACCATGAAGGATTATAAGATATTGACAATTTTCCATAATTATGTTAGATTACCCAAAGGAGGGTAAAAAATTGACAACGATATTGAAAGATTTGAAAGAAAGGTTATCTGCAAAAAATTGGTTAAAAGGTATAATCTTATATCTTAAACCAAACTTAGATGAAAACGAACTAAACAGAATCTCAAAAAGCTTAGCTAAGATGGTTCGTCAAATCGGAATAATTGGCATACTGATTATAATGGTAATATCGAAATTAGCGAAAAGTCTTATAAAGTATTCCCTGTGCCCAGAAGAATATTCTCCAAATTTAATCTTCGGAATTATAGATGTAACTGTCGATATCATAGCCTTTTTGACATTAATATTCATCACTTTCTGGTTCTTCGAGCCAAAATTCCGCAAGATTATAAAGGTGAGAAGGTCTTTTAAGAATTAACGGTATTATTAATACCGATTTTTTTATTTAATCTCCTTAAATTTTAAGTATTTTCTAAGAACATCAGGAACTTTGACAGTTCCATTTTTTTGTTGATAATTCTCAATGATAGCAATTATAATTCTACCAATAGCAAAACCAGTACCATTAAGAGTATGAACAAATTCTAACTTTTTAGATTTTTTATCCCGATACCGAATATTTAATCTTCGGGCCTGAAAATCAGTACAATTAGAAACAGAGTGGGTTTCTCGATAACAACCTTGGGAAGGCATCCAGGCTTCAAGATCATATTTAGCAGCAGTTGGATCACCTAAATCACCAGTGCACATCTGAACCACCCGATAAGGTATTTTTAGAAGCTGCATTAATTTCTCTTCTAAGGATAAAAGGAATTCATGTTCTTGAATAGATTTCTCAGGATGGCAAAAACTAAACATCTCTACACCATCAAATTGATGGACTCTAAAAACTCCCCAGCTTTCCTTTCCATAAGAACCAGCTTCTCTTCTAAACCAACTGGAAAAACCAATATATCTCTTTGGTAAATCTTTTTCCTCAAGTACTTCATCAGCATGCATTGGCCCAATAACCTGCTCGGTGGTACCAGCCAGGTAAAGGTTATCTTTTTCAATGAAATAGATATCATCTTTTCCTCTCTCAAGATAGCCCATTCCTTGCATCATTTCTG
>CAYYDV010000018.1:0-7349 GCA_964470765.1 uncultured Candidatus Saccharibacteria bacterium
AAGGATTTGGCTTTGTAGAAATGTCTTCAGAAGAAGAAGCCAAAAAAGCAATAGAAATGTTTAATGGAAAAGAATTAGATGGAAGAAATATTATGGTAGATGAAGCCAAACCAATGAGGAAAAAACCTTTTAGGGAATTCTCTGGTCCTCGTAGGGACTTTAACCAGAGAAGAGACTTCTAGTTAATCAGCAAAAGAGTCCTGATGCAATCGGGACTCTTTTGTTTTTGGCCCGAGAGATTTATCTCGGGTTTTGTTATCTTTACTTATTTTTTGTATAATGTAGATAGGATATTATTTTTATGAAAATTAGCCCCCAAAAATTTAAAAAAATTCTAGTAGAGCCTGGGTTTATTACTGAGAAAGATTTTGAGTTAGCTCAAGAAGAAGCCAAAAAAGAAAATAAATCTATTGAAGAGGTTTTAGTAGAAAAGGATTTAATTTCTGATGAAGATTTGGGAAAACTTATTGCTGAAGAGTTAGATTTTCCTTTTATTGACCTTAGGAAAGAAGGAATTTCTGAAGATGTTCTGAGGATTGTTCCCGAACTTGTTGCTAAGATGCAGCAAGTTATTGTTTTTGATAAGACCAGGAAAGGTTTAAAAGTAGCTCTGGCTGATCCCGAAAATCATGAAATGGCTAACTGGCTGGAAAAGAAGACTGGGGAGAAGATAGAAGTCTATTATGCTACGCCGTCAGCAATTAGAGAAACTTTAAAATTTTACCGCAAAGAAATTAAGGAAGAATTTGCTGAGATTATTAAAACTCAGGTGGAAAAAATTAAAGAGACCGGGGCTAAAGTTGAAGATATTCCCATTATTAAAATCACTGACACCTTAATTGAGTATGCTTATGAAAACAAAGCTTCTGATATTCATATTGAACCTTTAGAGAAAGAAACTCGGATTCGCTTTAGAATAGATGGAATTCTGCACAATGTGGTCAGTTTACCTAAAGATATTCATGGTTTAATTGTGGCTCGAATTAAAGTTCTGGCTAAGCTGAGGACTGATGAGCATTTTGCGGCTCAAGATGGGAAAATTATAGTTAAGTTTCCTTCGACAGGCTCAGGGCGAGCCGAAAAATTTGATATTCGGGTTTCCATTGTGCCTGTCACTGAAGGAGAAAATGTAGTCATGAGATTATTGTCAGAAAGAATTCGAAGATTTAATTTAGAAGACTTAGGCCTTTCCAAGGAAGATTTAAAGAAGGTCCAAGATGCTGCTAAGAAACCTTTTGGAATGATTCTAGCTAGCGGACCTACTGGCTGCGGCAAGACCACTACTTTATATAGTATTTTAAAGATCTTAAATAAGACCGAGGTCAATATTTCTACTATTGAAGACCCAGTAGAATATGATGTTGAAGGAGTAAATCAAATTCAGGTTAATCCTCGAACCAATATTACTTTTTCTAAGGGCTTGCGTTCTATTGTCCGACAAGACCCGGATATTATTATGGTTGGAGAAGTTAGGGACAGTGAAACTGCTAGTATTGCTGTCAATGCGGCTATGACCGGTCACTTAGTTCTATCAACTATGCATGCTAATACTGCCGCTACTAACTTACCTCGTTTAATGGATATGGGGATAGAACCATTTTTAGTTTCTTCCTCAATCAATGTTATTATTTCCCAGAGATTAGTTAGGAAGATATGTATAAAATGCCGGGAAAGTTATGAAATTACCAAAAGTAAATTACGAGAAATAAATTTATCTGAGAATTTGATTAAGAAGATTTTTAAGAATGAAGAAAAAATTAGAGTTTTTCACGGTAAGGGTTGTAAGGCTTGTGTTGATACTGGTTTTTCGGGCCGGATAGGAATATTCGAGGTTTTAGAAATGAAGGACAATATTCAAAAACTAGTAATGGAGAAAGCCAATGCTAATCAAATTCAAGCCCAGGCCATTAAGAACGGCATGACCACTATGCTAGAAGACGGAATAAACAAGGTTCTTATAGGGGTTACTGCCATTGAAGAAGTAATTCGGGCTACCAGAGAATAAGAACCCCCGATTTCATCGGGGAACCTTGATTCTCGCTGTGCTCGAAATAATATATGAAGTTTAACTATATTGCCCAAACAAAAAAGGGAAAAAGTAGAACCGGGGTTGTTGATGCCCTGAATCTTAATGAGGCCAAAAAGAAATTATTGGAAAAGGATTGGATTTTGATTTCAGTCGAGCCGGTAAAGAGAAAAAAGAAAAGAGAGTTTGTTCTTCCTATTTTGGGAAAGGTTTCTTATTTGGATAAATTTCTCTTTGTTAAACATCTAGCCATGATGATTAAGGCTGGTTTACCTTTGCGAGAAGCAGTGGTTGAAATTAGAGAACAAACTAAGTCCCGAAGATTTAAAAGAGTTCTCAATAATGTTATTGGTCATCTTGATAATGGAGAGTCTTTGGCTAATAGCCTTTCCAAGCATCCAGCTGTCTTTGACGAACTTTTCATAAATTTAATCAAAGCTGGAGAAGCTAGTGGAACCTTAGAAGAGAATTTAAAATATTTAGCTTTGCAATTAGAGAAGGCTCATAGTCTGAAGAAAAAAATAAAGGCAGCTATGCTTTACCCGGCTCTTATTCTGACTTCTACTTTTGCTTTGGTTGGAGCTTTAGCTTTGTTCATTCTTCCTAAACTTATTCCTCTTTTTGAAAGCTTTAAGGTTGAACTTCCTTTACCGACCAAAATCTTACTCTGGCTTATTAGAACTACTCAAAACTATGGTTTCTATATTCTTCTTTTGGTTATGTTTCTAATTGGGTTAGGATTCTTTATTTCTCGTTTCCGAACAGTTAGATCCCTTAATCATAGAATTATTTTAAGACTTCCTCTGGCCAGGAAACTTAGCCAGAATGTTAACTTAGCTTATTTTGCTAGGACCTTAGGAACCCTTATCAAAAGTGGAGTGCCCATAGTTGAGGCTTTTAATATTACGGCCAAGACCCTAAGCAATGTTGTTTATCAGAAACAGTTAAAGGAGGCTGTTTTAAGAATTCAAAGAGGAGAACCAATAGCAACTTATTTTAAAAAGAAAACAAGATTGTTTCCTCCTATCTTTTCTCGAATGATTAGTATTGGTGAAAAGACCGGGAAGTTAGATGAGTCTTTGTTCTACTTGGCTGAGTTCTATGAGAAAGAAGTTGATGAAACTACCAAGAACCTCTCAACTATCTTGGAACCAGTCTTATTAATTATTATTGGTATCCTGATTGGCTTTGTTGCTATTTCCATCATTATGCCCATTTATGAAATTACTCACGGCCTAAGTGGTTTTAGATAAATATGAAGGCTTTTACCTTCGTTGAACTTTTACTGGTCATAACTATTATTGCTATCCTGTTAGCCCTAACTATTCCCTTAGGGATTAGTTTCTATAAAAAACAGCAGCTTGATGTTACTACTGAGGGAGTAATTCAGGCTTTAAGAAGAGCTCAACTCAAAGCTGCGTCTCAAGCTGATTATAGTTTTGGGGTTTATCTTGGTTCCGGTCAGACAGGTAGATACGTTTTGTTCAGAGGAGATTCTTACGGAACTCATGATGATGAAGAAATTTTTGATATCTCTCCTAATATTTCTTTTAGCGGATTATCAGAAGTGGTTTTTTCTAGGTTAAGCGGAATATCTTCAGTAACCGGTGACATTATTCTAACTAGTAACAGCGATACTGAGGCCATAAACATTAATGAAATAGGAAGAATAAGTTATACTCTTCCCCCAGGTTGTTGGGGAATTGATGGTTATTGTGATTCTGGTTGCCAGTATAGTAATTACGGTGACTTAACAAATTACTATACCACTGATCCTGGTTGTGCCTCTTCTTGTTCTGTAGCTGGCTCTTTCTATACTAGTCCCGGCGGAGCTTGCAGTAATGATGGCTTAGGTTCCTGCTATAAGATGGAAGATTCTCTATCAGCATCTACTACCTGTGATCAAGGAGATGGTTGCGAAGAAGGTTGTGCCGGAACTTGTACTCCTTGTGAACAAATACCTTGGTGGAGATGCACTCGCCAAAGAGGATGTGATTTAGGAGGAGGTTGGCCGCCACCCTGCGAGGGTATCTGTGATCCCTGTGATATTTTTAATAAACCATCTGAATGTCCAAGACAAGATGGCTGTGACTGGACAGATGTCAAATGGTGGTGGAATCTGGATAGTCCCCAAACTGGATATTTAACAACTGCTACTTGTCGGTGGTACCAACCCTAAACTATGAAAAATTGTAACAAAGGCCAGTCTCTTATAGAACTATTGATTGCTATGGCTATCTTTGTCTTAGTTATCTCGGCCATTACTTTTCTCATTTTAGATTCCTATATTGCTCATCGGGCAGGTCGAGAAGTGACTCTGGCTACTTTTTTGGCTGAGGAGGGATTAGAAGCAGCCCGTTCTATTAGAGATAATGACTGGGCTGATTTGACTGATGGTAGTCATGGGATTGCTACCTCGGTAGATGGTTGGGTTTTCCAAGGAACAGAAGAAGATATAAGTAACCAGCTTGGAGAAGGGATAAGAAAAGTAATTGTAGAAAGTTTAGATGCTGACAGAAAGAAAGTTCAATCTCAGATAACTTGGGAATTCACTGAAGCTCGGCTCCAAGAAGTCATTTTAGTTACTTATTTGACTAATTGGCAAAAAGAAATATTTACTGTTTCTTTCAGCTCGGAAGCTTATTCAATTCTAGAGGATGGAGGAAATTTAACGATTACCGTTAATCTTTCCGAGGCTAGCAAGGACATTGTTAGTGTGGATTACAATACAGTTGATGGTACAGCTATTGCTCCGGACGACTATATAGCTGTTAGCGATACTTTAGTTTTTGACCCAGGAGATGTTTTAAAGACTTTCGATGTGTTTATTGTTGACGATGAAAAAGTTGAATTTGACGAATTCTTTTATCTTATTCTTTCTAATCCTCAGAATGCTGTCCTTGGTGATCCCAGTCAGGCTACTGCAACTATCTTAGATAATGATGGTGCTCCCTCTGGCTGCTGGGGAACTGGAGGTTCCTGCGATCCTTTGTGTCGGTATGCTGATTACGGACCTTTAACTGGTTGGTATGACAATCCTGATCCTCTTTGTAATGCTACCTGTTCTATTACTGGTTATTTCTATCTAAACCCCAGTGGAGTTTGTAGCAATGATGGTTCAGGTAGCTGCTACAAGATGGAGAACCTTTTATCTGCCTCTACTACTTATACTGAAGGAGATCCTTGTGAAGAAGGTTGTGCTAGAACCTGTACTCCTTGTGAACAGTTAAACCGCCAGCAGTGTCGACAACAAGAAGGTTGTGATTGGGATTGGTGGCAAAGGCAGTGTGTTGATGACCCAGGCTGTATTTCCTGTGACGAGTTCCCTGACCCACCTTCTTGTGGACCTGGTCCAAACCAACCTCAATATGGTTGTTCCTGGGAATCTACTAAATGGTACTGGGATTTAGCTGATTCCTTAGAGGGGTATCTAGCTTCTACTACTTGTCAGTGGTATGAATAATGAATCAAAAACATGAAGGGATTTACTCTTATTGAATTAATAATATATATAGCTATCGTCTCTGTAGTTTTGGTTTTAGCTAGTAGTTTTACTTGGGATATTATTTGGGGAGGAACTAAAGCTACTTGTTATCGGGAGGTTCAACAAAATGCCCGCTTTGCCATGGAAAAAATTATCCGGGCTCTCCGAGCTGGTTCTGATCCGAGTATTTTTTATGTTTCAGAAGATATTCTTTATCAAGACGGAGTTGCTCTTACTAGCGACCAAGTTAAAGTAACAAACTTTACCATTACTTCTATTGCCAATACTTATAAAATTAATTTAGAGGTTGGACGTATTAACCCTTGGGGTAGGAGTGAATATGAAGCAGTGGTGGGTTTAAATTCAACTGTTTGTCTATTGCCCGGAGGAGCACCACCACCTTCCCAAGATTGCTGGGGAACTGGAGGTTCCTGCGATCCTTTGTGTCGGTATGCTGATTACGGACCTTTAACTGGTTGGTATGACAATCCTGATCCTCTTTGTAATGCTACCTGTTCTATTACTGGTTATTTCTATCTAAACCCCAGTGGAGTTTGTAGCAATGATGGTTCAGGTAGCTGCTACAAGATGGAGAACCTTTTATCTGCCTCTACTACTTATACTGAAGGAGATCCTTGTGAAGAAGGTTGTGCTAGAACCTGTACTCCTTGTGAACAGTTAAACCGCCAGCAGTGTCGACAACAAGAAGGTTGTGATTGGGATTGGTGGCAAAGGCAGTGTGTTGATGACCCAGGCTGTATTTCCTGTGACGAGTTCCCTGACCCACCTTCTTGTGGACCTGGTCCAAACCAACCTCAATATGGTTGTTCCTGGGAATCTACTAAATGGTACTGGGATTTAGCTGATTCCTTAGAGGGGTATCTAGCTTCTACTACTTGTCAGTGGTATGAATAATGAATCAAAAACTCAAAAAGGATACATTGCTTTAATCTCTATTCTGATAGTCTCAGGAGTAACTTTGCTTATAGCCATTAGTACTAGCCTTTTTGGTATTTCCGAATCAGATATGGGGTTACAAAAAAGCCAATCATCAGAAACTTTCTATTTAGCTAGTCTTTGCGCCGAGGATGCCTTGATGAAATTAAAAAATGATTTGAAGTACCCCGGTAATGAAACCTTAATCATTGGCGAAGGAAGTTGTACTATTTTAAAGCTTAAAGGAGGGGGTAACTATGATAGAGTAATCAAAACAACTGGGACTATTTATAATCAAACTAGAAAAATAAGAATTGAAATTACTCAGGTGAATCCCAAAATGGAAATTAATTCTTGGCAGGAAGTCACTAGTTTCTAATATGTCTAGATTTCTTAAAAAATTAAATTTCGGTTTAGATGTTAGCGATTCTTCGATTGAGGCTCTTCAACTTACTTCCAAAGAAAAATTAAAAGCCTTTGGTCGGGTTATTATTGAAGAGGGGATTGTTAAAGATGGTTTCATTCTTAATAAGAAGAAATTAGTTGTTAAGATTAAAGAAGTTGTTTCTCAGGCTAAAATTAAAGCCAGTCGTGTTGTTTTATCTTTACCAGAATCAAAAGTTTTCATTCATCTCTTTTGGTTGCCAGTAAATTTAAAAGGAGGGAAGTTAAGAACGGCCATTGAAAGTGAAGTAGAGAAAACAATTCCTTTAGAAGTATCAAAAATCTACTGGGATTATTGTGCCCGGAAAGGAGGTAAAACTGTGCCTATCAGATGGAGTGCCTTAAAAGTGAGCGAGGCAGCTGGTATGGTCGAGGAATATATCAACCAGGCTGTCGAGCCACTGGAGCAAGCCCGCATTGTCGCCAGGGAAGCCCGAAACATCGAGAACCTTCCCCAGT
>CAYYDV010000018.1:7359-11006 GCA_964470765.1 uncultured Candidatus Saccharibacteria bacterium
CTCGATCACTACCAAAGAATAACCAGCAGGCAGTTTTATTTATTGGCACTTTAAGAGAAATTGTTGCTGATTATATAGAGGTTTTAGATGAGGTTGGACTAGAACCAGTGGCTTTCGAGATAGAATCAATAGCTTTGAAGCGAACTTTGTTGAAGAATCTTAAAACCGGAGCAATGATTATTGATATTGGAGCTCGGACGACTAACATTAGCATTTTTGATAAAGAAGGTGTTTTGAGAGAATCAATCACTGTTCCTATAGCTGGTAATCAGTTTACTAAGGCTATTGCCAGAAAATTGAAAATTCCTTTAGAAAAAGCCGAGAAGTTAAAAAGAAATTACGGTTTAGATGAGAAAAAAGAGAAAGGTAAGGTAACTACTATTTTAGAAAAAGAACTTCAACCGATTATTAAGAGAATAAAAAAGTCGATTGAGTACTATGGCCAAGAAATAGAAGAAATTTTCTTAGTTGGTGGTTCAGCTCGGCTACCTAAAATAGTAAAATTCCTTTCTTTAAGTCTCGGCCTCAAGGTGAATATCGGTATTTCTCCGCTGGCTAGCCAATTAGGAAGGAAATCAGTTCTTTTTAATACAGTTATTGGTTTGGCCCTGAGAGGTTTGGAGAAAAATCCCGAGAAAGCCGGAATAAATTTATTACCGAAAGCAGTCAGACCAAAGCCGTCTTTGGTTAGTAAAAAAACCAGAAAAAAGAAATATTTTCCTTATCTAGGGATTGGATTTGGAATTTTAGCTTTAATTTTCTTAAGTTGGACAATTTACACTTTTATTCTTAAGCCTCTTTCAAAAGAAATTCCGTCCCCTGAAGAGATACCGCCGGTTGAAGAAGTAATTCCGTTGAAAGAACCACCTTTAGAAGAAGTTTCTGAAGAAGAGCCAGTTCCAGAAGAAGAAATAGTAAAGATTATTATTCAGGAGACTGAAACTGGTTGGTTAAATGTTAGAGAGGGACCAAGTACTACTTATCCAATTCTGACGAAGATTTATCCTGGGGAAAGTTATCCACTGTTGGAAGAATTTGATAATTGGTATAAAATAGAACTAATAGAAGGACAAGAAGGTTGGATAGCTGCCCGCTATTCAACAACTAGTGAGTAATTTAAAAACATTTCATTAAAGGTCTTTAATTAATAACTAATTAAATAATTATGTTTAAATTGTCTCGAGGTTTTACCTTGATTGAGATTCTTCTGGTTATTGGTTTGATTGCTATCTTAGCAGCCATAGTTATTATTGCTATTAATCCAGCTCGTCAGTTTGCTCAGGCTCGAAACACTCAACGTTTCAGTGATGTTAACGCCATTTTAAATGCCGTTCATCAGAATATGATTGATAATAGAGGAAGCTGGGATGACAGTGATTGCGCTGGAGATATTCCAACTACAACTGCCACCAAGATGGGTACTGGTGGCGGTGATTACGATATTTATGGTTGTTTGGTTGATCTCTATCTCCCTGCTATGCCTTACGACCCAGTTGACGGTTCTTTTACGAGCTCCAGTACTTACGACACCGGCTATGAGATTATTGCCAGTTACCCCGGAGGCCGAATAACTATTAGTGCTCCTTCATCCGAATTAGAAGTGACAATCAGTGTAACCAGATAAAATTTGCTATATCTTTTTAGCAGTTTTGGATATCTAATAAAAGTTTTCTGTTTGGATTTGAAAATTATTCCCTTTGAGAAATCACTGGTCCGAGAGTTTAACTTTCGGACCCTTTATGTTAAAATAGAACATATAAGAAATTAATATATTGAAAATGTCTAAATCTACTCCCAAAAAAACTAAGATATCGGAACCGGTTTCTATCGTTGCCCATCAATTAAAAAATCCCATTTCTGTTCTCTACGGTTATCTTGATGTTTTGATATCTGAGGAGATTGGAAAGATAAACAAAAAACAAAAAGAGTATTTAACCGATGCTCTAAAAAATGTAGAAATAATGTTCAGGATTGTTAAAGATATTTTAGATGTTTCCAGAATTGAAGAGGGAAAATATGAAATAAAACCTCACCCTACTGATTTAGTAAAAATAACTCAAAAGATTATTAAAGATTTTTCTTCCTGGGCCGAAGCATCAAATTGTAAGATTATTTTTGGAAAGCCTAAAAAGCTTCCTCTGGTCAAGGTTGATCCTTTAAAAATTCACTATGTAATTGAGAATCTAATTTCCAATGCTATTACCTATAAATCTTCAGGACCAGGGAAAATTGAGATAGGATTTAAGAAAAAAGGAAATAAGGTTTTATTCTTTTGTAAAGATAATGGGATTGGGATTCCTAGAAAAGATTTTAGAAAAGTTTTCTCTAAATTTTATAGGTCAGAAGAGGCGATTAGACTTTATCCGGCTGGGACAGGGTTAGGCCTTTATATCAACAAGGCCATTATTGAATTAAATCAGGGTAAAATTTGGTTTAAGAAGAATAAAGATAAAGGAATGACTTTTTATTTTACTCTGTCCGTTGCTTAGAGTATGCCGAAGGCATTCAAGGTTCTTGAGCGAAGCGAGAGGTTCTTAACCCCTACCATTCTTTGCGTAAAATGGTGCGGGGTAAATTCTTTAATCTAGAATGGCTAAAAAGAACAAAAAGGCTAAGATATTGATGATGGAAGATAATATTTTTTTAAGGAAACTTTACCGAGAGAAGTTAACTCGGGCTGGATTTGATTTTATAGAGGCCACTAACGGAATTGAAGGAATAAATAAAGTCAATACCGAAAGTCCAGACTTAGTTATCCTTGATTTAATCTTGCCTAGGAAAAACGGCTTTGATGTTTTGACTGAAATGAAGGGTGATTCCAAAACTAGAAATATTCCGGTTATTATTCTTTCTAATTTAGGGCAGGAAATAGATATTAAAGAAGGGTTAGCTTTAGGAGCTAAAGAGTATTTGATTAAAACTGAAGTTCGTTTATTAGAAGTAGTCAATAAAGTTAAAAAATGGTTGCCTAGGTAATAGTTGAAAAGTTTATTTGAATAATTGTAAATAATCTTATATAATAAAGACATGGAAGAAGAAATTAAAATTTTAATGGTAGAAGACGACCCTTTCTTTAGTCGGCTTTGCGTTCGAGCCTTAGAAGAAGCTGGATTTTTAGTTGTTTTGGCTGGTAACGGTGAGCAGGGATTAGAAAAAGTTAAAAGCGAAAACCCTGATTTAATTCTCTTAGACATAATCTTACCCAAAATGAATGGGTTCGAAGTTTTGAAGGGAATTAGAGAAGACCCGGATCCCAAAATTGCCAATAAGCCGGTTATTATCTTATCTAATCTTTATACCAAAGAAGAAGAAGAAAGAGGTCAAGGACTAAAAGCTAGCGCTTATCTGATTAAAGCTAATACTAATTCCGATGAATTGATAGACAAAATTAGAGAAATTCTAGAGAAAAAATGAAAAAGTAGTTTCTTGTTAACTACTACCTTTATTTTAATCAAGGTAAAATAGAACAAAGGTCGGAGAAAGAACTAATTTTCTATAAAAACTATGGCTACTAAAGCTTACTGTGTCAAATGTAAGAAGAAAAACGTAGAGATGAAAAATGAGAAAGAAGTTATTATCAAAGGAAAAGGCGGAGTAAAGAGAAGGGCAGCGACTGGCACTTGTCCTAGTTGTGGGACAAAGATGTT
>CAYYDV010000019.1:0-10615 GCA_964470765.1 uncultured Candidatus Saccharibacteria bacterium
TCTCTCTCTCTCTCTCTCTCTCTCTCTCTCTCTCTCTCTCTCTCTCTCTCTCTCTCCTGTAAACCCCATCATCTTGAGTACTTTAGTTGCCGATTGTAAATCAAGGAGAAGGAAAAAAAAGACAGAGATAGACTCTGTTGCAGAGACTAATTCAAAATCCACCTCAAAGGCCAAGGCTTTCTCTGCTTTTTTACTAAATTCAGCCAGAATATAATCTACTGTGGCTTTTGCCATTCCCGTAGCCAAATCAGGGATAGACCCAACCATGCTGACATTTAAGTGGCTGGTTAGGGCAGCCAGAAAGGAACCGGAAAGAATGTTGCCCGTTTCTTTAAGGGCTGACTCATCTAACTTATTGAGTCTTTTTGATGTACTCAGAGGACGACGAGCCAACAAATCAGCCAAAGCTAAGGCATGCTTTTGAGGAAAAATCAGTAATATGCTTCCAGCCACATCTCCGACTGCTCTTAAAATAACGGTGGAGGAAATATCCTCTGGTCCTCCCACCACCTCAGCAATTTTCTCAACCGGAAGAGCTCGAGCATTAACAGCTTTAATTCTTACATCTTCATTAATCAGAATCGATAAAGCTTGGGAGGCCTTTTCAGCACCAACATGGCTTATTTTTTGGAATTCAGCGATTTCTTTTGCACTAAGCTTATAACTAGGTTCGATTGTTTTTGATAAATTTTCCTTCTTTTTTGGCATATTTTTGATCGGAACTATGCCGAGTTCACAATTTTTGGGCACATAAAATTAAATTTTAGTTTTAACTTCTACTAAGCCGGAGGATAAATCAAAGGCGACAGAACGACCGCAATTTTCCCCGGTATCAGTGGCCACAATTTTTATCCCTTCTGCTTCTAACTTTTCAATGGCGGCAGCAATATTTTGTGCGCCAATACCCGTGGGATTTTTATCAAAGACTTTAAACATATTAGCTCCACCAACAATCTTGGCTTCCAACCTATCTTTCGCCCCCCCAAATTTCCTTAATTCTCTAATCATGGCGTCAATGGCTGGCCCTACGAAACGCAAAGAATTGTCTGTTTTTTTAGTTATATTCTCTGCCAACATAGGATGAGCCATTGCTCCAACCTTTTTCACCGAATCGTAAAGAGTAATAACAATGCAAGAGCCAATCCCGACTGAACGAAGAATATGACCATTACTGGCAACCCGCACATCTGACATGCCAACATCTATGATTTTTTGTTTGCTATTGCTCATATTTTTGTGTTCATTCTGTACTTTTCCGCGATTATTATTTTTTCTCTTTTGGATAATTTTTTATTCCTTTATAAGCCCCCCTTAGTCATTTTTTTCCCACCCGAAATTTTCTTCAGCGAACTAAGAACTTTGGCAGCTGATTCTATATCTAAAAGAAGGAAAAAGTAAGCTCTAATTACTGCTGTTGCTGTTGCTACGAAACCTATTTCAAAATCTATCTCAAAGGCAACGGCTTCTCCTTTTTTCTCCTTGATAAATCCTGCTAAGACAAAATCTATGGTGGATTTAAGCATATCTGTCGCAATATCAGGAATCGATTCAACCATATTAATATTCAAATAATTGGACATGGCGGAAAAGAAGGCCCCTGCAAGAATGTTTCCTGTTTCCTTGAGCGCGGATTTGTCTAATTCATCTAACTGAGCAATGGATTCGGGTTGCCTCTTAGCAAGAAAATCAGCTGTTCTCAATGCGGCTTGTTGAGGAAAAATAAGCATAACGGTGCCATAGACATCTTTTCTAACTTTCATAATTACTGTTGTTACCATCTCCTCTGGTGAGCCAACGATTTCTGGTATTTTTTCAACAGGCAAAGTTCTGATCGCAAGGGATTTGACTTCCAGTGGCACATTAATTAGTTTTGAGAGAGACTCCGAAGCTTTTTTCGCTCCCTCGTGAGACATTTTTTCTAACGCCTCGATTCCCTCCTTGGTAAGTTGATATTTAGTTTGTGGCATAATCTTTAATTTTTAAATTATAACGAATCCGACCTTTTTCAAATTAAATTAACGACGCTATATCTAAAATAAGGACCGCTCTGCCGTCTCCTAGAATAGTAACTCCGGCAAACCCTTTAGTTTCTCTTATTAACTTGCCTAAGGGTTTAACAATGATTTCTTGCTCACTAATAATGGAATCAACCACTAATCCAGCTATTGCTGTTCCTTTCTTAACCACTACTGTCATCTCGCTTCTTTTAGGAATTATGAGTTTTGGAACCTCAATATTGAATAACTTGGCTAGCCTCAATAAAGGAATGTCCCTACCCCCTACCACTGCCACTTCCTGGTCTAAATAACTTTTGATTTGATCTCTCTTTACTCTTACTAATCTTTCAACATCTGATAAAGATATTGCGTAAATTTCATCCTTTACTTTAGCTAACAAGGCTGAGATAATAGCAAGAGTTAAAGGAAATTCCATCGTAAATTTACACCCTTTATCTGGATGGGAATCTAATCTTACTCTGCCACCAAGTGCTTCAACTTTGGTCCGAACTACATTTAAGCCCACTCCTCTACCAGAAACCTGAGTCACCGTCTTTGAAGTAGAAAGACGAGGATGATACAATAAATTTTCAATTTCTGACTTATAGCCCTCAATGTTTTTAATATATCTGTCTCTAGTTGCCCGATCGATTATTCCACGACTAAGGGCCGATTCAATCACGGCTTTCCAGCTTATGCCTTTTCCATCATTTTCTACGGATATAGTGGCATAACCTTTTTCTCTTTTGGCTTCTAATCTAATAAGTCCTTTCTCCTCAATTCCATGATCGATGGCATTTCGAAGTAAATGAACTAAAGGCTCTCCAATCTGATCAATAATAGTTCGGTCAAGTTCGATGTCGCTTCCCTCCATCACAAAATTTATCTTCTTTTTCGCTTTTTGAGCCAAATCCCTAACCATTCTCGGAAAACGATTGAAAATCTCTCCGACCGGCACCAGTCTAGCCTGCATCACATTATATTGTAAGTCACTGACTAATCTAGAAAGATTATCTACGGCTGGCGGTAAATCATCATAATTCTTAGTGGTTGCAATTCTATCTATTCTCATTTTATTAACCAACAATTCCTCGGCCAAATTCATTAAGGTATCTAGCCTTGCTGTGCTTACCTTGATACTTTCAATAGGTTGGATAATAGATGGCCCCATACCAGAGACTTCGTCTCGGTACGGGGTAAATTTTTCGGCTACCACTTCTGCATGAGAAAGGGCTAATTTTAATTTTTTTATTAAAGGAGCAGTATTTATTTCCTCTTTCTCTTTGGCAATTCGACGCAATGAAGCTTCTAAAGAATCAAAACATTTAAAAGATAAATCAATGAGCTTAGGTTTCAGCTGAATCTTTTTTGATCTTAAAGCATCAAAAATGTCTTCTACTGCGTGGCTGAGTTCAGATATCTGGGTATAACCCATGCTGGCTGCCGAACTTTTCAAAGTATGAGCTGCTCTCATCAATTCTTCAGCCGGCTCCAAATTCTTAGGTTTTTTCTCTAACGCTAATAAAGACTTATTGAGAGCCTTAAGATTCTCTCTAGCTTCAGAAAGAAATATCTTTTTGTATTTTGATACATCAAAAGCCATTTTGTTTTTTGAAAAGGGCCAAGGCTAATACTTCAAACTTCTAAGGATTTCTCCGGACATCTGACTAATTGGCAAAACTTTATCGACAATCCCTTCTTCTATGGCTCTTTTTGGCATACCAAATACAATTGAAGTAGCTTCATCTTGAACTAAAACTGTTCCTCCTTTCTTTTTAATAGCCTCGGCTCCTTTGACTCCATCTTCGCCCATCCCGGTTAAAATTACGCAGATGGCATTAGGGCCATAAACTTGAGCAACCGAGAGCATTAAGGTATCAATGGCGTTTTGGAGAACCAAGCCCTTTTTTTCGCTTATTTTTATTATTGCCCTGGTAACCCCGCCGATTTCCCTTTTTACAATGGTCATATTTTGATTCCCGGGGGCTATCAAAGCAATCCCTGATTTCACTCTATCTCCATCTTGTGCTTCCTTAACTTTAACTTTAATCTTTGTTATTTTATCGAGTCTTTGAGCAAAAAGCTCAGTGAATCTAAGGGGCATATGTTGAACTACAAGAATACCGCAGGGAAGATCTTGGGGAAATTCTGAGAGAATGAGTTCTACGACAGCCGGGCCCCCGGTGCTAGCTCCAATTACTATCACTCTTTCTGGTACAATAACTTTTGGCACCTCCCATAAAAGCGCACTGGGCCTTCTTCTTAGTAATATTCTAATTGCTTCAAGATTAGCTTCGGCTGCTGCTCTTACTCTTGTCAACAATTCTGTTTTAACCGTCTCTATGTCCAAAGAAAGAGGTCCTGAAGGCTTTAAAATAAAATCTATTGCCCCGTTCTTAAGACACTCTAAGGTGAGGTCACCTCCTTTCTTGACATAAGCCGAAAGCATGACCACGCGCACCGGACACTCTTTCATCATTTTTTTCAAAGTAGCTAAGCCATCCAATCCCGGCATCTGATAGTCTAGGGTAACGACATCGGGTTTTTTCTCTTTAATCAAATCTATTGCTGCTTGACCATTTCGAGCCGTAGCTATAACCTCAATTTGAGGATCAGCATTCAACAAGTCAGAAATCAACTTCCTCATGAAAAAGGAGTCATCCACCACTAGGACTTTTATTTTCTCTCCCTTTTTCATAAATACTTACTCTTTACCCCGCCCCAGTGTTTTCTTTACTGCCTCAATGACCTCTTTTTCTTGAAAGGGCTTAACAATATAATGCTTCACTCCCAGGGCTCTGGCATCTGCTTTCATTTTTTCTTGACCGACAGCCGTAATAATAATAACCTTCTTCTCAATGTCGGAAGTATCCATCTTCTTCAATGCTCCCAGCCCATCCAAGTTGGGCATTATTATATCTAGAAGAAGGAGGTCAGGTTTTTCTTTCTCGTATTTCGCTAGAGTCTCATTTCCATCCTCAGCTTCAATCAAATCAGTAAAACCCTCTTTAGTTAAGATATCTTTGAGCATTTTTCTCATAAATTGGGAGTCATCGGCAATTAGAATTTTGGGCATATATTTTAGCTTATTAAGCTAAAAAACTACAAGCTTAATTAAGCTTTTAGTAATTAATTTTTAAAAGTTAAGGTTACTTTTTCTTCGCTTTTTCCCTCCGGGCCGGAGGCTTCTCCTCAATTTTCTTTTCCTCGACCTTTTTTTCTTTTATTCTTGCTTCTAGTATTTCTTCGGCCTTTTCTCTCCTTTCTTCTTTGGTCTCTACTTCCTCTGGCGTCTCTCTGGCAATTTTTGCTCTGGCTTTTTTGGCGTGGTTAGTAATCATTCTCCCTAATTCAGACAAAGCTTTCTCTGCTAGAACTTTCTTAAAATCAAGAACAATCAAAAGCCTGTCTTCTACCATTCCAATGCCCTTAACATAGCCAGCCTGAATTCTTTCGGAGATTATGCCCGGGGCTGGTTCAATATCTTCTTTGGGGATACGAAGAACTTCAGTAACCTCATCAACAATAAGCCCATAAAGAGTTTCTCCCAGCTCTGAAAGAATAATGTGAATTCTTTTTGGCTTGTGCTCTCTGACTAAATTAAATCTCTTTTCCAAATCAATAACTACGGCAATATCACCCCTAACATTGATAATTCCCCCGATAAAGGCTGGCGAGTTAGGAATAGAAGTAATTGGAGTCATTTTCATAATCTCTCTTACCTCTCCGATGTCTACTGCATATTCTTCTTCATCAATCTCAAAAACAACTAACTGAACGAGCTCCTTTGCTTCCTCTTCTCTTTTAGGTCGAGCTTTAACAACTTCTTTTTCAATGGCTTTGTAAGCCTCTTTAATTGGAAGTTCCTTTTTTGCCATAACATTATCGAAAACTCGAAGTTCGAATATCGAAACTCGAAACAAATTCTAATGACCGAAATTCAAATGACTTAAACAGTTTTGAACATTTGAATTTAGAATTTTGAAAATTGTCTCGGATTTCGGATTTCGTGCTTCGGATTTCAAATTAGGCTTCTTCTGTTTCTTCTTCCTCGACCTTTTTAGGAGCTCGTCTCTTGGGGGTTTCTTCCTTCACTGCTACCTTTTTGGGCCTTGCTTTGGGCTTTTCTTCCTCTGCTTCTGCTTGCATTGCCTCCATCATTTTCATTTCTTTTTCTAATGCTTTCCTTTCTCTTTCTAGTTTAGTTTTTTCTGCAGCCAAAGCTGTCTCTTTTTCTTTTGCTTCCTCTTCTGCCAGGGTAGCTAATTTTGCCCTTTCTGCTTCAACCTCGGCAGATGCTTTTTTGGCAGCGCCAATTAATCCTTGAAGTTCTTTGATGACCTGAGCAACATCGTCTGTTTGTTTGACAACCGATTCTACGGCTTGCGTCTGGGCTTGAACAGAGGTAGTTGCCTGTTGGGCTCCAGCGGCATTTTGTTCAGCAGAAGTGGCCACTGTTTCCAAGGCCTGAGTTAATTTCTTGCCAAAAGCAGTTTGTTGTTGATTTGCTGCCGATATTTCCTGAGTTTTAGTAGTTATTTCTTGGGCAGAGGCAGTAATCTTATCAAGAATAGATAAAGCATTGGTAACAATTTTAGTACTTTCACCAACCTGTCTAGTTCCAGTTTCTAAACTCTCTACTGATGCGCCAGCAGCTTCTTTCATCGCTTTTATCACTCCAGCCATCTGGTCAACGTTCTTAGTTGCCTGTTCAGCCAGTTTTCTTGTCTCATCGGCGACTACGGCAAAACCTCTTCCAACCTCTCCAGCTCTGGCTGCCTCAATAGCCGCATTTAAAGCAAGTAAGCTAATTTGATCTGCTACGTCTCTGGTAGTACCGACAACGGCAGTTACCTGATCTGCTTTGGTATCTACGTCTTTCACTATTTCGCTATTCTTTTGGACAACTTCATCAATGCTTCTTAATCTTTCGGCGGCTGTTTGGCCGGCTTTAGTTCCTTCAGTTGCCAACTCGGAAGTTGAAGCTGTGGTTTCGGCTGTTTTCCGAGCGCTAACCGCGGTTTGGTCAAGAGAAGCAGCTAATTCAACCATAGTCTTAGAGTTTTCTTCGGCTAATTGGGATTGGGTAGCTGAAGTTTTTGATACTTGATCAACTATGGTAGAAAGCTGTTGAATGGTAGCAGTTAATTTTTTACCATAAGCTATCAAAGTATCATTGGCGGTGATAGTTCTGTTAACTCTGTCTTGTAAGGCACCCGAGGTTGAACGAACCAACCAAAAAGCTAAGATGATACCGGCTAAAATAGTCACCACCAAAACAATGATTTCAACCATTTGAGCTTGTGTAGAAGATCCTACGGCAGATTCATTGGCAGCATTAATTTCAGCGATATTTCCTTCCACTACTGTTCTAATAGCTTCATCCATGTCTACGGCTAAAATATTAGAACTAGTCTGGGTAAGCTCTCTAGCTTTTTCAATATCTCCTGCTCTATAAGCAGCTTCAATTTCAGCAAATCCGGCATAATAAGCAACCACTTTCTCTTTAAGCGCAGTAAGAAGCCTTGTTTGCTCTTCTGTCCGAGCTGTTCCCAAAGCTTTCTCAACATCTTCGTCAATTTCTGTTTTTAACTGGCTGTGTTCAGTTTTATATTGTTCTAATCCAGTTAAAGCAAAATCTTTTTCAGCTCTCACCATTCTATAAATTTTCAGATTAGCTTCGTGAGCTAAAATAGTCTGAGTAGCTCTAATGAATAAATCATTGGCATCTCTTTGGTAATTACTCACGGCCCAAAGAGCAACACCGCCGATAATAACGGCGAGGATAATCAGAGCTACCACGATCGTGGTGATTCTCCCACCAACTGTTTTTAGAAATCCAAACATAATTTTTCTTTTTTAGTTTTTATTTATTCTGTAATTTATTATTTTCGACCTTTGCCCCGTTTAGAAATCTCTGCTTTCTAAGATTTCTAACTGGGTTTATAAATAAAACCTGATCTTTAATTGACAAATATTTAAAAATATATAATATAATTTATTGCGAGAATTTCCCTTTCAAGCGGGGGCGGGCTCTATTCAGCCTTCAACATCGAGGGCTGGCGCAGACCTGCCCCCACTTGAAAAGGAAATTAAAAAGCGCAGTTAAAAATCTCTAAAATAGATTTAACTGCGCTTTTTAATTTTTTTGAAATTTTTGATTAGTGTTACCTCATAGATTTTTTTTAAAAAACCATTTGTCCACAATGCCGCAGGTCGAATTCGTCTCTCTCTCTCTCTCTCTCTCTGCGTGTGCGTAATCATTATCGAATTTTGCTACTCGTCTTGGTACTCGCATTTTTATATTATAACAGATAATTAAATTCAACAAAACCCTGTCAAGTGGTAATGTTGGGCTGTCAAGTTTATTATTATATTAAAACACAAACCTATTCTAAAAAAACTGTGGATAAATCGCCGTTAAATCTATTTTAAGTATTCTTAACTACTTCCTCAATAGAACTACAAAGCCCCCACCAGGGTTTTGTAGTCTTGCGAACTACTGTGCTGACCGCACAAGTACCCCAATGAGGGCTAATTAGGTGCGGTCAGCACTATTTAATTTTCTACTCTCATTATACAACATTTAACTGAGTCAAGCCAAATCAATCTGTGGATAGTGCTACCGACAAACAAAAACTTCATTGCTTAAATTAGCAATGGAGATCCAATTTTAAAGATATTAAAACAAGTGTTAAGAGCGTAGAATCCCGTGCCAAATTCGTCTCTCTCTATCTATCTATCTATCTCTGTAAAAACGAACCGAAAATTATGGAATTATCAAATTTTGGTATCTTCATCTTCATTCTCCTTTATTATACCACAAGGTTTATTTCAATAAACTCCAAACCTGTGGATAAGTTCTTATTTCAATTATACAAAAAATTAAAGAAGATTACAAGAAAGCGAAACCCTAAGATTTTGCTTAGTAAAATTTTTTAATTTTTGCTTTTTATCAAGTTTCAAAAATTAACCTTACAATCTCAACTTCTTTTTTATTAATAATAAATTTTTTATTTTCTCTTTGGTATCCGTAAGGCGCGTGACCGCCGTTATAGTATCCTTTTCTGGCACGCTCTAACAATTTGTCTTTAGTTCTTTCTTTATGTCGCTAATTCAATTTAAATTAAACAAAAGTAGGCATTATGTCTCTCAAAATCTTTGCTGGATTAGAGGTATCAAATTTTTATCAGTTGATAAAAATCTTTTAGAAAACGGGTCAATCTATCAGTTTGCAAGCAAAATAATTTTTATCAATTTTTTAAATTGCTTTATATCCTCTAATAATTCTTACAAGGCAGAACAATTAGTTTTTAGCTCTATTGTTGATTTTATTTTCCAACCTTTCCCAACCCATTTTTAAATATAAACAAGGGCGAGGTCGCGAGCGTAAGCGACCGACCGAAAGAGAATAAAAACTAATAAAGCTATGATAAAGATTAACACTGAAAATGTGTATAGTCGGGGTCTCAAACTTTTAGTTTTTCAGGTCTTTTTTCTTGCTTTGATGAATTAAATTTGGTAATATAATACTGAAAGTTTGAATTCGTTTAATACAAGCACATTTGGGCCGTTAGTTCAGTTGGTTAGAACGCCACATTTGCAATGTGGAGGTCGCCAGTTCGAATCTGGCACGGTCCAAAAATTTTAAAAAAAGTTCAAAAAGTTTTCCACAGGGTATTGATTTTTGCTTGTGGTATAATAATTGCAAGTGAGGAAGAAAAAGAAAGGTTCATCTTTCTTCTTTGACCGAATGCGCAATTATGCGGTGAAGCCGCAATAATTTTAAAAAAGGTCGGGAAAATAATTTTAATAATTTAAAATTAATAATATGTTATCTGATTGGTTCACCATAACTAAAGATGCGCTTTTAGGCCTTTGGAAAGGCTTTATTGATTTTGTTCCGGAACTTATAGGAGCAATTATTGTATTTTTAATTGGTTGGCTTATTTCTATTGGGATTGGAAAGTTAATAACTGAAATATTAAGAAAAGTAAAGTTTAATCGAATTTTTGAAAAAGGAGGCTGGAAAGGAGCCTTAGAAAAAGCAGAGATTAAAGTAGATCCCTCGGCTTTTATTGGAGCTATCTTTAAATGGGTTTTAATGATTGTCTTCTTGTTAGCTGCTGTAGAGATTTTAGGTTTTGTTCAATTTGCTGATTTTCTTACAAGCGTTTTGGCTTACTTGCCAAATGTAATTGTTGCCGCTTTGATTTTTGTAGTAGCAGTAATTATCGCTGATATTTTAGAAAAAGTAGTCAGAGCAGCAGTAGAAGGAGTAAGAGTAGGATACGGTCGTTTAGTCGGAGCAATCGTTAGGTGGTCAATTTGGGTTTTTGCAATTTTAGCTATTTTATTACAGTTGAAGATAGCCCCAGACCTAATTCAAATTCTAGTGCAGGGTATAATAGGGTTAATTGTAATTGCCGGAGGTATTGCTTTTGGTTTAGGAGGAAAGGATATAGCAGCTGAAACTCTTCGAGATTTGAAAGCAAAACTCAAAAAGTAATTAAAGATATTTATTAAAAAAAACTAAACCTCTATTTTGGTGTAGGGGTTTTGTTTTGTTATGAGGAAAGGGTTGACAAAAATTCTTGCTTTGCTAAAATTAAAAACAG
>CAYYDV010000020.1:0-7494 GCA_964470765.1 uncultured Candidatus Saccharibacteria bacterium
AAACTCTTCTCATCAAAATTGGTTAAAGGAAAGAGTAATTCTTGAAAATTACAAAAAGAAAAATCCCGAGCTTTTTGTCCATCCGTCTCTACTTTCAGAAAAAGATATTTTTTCTCGAATTGGAATTAATTTTCCTTTTCCCCTTCGTCCTGAGGGATATTTTCGTCTTTACTCTCAAGATTTTATTGTCGAAGAGATTTTAGAAAACCAAGAAATTTCCGAAATCGAGCCGAAAGAAAATGAATTTCCGGAAGGACTTCCAATTCCTTTTACTCTCTACGTTAATTTAGTTAAAGTCGGAATTTCCACTCCGGCCGCTCTAAGACATCTGGCTAAAAGTTCTAAACTGAATGTTAATAAAATTGGCTATGCTGGTATCAAAGACATCAATGCTTTAACTTCTCAGAGGATTGCTTTTTCAAACATAGACTTTGGAACTTTTGAAAAAATTAAAGATTCTTCTTTTTCTAATTTTTTCTTAACTAATTTTTCCTTTGGCAAAGGCTCTATTTCGGCTGGTCAACTCTATGGAAATAGGTTTACCATTTTTTTACGAACTAAAGAGAAAATAGATAGAAATTGGCTCTCAGAAGAAATAAATAAATTAAAAAAAGAAGGTTTTCTAAATTTTTATCAGGCTCAAAGATTTGGTACTCCTCGTTTTTTAGCTCATTTTTTTGGTAAGTTAATTATTCAAGGAAAATACAAAGAGGCAATCTTTGCCTTCCTCTGTAAGCCAGGATTGAAAGAAATTCCTTTCCTAAAAGAGTTTAGAAAAAAAGCAGAAAAATCATTCGGAAAATGGGAAGAAATGGAAGAAGTTTTTGAAAAACTCCCCTACACTTTCAGAAATGAATTAAGACTTATTTCTTATCTTAAAGAGAATCCCAGAAACTTCATCGGGGCTTTAATTTTTCTTAAGGACCAGACTACTCTCTGGGTTTATGCTTATACAAGCTACCTTTCAAATTTAATTCTTTCTCTTGATAAAAAAATAGACCTACCAGAAGAAATCCCTCTATTATTAAGTGATAATCTAAAAGATTGGGAAATATATAAATATTGGATAGATGAAGACAAAATAAAAAATCTTAGAAAATCTATTCGCCCTTTTCATTTTTTGAGATTTAAAAGAAGATTTATAAAAACTCGGATTTTCCCTAAAAAAATTCTGTTTAAAATTTTACCTAAGGGTGTAATCTTAAATTTTCCTTTAGAAAAAGGAATCTATGCTACCACTCTTTTAATGAATCTTTTTGAACTAAAACATGGATTACCTCTGCCTGAATGGATAAAAATCAAAGAATACGACATAAAAAAAGAGCTCAAAATAGGCTCAATAAAGGAAGCGAAAAAGATTTTAGCTAAGGAACTTTTTGCTCTCCAGAAATAAAAAAAGAAGAAAGAGAGAAAGGAAGTTAAGATTGAATTGGTTTCCTCACTGAACAATTGAGAGTTTGTATTCCGTTGGGGTTTATCTGTTGATGGACAACTCCCCATTTTGAACCATGAACAAAGTTCTTCTCGATAACCTCAATTAAGGATTTTTTAACTGAGGCTTTATTATCGCCAGGAAACTCTTTAACGTCCTCAGTGAAATTGACGACAATCACTGGTTTTTCCGTGTACATGTTTCCTGCTCGGAGAAAGCAATGGATGTCAGTAATTTGAAAGTTATCTTTCAATTGCTTCCAGCGAGGAGCTAAGTCAACGTCGTGAAGTTCTTCGTCTTTCCCTGTATCATAGCGGCCTTTACGCTGGGCACCCTTGGGGATGCCTAGTTTTTTGGCTTCCATGCCGTGCTTTGTTTCAATCTTTCCTTCCCGCCGAGGAATCATTCTGATTCCGTCGGGAATTAGTTTGGCATTAGTAAAGAAAAGCTTCACTAATACTTTCGTGATTTCTGGCATTTCTGCCACTGTATCACCCGAGCTACTCACCAAAAATTGATGGTCAACTCGGGTGATACAGAATCTCTCTTTCTTCTATGTTATTCAAAAGAACTATTTACATCTATATTATACATCCTATAGAATATTTTGTCAATAGCTACTAAAATCCTCTTTCTAATTGATAAAAATTGTCCTGAGCCTACTGAAGAGTTATCAACTAGAAAAAAGAAAAGAAGGAAGAAAATTTAATGGCTAATTCCAAAATCCTTAGGTAATAACTGTCTAAATCTTTTTGATCTTGATGGGGACTCGCGACAGGTCAGATTTAGAGTATCGGTCCTCTGTA
The DNA here is from genome assembly GCA_964470765.1 of uncultured Candidatus Saccharibacteria bacterium. Classification (GTDB taxonomy): domain Bacteria; phylum Patescibacteriota; class Minisyncoccia; order Minisyncoccales; family JAGGXC01; genus CAYYDV01. The sequence goes on from CAYYDV010000020.1 coordinate 2,239, forward strand.
TTTTCCCTTTTATTTTTTCTTCTATTATTTCTTCTTCTGACATTCCTTTCTTTAACATTTCTTTTAATTCTTCTTCTGTTATCTTCGGTTCCGGTGGATTTTTCCAGTAATGAACGAAGTTCCATCCGGAATTGAACAGTTTTCTTAACTGTTTGTTTGTTTTAAATTCTTCTCCTGCTCTTTCTTTCTTCAATTCGACAATCTCTATATATTGTAAAGGCATTCCTTTTTTGGAAGGATAAGCTCCGCAAATCCTAAAACCGATTTTTTCCATTTCTTCTAAGAATCTTTCACCGAGAACTACATCAGAAAATTCCCTCTCTTTTCCTGTATCCACTATGTCCGGCCTAACTTTTCCGAGGGCTGTTTCATCTAACTTCAATCGTAGTTTAAGTCTTATTTTTCGTAGCTTTTTCTGCAGCTCTGAGTTCTTTTTATCTCCTGGGATCTTCGGTAAGAGCCATTTTTGTTCGACGTAAAACTTCACTAACAGACAATCCAAATCATTTTTCATTTCCGTCATTTTTCACCTCTGCAGGCAAGAAACTAGTTTTAATTTCCTATCTGCAGAGGTAAACTTCCTTCTTTATATGTATTTTCTTAAAGAACAACTGTTCCTTTTTTCAGCCAACAAACATTTAAACTTTCTTAATTATACCTAAATTAAATTAGTTTGTCAAGAAATAAAAAGTGGGCACTGCAGGATTTGAACCTACGACCTCTTCGATGTGAACGAAGCGCTCTACCGCTGAGCCAAGTGCCCATTTAATTCATTTTAACATAAAAAGAAGGAAATTTAGATATTTAAATTTCCTTATTAGAATCTTGTCCCAGTTAGAGTTTTTGTATCTATAATACCTTCTATTGACCTAATTTTTTCTACCACTATCTTTCCAATATTATTAAAATCATCCGACTCAATTTTTACAATTAAGTCGTATTTTCCAAAAAGTGGATGGACCTCTATAATTTCTTCAGTCTTCTGCAATTTATTGTAAACTTCGTGTTCATGCATCGGTGCACAACCTATCAATACAAATCCAATTGCCATCTTATCTCCTCCTTGTTCTTTCTTATCTCGAAAGAACATTTTCTTTTTAGCAGATAATGAAATTTTGGTCAACCCTGTCAGATGGAATCAATATTTTACCTAGATATTAAAAATAAAAAAGAAGGGAATCTAAATATTAGATATTTTATCTTCCCTTCATATAATCTTACAATCTTCTAGCCCTCTGGTGACTCCTTTTATTGTCCAACTATTAATAATGCCCTCTATTTTCCTAATTTTTTCCAAAACTTCTCTAATTTTTTGGAATTCATCTCCACCATTTATTTCAATCTCAGCAATGAGATTGCATTCTGCTCCCGGAGGAAAAGAACGTAAATCTTTTATTTGAGGAATTTCCAATAATTCAGCACTAATTCCATCTGAATCAGAGCTAGTCTCTATAATCACGTATCTTGTCACCATTCTCCTTCAACTCCTTTCCATATTTATTTTGAATCGTTTTCTTTATAGCAAATATAAGAATTTTGTCAATTCTCTCTTTGCCTTAATTAAAGAAAAAAACTAAAATAAAGATAGTAGAGAGAACTATGCAAATTTTTGAGTTTCATTTTAATCCTAAAACTAAAGAAGAAATAATCTTTGATAGCTTTATTTATGAACCAGAAAACGTTTATGAGAAAAAGCTGGGGAATTTATACGTAGCCGGTGAATTAACCAATGCCTTACCTCAAAACTATCGCTTCTTGAATAATTTAGCTTCAGCTATTAAGGAAAGTTATTACCAGCTTTCAGCAGAAACTTCTCTAGAAAGGTCTTTGAAAAACAGCTTAAAGAAAGCCAATAATTTCTTAGAAAATCAAGAAAAAGAAGGAAATATCAGCTGGCTGGGGAATCTAAATCTAGCTGTAGTCAGCATCAAAGACTTCAAGCTTAATTTCACTAAAGTCGGAGATATTAAGGTCCTTCTAGCCAGAGGAAAACAAATAACAGATATTGGCCAAGAATTAGAAGCCAAAGAATCAGAAGCTTCTCCTTTAAAGATATTCTCCAACATTATTTCGGGAAAATTAGCTCTCGAAGATAAGATAATAATCTTAACCAAAAAGATTGGAAATCTTTTTGAAAAAGAAGGAGTTTTTCCTGAAGTTCTTTCAGTTTTTGAAAAAGACTTGAAACCAGAAAAAACAGACCAAGAACTAAAGAGGGTTCTTAATCAAAAAAGAAGTATCTTAGCTGATACTTCAGGTTTATTCCTTCTCGTCGCCTTGGAGACAATTCAAAAGGAAGCTCTTCAGATAAAAAAACTGGTCGCCCCGAAGAAGAGGTTGCCCTTGAAGTTCCCCTCCCTTATTCCTTTTACAAAGATAAAGGAGGGGAAAGGAATTATCTTAAGTTTTCTGGAAGATAAAATTTCTTTTTTGAATAGATTAACCAGAATAAAAGATATTTTGATTCTCCCAAAAAAGAAGCTTCCCGAGATTATTAAAAAACCAAAAATTCCTCTTCTCAAGAAACTTCCTTCTATCCCTAAAAAACTCCTCTCTCTTCCCAAGGAACTCCCTTCGGTTAGGATTCCTAACCTAAAGGAGTTTTTAATTCTAATCTTTCTCTTAATTATTATCCTTGGTTCAGGAAATTATATCTTTGGAATTAAAAAGCAGAAAGAAATCGAAAGAATCCAAGCTATCCTAACTGAAACCCAACAAATAATAGCTGATGCTGAAAATTCCCTTATCTTCAATGATGAGAAAAGAGCCAATCTTCTTTATCAAGAAGCCTGGAATAAAATCTTACCTTTAACTAAAGAGGCAAGAATCTCTCTAAAAAACGAAGTTTTGAATTTAAAAGAATCAATTGAAAAGGAATTATTCCCCCTTAATAAAGTAGAAAAGATTAGCGAACCCCAGATTATCTTTGAATTTAAATCAGGAGAGTTTTCACCCCAGAAAATGACATTCTCTAATTCTAATCTTTATTTCTTAAACCCTGATTCTGACAAAATTTACAGTCTGGAAATAAACAAGGAAGGAAGTTTTATTCAGGCTCCAAGCAAAATCAAATTAAGCACCAACCTCGGGGACTCCATCTTGTTTTTCTCAGAACCTAATCAATTGTTTTCTTTTGAGAAAAATGAATTAACTTCAACCAAAACTCTTGAAGATCCTTACCCTGATTCCAGTTTTGAAGATTTTTCTACTTTTGGCTCAAACCTCTATTTCTTAGATTCTTCAAAAGGAGAAATTGTAAAGTTTAAATTTGGAGAAGAGTCTCATCTTTCAGGAGAACTCTGGCTAAATTCAGGGACCAAAAAACCACTGACCGCTAAATCAATGGCTATTGATGGCTCAATTTGGATTTTAAATAAAGATAACAATCTTTCTAGATATCATATAAATAAACTCCAGGAAGAGCTAATCCTAGATTTCTTTCCTTCTCCTGAAGGAACTTCCAAAATCCTCACCCAACCAAACCTTCCTTATCTTTATCTTCTAACTCCTAATCAAAATCGAATAGTTGTTTTAAATAAAAACGGAGAAGTTATTAAACAATATCAAAGCGATAAGTTTGATGACTTAAAGGATCTAGCTTTTTCAGAAAACGGCAGTATCATTTATCTTCTTAACAACTTAAAAGTTTACCAAATAGAATTCTAATTAGACTCTCAATTTCCCTCTTTTCAATTTCTGAACATTCCTTTTTGCTTCCCACTTTATTTTCTCCAAAAAACTAACCTCTTCTTTCCTCAATTTTCCATTTTTCTTCCTTATTTCTTCTAAAACCTCTTCCGGGGAAAGATTATCTCCGGGAATCTCCAAAAAGGCTTTACCAACAAAATCTACCCCATGAGCATCGGAGCCAACCGTAAAGGGTAAATCAAGTTCCTTAGCTAATCTAATGGCTTTTTTGTTAAAAAAATCAGGAATGGTAGCATTAAAAACCTCAATAGCTAAGGAAAAATCTGAATTCTCCTTAAATAATTTTTTCAAATCTCCTCTAAAATGATGAGGCCAACCAAAAGGATGAGCAACCACTGCCATTCCTCCGCATCTATTTATTTCTCTTATAGTTTCTTTCGCAGACAGACCTTTGGGGATTTTTTCTTTAACATTCAAACCCAGGATATCCCCTTCCCTGCTTCTTATTTCAATTCCCGGAATAACTAAGATAGGTTTAGAAAAAGCAAAACGGAGGGTTTCAATTGCCCCTCTCGTTTCTTGATGGTCGGTAATACAAATACAATCAATCCCTTGAAAAATAGCCGCAGTTACTATTTCCTGAGGAGAATTTATTCCATCGTAGGAATAATTAGTATGGATATGAAGATCAGCTTTCACTGTTTATTTTAACTCTACTTGGGCTCCGGCTGCCTCTAACTTTTTCTTCATCTCTCCAGCTTCTTCCTTCTTAACATTCTCTTTAAGAACCTGAGGTTCTTTCTCTACGGCATCTACTAAATCCTTAGCTTCTTTCAATCCTTTTTGGGTAATATCCCTAACGGCTTTAATTACTTCTATTTTCTTATCCCCTATCCCCTTTAACTCAATGTTAAAGACTAATTTCTCGGGAGCAGCAGCAGAGGATTCAGAAGCAGTAGCTGGAGCAGCAGCAATCTGAGGAGCAGCAGTTACTCCGAACTTTTTTTCTAAGATTTTTACTAAGTCGGCTAAGTCCAAAACAGAAAGACTCTCGATTTCTTTAACTAATTTCTCAAATTTCTTGGGAATCTCTACCTTCTCTTCAGATTTTTTCTCTGCTTTTTCTTCAGCTGCTTCTTCTTTTTTCTCTTCTTTTTTAGTTTCTTCTGCCATAAAATTATTTATTAATTGCGCTTAAGACGCAGATTAGACCTTTAATATTGCCTTCTAAGACATTAACAAAATTAGAAATAGGAGCGGAAATGCTACCAACTAATTTGGCTAAGAGTTCTTCTCGAGTAGGAATTTGACCTAACTCAATGACTATTTTTTTTTCAATGAATTTTCCTTCAAAAAACCCTCCAAGAATCTTCAAGTTCTCATTTTTAGAAGCAAGATTATAGACTATCTTGGCTGGTAGAATTTCATCTCCGAATCCAAAAATAACCCCTAATTCGCCTTCTAGTTCTTCAATTTTCTGAACCAAAGAAGAACTGAAATCTTTTAAGGCTATTTTCAATAGGTTCTTCTTAGAGACTTTAAATAAAGAGTCTGACTTTTTCAGTTTTTTCCTTAAGCCAGAAATGTCTTTTACTTTCAAGCCAGTAA
>CAYYDV010000020.1:7504-10347 GCA_964470765.1 uncultured Candidatus Saccharibacteria bacterium
GTAAAATCAACAAAAACCATCGTCTTCTGGCGACTAATTTTGTCTTTCAAATCATTAATTATTTCTTGTTTTTGCTGGCGAGTTAAAGCCATATTTTTAGAGAATTAAGAACCTTTCGCTTCGCTCAAGAACCTTGATTCTCACTTCGCTTGAATTAAAAAAGTCTGCTTCCGCAGACAAATAACATAACATCAAAATAGATATTCCTTCCTTGGCAGGTCTTACTTAAAAAATGCCTACTGTCTGCGGATATATTTCCATTATATAAAACTCTATTTAGTTGTCAACCCCACACCAAATGAGGATATCCGAATTCATAAAATGAATTCGCCTCTATGCTAAAGCATAATCCTCGTTATGGTGTGGGGGTTAATACCCCTATTATAGCTTCGCCAAATTCTTTAGCTGCAACCGGACCATTAGCTGTAACTATCTTTCCGTCAATTACTACTCCTTCGTCCTGATAAGTTGCTCCTTTTTCTTCCAAAGTCCTAATTGGGCTTTTATCCAAAGTGCTTGACCAAACAGTTGCCTTTTTTCCTTCTAAAACTCCGGCTTTAGCCAGAATAACCGGAGAAATGCAAATTGCTCCTAAAACCTTATTCTCAGAAATCGTTTCTTCTATCACTTTGTAGGATTTTTCGTTATCTAAATATTTAAGGCAGCCCGGTCCGCCAATAAAGACTATGGCATCAAAATCCTTTGGATTTAAGTTTTCAAGTAGAAGATTAACCTCTGCTTCTCCCCCATCAGCTCCAATAGCTGGACCAAAAGAAGTACTAACCGTAATTATCTCCGCTCCCACTCCTTTTAAAACTTGCTCAGGAATAAAGTATTCCGGGTCCCTAAAATCTCTAAAAGCAATAACTATGGCTACCTTTTTGTTTTCTAATTTACTCTTCATAGAAACTTATGTAATGAAAAAAGGTAAAAAAATTATTTTTTTTCTTTAAGCTTTTTTATTTCTTTCTTTAGTTCTATCATCTTCAGTTCTCGGCCTACGGTTCCCCTAAACCATTTTTTTAATTCAATTACTTTTTCTTGAAGTTCCTTTATCATCTTCTTTTCTTTAACTCTGGCTATATAGATTTCTCGGGCACTTCGATTAAGATTTTTTGATAAATCTAATACTTCTTTGTAGGAACTCCCAGTATAATATTCTGTTTTTTCTTTCTGGGGAAGTTTAGCGGAAAAATCTTCAATTTCTTGAAAAACCGAGTAAATTGAGGAAAACAACATCCGGCTGATGATAACAGTCATAATAAGGACCAGAGCTAGAAAGATTAAGATGAAAAGGCTGGGCCGAGGAACAAAACTCAAGATAGTAACGACTACCAAAAAGAGTAAAACAATAAAGTAATTAAATCTATTCTTCAAGGTAAACAACTGAATTTCTTCTTCTGCTCTTATCTCTCTTTCTTTTAGCATCTTCCGGCACTCTTTCAAAAGATTACTAACAAAAGATACCTCAGTAAAAAATATTGAAAATAGGGTCAGAATAGCTAAAGAAATCAAGCCTCCTATCAAAATAACAGCTAGATTAAAACTTGAAGTTCCAACAAAATACATCGTTAAAGTAGTTAAAAGAACAAACCCTCCAAAATAAATACCTCTTCTCTTGAAAGCAATAATTGGTTCTTTTTTTAAAATATAAAAAAGCTCTTTAAGTTTTTCATTGGAAATATTAGAGTCAATGCGTCCATTTACAATATGGGTATTTATTAGATAAGCATCCTTATGTTCCAGATTAAGTTTAAGTAGTCTGGCTCCTCCATGAAAAAAAATGCTAAAAAATCCAGCGGATATCATATAAAAAATCCAAATAAAAATAAACATCTTTTCTATGGCTGGCGCTTCAAACATAGCCCGAGCTAAGATAAAGAAAAGACCGAATAAACCACAGAAAAAAACCCAAAGTTCTAATCGAGGAAGAAAGTATTTAAAATAGAAGTTTTTCTTGCTCATAATTTTCCCTAAAAATCTCAATCTGAATTATTGTTTTTCAAATATTTGGCTTTGGCAATATTGTGTTCTTCCAAAGTTTGACTGAATATTGTCTCCCCTTCGGGAGTAGAAAGATAATACAGGTAATCACTATTTTTATAATACACTGAAGCTAAAATACTTTCAAATCCAGGGTTAGAAATTGGTCCTAAAGGTAAACCTTGATATTTGTAGGTATTGTAGGAAGAATCAATTTGAGTTTCTTCCTTTGAAATTTTTGTTGTTTTTTTTCCAGTAATGCAGGCTATGGTAGCATCAACCTGTAGAGGAATCCTATTTTTTAATCTTTTCCATAAAATTCCTGAAACTATTTTTCTATCTTCAATAGTTTTTACCTCTTTCTCAATCAAGGAAGCCATGGTTATTATCTCAAAGATTGTTTTTCCTTGACTAGAAATTTCTTTTCTTAATTCCGGAGTTAATTTCTTATCAAAATTATCAAGCATTATCCTAATAATTTCTTCAATAGTTACTCCCCTACCAACATAATAAGTATCAGGAAAAAGATAACCTTCCAGCCCTAAATTTTTTGGTTTATCTTCTAAGAAATCATATTCCTGGCTGAAATCCTTGGGTTTTGGTAAATCGGTTACTTTGGAGTAATCAATCATTGGAAAACCAATCAATTCAAAAAGTTCTTCGGCTTGGAACATTCCTTTGTTTTCTAAATACCAAGCAATATCTTTTATATTCCAACCTTCAATGATAGTGATTTTTTCTTTAACTATCTCTCCTAAGACAAACTTCTCGGTAATTTCGGGAATAGTTATTGAAGGTGATATTGAATATTCTCCGGCCTGAAGTTTTTTTGTTTTTCCTTTTAAAAGAATATATATCTT
>CAYYDV010000021.1:0-10180 GCA_964470765.1 uncultured Candidatus Saccharibacteria bacterium
CTTTGAAGATTTTAAGAGAAAATGAAGAAAAGATTCTTCAAGCTACTTTAGGAGAAAGTAGGTAAAATTACTTTAATTTTACCTAGATTTGTGTTAAAAAAATACTAAGATGAACGGTTCTGACTTTACTCACAAAGCCCAAGAGGCAATATTGAATGCTAGGTCTCTTGCCCAGAAAAGAGGTCAACAGCAGATTGACGCTCTTCATTTATTATCAGCTCTTCTGTCTCAGGAAGGAGGGATAGTTTTGATTTTGCTTCAGAAATTAGGCGTAGAAATTGAAGAATTAAAAAAAAGAGCAGAAAAAGCTATTACTAGTATTCCGACCGTTGTTAACCCTCAAGTATTTGGCCAGTTCTATTTAACCCAGGATATGGCTAAGGTTTTGGAAAAGGCCAAGCAAGAGGCAATGAAGATGGGCGATGAGTTTGTTTCGGTTGAGCATTTATTCTTGGCTTTAATTGCTACGGAAACTAGGGCTAAAGAAGTTTTAGATAAGATTGTTGTTATGGGAAAAGACCTAAAATTTGATAAATTAGACCAAGAATCGGTCCTAAAGACCTTAGCTCAAATCCGAGGAGATCAGAGAGTGACTGACCCCGAGCCGGAATCAAAATATCAGGTGGTTGAGAAATATGCTCGTAACCTAACTCAATCAGCCCAGAATCGGAAGCTGGATCCGGTCATTGGCCGAGAGCCAGAGATTAGAAGGTTAATGCAGGTTTTGTCCCGAAGAACAAAAAATAATCCGGTTTTGATTGGTGAAGCCGGAGTAGGAAAAACAGCTATTGTTGAAGGACTGGCCCAAAAGATAGTTAAAGGAGCGGTTCCCGAAAGCCTGAAAAACAAGCAGATTATCGCTATGGATTTAGGAGCTTTGGTAGCTGGAACTAAATACCGGGGAGAATTTGAAAACAGAATAAAGGCCTTTCTTGGCGAGATTAAAAGAGCTAAAGGTAATTATCTTTTGTTTATTGATGAACTTCATACTTTAGTTGGAGCCGGAGCTGCTGAAGGGGCTATTGACGCTTCCAACTTATTAAAGCCAGCTTTGGCCAAAGGAGAACTCCGAGCCATTGGAGCTACTACTTTAAAAGAATATCAAAAGTACATTGAAAGAGACCCAGCCCTGGAGAGAAGATTCCAGCCAATTTATGTTTCCGAGCCTTCGGTTGAGGATACTGTTGCTATCCTGAGGGGAATAAAAGAGAAGTACGAAGTTCATCACGGAGTAAAAATCAAGGATTCAGCTCTAGTAGCAGCCGCTGAATTATCTTACCGTTATATCTCAGGTAGGTTTTTACCAGATAAGGCCGTGGATTTAATGGATGAAGCTGCTTCGGGCTTAAGACTGGAAATTGAATCAGAACCAACTGATTTAGATGAACTCAAACAGGAAATAAATAGGTTGGAAATTGAAAAAGAAGCTCTTAAAAACGAAAAGGACCAAAAATCTAAAAAGAGATTAAAAGTTATTGCTCGGAGCTTAGCTGATTTAAAAGAAAAAGCTGAGATTATTGAAGCTCAATGGAAGATAGAAAAGGAATTAATTTCTAAGATTAAGAATTTGAAAAAAGAAATTGATTTGCTTTCTTCCCAGCTAGAGATAGATCAAACCTTAGACCTTCAAAAGATAGCCGAGATAAAATATGGGAAGATTCCGGAACTGGAAAAAGAATTGAAAATCTCCGAGAAAAAATTAGTCAAAATTCAAAAGAAACAACATCTTTTAAAACAAGAAGTTTTGGAAGAGGATATAGCTGGAGTTGTTTCCCGCTGGACCGGAATTCCAGTAACCAGGTTGATAGAAACAGAAGCCCAGAAATTGGTAAGGATGGAAGAGATTCTAAATCGTCGGGTAATCGGCCAGGAACAGGCTATTAAGGCTGTTTCGGCTTCTATCCGACGTTCTCGAGCTGGCTTAGCTGAAGAAAACCGGCCTCTGGGTTCTTTTATCTTCTTAGGTCCGACCGGAGTCGGAAAAACAGAAACAGCTCGGGCTTTAGCCGGATTCTTATTCAACGACGAAACCGCTTTGGTCAGATTGGATATGTCTGAGTATATGGAAAAACACACGGTTTCTAAAATTATCGGTTCGCCACCCGGCTATGTTGGTTATGATGAAGGAGGCCAATTAACGGAAAAAATTAGAAGAAGGCCTTATGCTGTAGTTTTATTAGATGAGATTGAAAAAGCCCACCCCGAAGTTTTTAATATCTTACTTCAGATTTTAGAAGATGGTCGCTTGACTGATGCTAAAGGAAGAGTAGCCTCTTTTAAAAATAGCATCCTGATTATGACTTCTAATATTGGTTCAGAGCAGATTCGTCAAATGGCTCCCCTGGGTTTCATAGCTAGAGAAAAAAAAGAAGAACATGAGAAATTAAAGGATAAAATAATGGAATCCTTGAAAAGAAGTTTCCGACCTGAGTTTTTGAATCGAGTTGATGAAATTATTGTTTTCAATTATTTAGGTAAAGAAGAAATCAAGGAAATAGTTGAGCTGGAATTAGAAAAAGTCCAAAAAAGATTAAAGAAAAAGAATCTCAAGATTAAAGTCTTGAAGGAAGCCAAAAGTTTATTAGCTAAAAAAGGCTTTGACCCTAATTTAGGAGCCAGGCCTCTTAAAAGAGTAATTCAGCAAGAGATTGTTGACCCTTTATCTCTAAAAATAGTTTCCAGAGAAATTAAAGAAGGAGATAGAATAATGGTAAGTGCCAAAAAGGACGAGATTATTATTCAAGGACCTAGAGAGATATTGGAGATTAGTAAAAAGGAAAAAGTTTTAACTAAGTAACAAATTCCCAGGAAGCCTTCCTGGGAAATTCTTTCTCATGGTCAAAAATGTTTTGAAAATTATTGCTATCTTTATCATTGGGGTAGGAGGCGGCATTTTCGCTGACCAAATTTTGTGGCCTTATTTTGTAGAAAAGCCTCTTTTTTTAGAATATAGGTTGGAGCAAAACCCAGTTTATGTTACTGAAAATAAAGAAATTTTTATCCAAGAGAATATTGCTATCCAAAATGCTGTTGAAGAAGTCAGCAAGGTGGTTGTTGGGCTGAGAACCGAAACCAAGACTGGAAAAATTCTGGAAGGTTCTGGTCTAATTGTTACCTCTGATGGTTTAGTTGTTACCTTGGCTGATTTCTTGCCAAAGGATTCCCAAACAACCTTATTTTTTGATAGTAAAAAACTAACCCCTCAGATTTTGCAGATAAAAGACAGCTTAGCTTTGTTGAAAATTAAAGAAGAAAATTTACCTACTATTGGTTTTGCTGATTTCGGAAAAATAAAATTAGGTCAGAGAGTTTTTCTAGTTGGAGTGGTTTTTGAAAAAATAGGTCATCAGAAGATAGTCAATGAAGGAATAATTAAATATTTTGATAAAGATTTAATTCAGACCAATATTTTTGAGGAAAAAATTTTAGAGGGAAGCACTTTGTTTGACATTGAAGGAAATGTCTTAGGATTAAACACCATTGACCAAGGAGGAGAAGTTGTAGCTATCCCTATCTCAAAAATAAAAGAATTCCTTGGGTTTTAAATAATATGGCACAAGAAACAAGAGTCCATATTTTTGTCTCTGGCTTGGTCCAAGGAATATTTTTTAGACATAACACTCGGCAAAAAGCCCAAGAATTGGGGATAACCGGCTGGGTTAAGAATTTAGCTGATGGCCGGGTAGAAATTGTGGCTGAAGGAGAAAAAGAGAAAGTTGAAAGGTTAGTTGAGTGGGTCAAAAGAGGACCTTCGGTCGCCCGAGTAGATAAGCTTGATTTGGAATACGAGAAATATAAAGGAGAATTTGATTCTTTTGAAGTTAGATATTAAGAACGCGGTTCGAATCCTAGCCCCGCAGCAAATTTATGAAAGAAAAAATTTAAAAAATATGGGCATTGCATTATTTTCAATAATATTAGGAATAATATCACTGCTTTTGTTTTTTCTATTTTCTGCAAATATGGCAGGGTGGTTTGTTTGGGGAATTTATGGAATTATGTCTTTATTTCTTTTTATAAAAAGTTTTACCGAATACAATTCTTTAATAAAAGGAAAGTCAAAGAGTGTTGCCGATATAATGGGAATAGCCTCGTTTCCTTTTACCACCTCAATAATGAGCATTATTTTAATAATTTTTCTTTTCTATGACGTAAATAAATTACATCTATTATGGATATATCCTATCGTTGCTCTTGTTTTTGATTTTACTATAGGAAAGAGGGCGGGGAAAAAGGTCAGGCCAGATTTATTTGAAAAGATAGGAAAGTAATAAAATATGGATAAAAAAGAAAGAGAAATTTTAAAAGCTTTAGTTGAACATCCTCGGGGAGAACTTTCTCCAGCTGATTTTATAAACGGTATTGCGCGAGGAGATGAACGATCCGTTCGGAACCTGCAATCTAAAGGTTATGTTAATACGGCTCCTCATCCACATAGGGATTTAAATGGAAATTATTACGATGTACCCTTCTACTATGCTACAGATAAGGGACTTGTAGAGTTTGAGCCCTGGCATAAGAAGATACGGTTTCTTTTTAGAGGAGATCTTCGAACAGTAATAATTGCTTTGATTACAGCATTGGGGATTACATTAATCACCATTTTCATTGAAAAAATGGTTAAATGACCCTAGACCGAGACGGGTCGGTGGAACACCACAAAAAGCCCCGAATTACCCCTTAAAATCTCGGTTCTAGACCGAGGATGCCAAGATGTTAAAGCCGCCTCGTAATAGAGGTGGTTTTGAGTTGACAAATTATGTGTTTAGAGTAGTCTTTTATTTGGAGGTGAATGAATAATGCCTTTGGGACCCAAGGAAATAGGTAAACTTTTACCGCTTTTAGCACTCAATGATAAAGACAAAGCAGTTGCTTTAAAGATAATAAACACAGTAGATGATAAACTCAGCTATGCAGGTTATCCTTCTGGATTTGATATTGGACTCACTATAAATTTAAACGGAAAAGAAAAACAAGAGTTAACAGAAAAGATTAAACAGGTCATTAGGAATGTTTACGTGTTTGCGGGATGGAAAGAGGTAGTGGTTAATTCTCAGCTAATAAAGTTCTTTAAACCTAAGACCTTTTAGGAAGCAGTTGCTAAACAATATCATATAGTGGTGTTTCGTAGAGAAATGCCTCTTTTTTTATTCAAACCCTTACCAAACAGGTTCTAACTTCGTCTAAGACCCCCAGATGGTAATGCCACCTCATAATAAGGGTGGTTTTTTGGTTTGACTTCTTGCAATAAATATGTTATAAATTTGAGAAGGAGGTTCAGTAATGAATATTTTTGAAAGAGCTAAAGCACTTAAAAAAGGAAAAGTTCTTAGTATAAATCAGCAGGAATTACAAGAGATCGTTGAAAGTATATCTCATTGTACGTGTACTCAACACAAAGTCATTATTGAGAATTTCAATAGTGGCGAGAAGGAGAAGGAAAAGAAAAAAGTAGTAAAATTTGCTGGTTATTCCTTGCATGCAAAAAGCCTTGAGCTTACGTCTGTACGAGTTCGTTGCGGAAAAGAGAAGAATTGGAATGTAGATAGTCCTTCGAAAGATTCTGATGAAATAAAAGAGATCCCCCCGCACCAGGTTTACGGTGTAGACAAAAATGGCAATCTGTATGCTGATTTAACTAAAAAAGCTTAAGCAATCTATCCTTTGGCTAATATGCTGAAGGATTTTTATTTGAAATATATATTTCAAATGCTTTTTTATTCAAACCCCTACCAAACAGGTTCTAACTTCGTCCAAGACCTCCGGTTGGGATTTACCCGAGTGAAATAGCTCGAGTTTTTTGATAGAATAAAGAAATGGAAAATCCCTATATGAAATTTACTGGTTATTTTGCTGTCATCTATTTGATTTCAGTATTTTTGGGAACTGGTATTTTTTTTCTTTTCATTAAATACAATCCAGAACCTTTTCCTCCATCTGAGAATAACCCCGTTAGAAAAGAAATCCCTTTTGAAATTACTGAAGTAAGTTTCGAGACTACTTCTCAAGAAATGCTTACTTTTCCGCCCGAGGCGGTTAAAGCTGTTTATCTGACTAGCTGGTCAGCTAGTATAAAAAGCAATATTGATTATGTGATTGATATTGCCAGCACTACTGAGATTAATGCTGTAGTCATTGATATTAAGGATTACTCTGGTTATATTGCCTATGATACAAAATTACCCTATATCGAAGAGTATGGAGCTGAAGAAATAAGGCTTCCTAATATTATTTCAATTATTGAGAGGCTTCATGACAAAGAAATCTATGTCATTGCCAGAATTTCTGTTTTTCAGGATTTGCTCTTAGCTCAAGCCAGGCCGGATTTAGCTGTTCTAAGTAAATCTAAGCTAGCTTCAGAAACAACTACTTCTCCTCTTTGGCTCGATAACTTAGGAGTGGCTTGGGTTGACCCAGCTGCCAAAGAAACTTGGTACTATAATGCTAATGTGGCTAAGGAAGCAGTTAGTCTGGGTTTTGACGAATTGAATTTTGACTATGTCCGTTTTCCTTCTGATGGTGATTTAGAAGATATGGTTTTTCCTTTTTGGAAGGGGACAACCTCAAAGCATTTAGTGATTAGGGATTTCTTTAAGTATCTTCGTCAAGAACTTCCAACTTCTACTTTATCTGTTGACCTTTTTGGCTTATCTACCGTCAGCTTCGATGATTTAGGAATAGGTCAGGTCATTGAAGATGCCTACGAGTATTTTGATTATGTCTGTCCAATGATTTATCCTTCCCATTATGCTGTCGGATTTCAAGGATATCTGGAGCCAGCTAAATATCCTTACGAAGTAGTAAAATATTCAATGGAAGGAGCTTTAAGGAGATTAAAGATATACAATCAATCTAATGAAAGAGATGCCTACTTACGGCCTTGGCTTCAAGATTTTGATCTCTTTGGTGTTCCTTATGATGCTGAGATGGTCAGAGCAGAAATTAAAGCAGTCCAAGAGGCAACTGGAGATGACTTCAAAGGCTTTATGTTATGGAATTCCTGGAATGTCTATACCAAAGATGCTCTCCAACCAACTAGTTCCGAACAGCTTATTGATGATATCTGATGAGATTTTATGTTAAAATAATCTAAAGGTTGTTAAAGAATAAACTTTATTAAAATTATGGGAACTAAGAAAAAACAAAAAAGGAAAAAGATAAGAAAACACAAATTAAGAAAGCTGAGAAAGAAGATGAGGCATAAAAAGAGAAAATAATGCTTTTCAAAAGAATTAGCCAAATTAAAAATCCCGTTGAACGGGATTTTTAATTCAGTAGATAATTTTACTCTTCGCTGAATTCGTCATCTTCTTCTACTTCTTCGTCTTCTGATTCTTCTTCTAAGTCCTCTCCTAAAATTTCATCTTCGGGAAATTCTTCGCCTAAATCTTCTTCGTAGTTGAGATAATGAAATAATTCCTTATCCATAACCCTTAGCCTTAAAAAATAAGGGCTTAATTTCTTTAAAAAGATTCGACCTTTTTAAATTATAAAGTGAGCAAAATAGAATAAAATAAACTAATTTGCTCATTATATAAAGCCAAATACCCTTGTCAAGACCTTAATCTTGGGATAATTCCCCTGCTCTATTTCCTAAAAATATGATATAAATATATTAATGGAATGCCAGAAAGACGAGAATTTAAAAACTTGTCCTTGCACCTGGCCGGGCTGTCCCCGAAAAGGAATCTGTTGTGAGTGTATAAAACATCATTGGCAAAGAAAGGAACTACCGGCCTGTTTTTTTCTAAAGAAGCAGAAAAGAGCTACGACCGCTCAATTGAGAATTTTATTGGAGAACAAAAGAAATAGGATTAATCCCCTTGTAAAAACTTTAATTTTAATTTATCCTTGAATAAAGTCGTTAATTTAAATAATTCAATAAAAATATGAACAAACAAATCAATAGCAAATTTGCTATAGCCCTTATCGTAATTTTAGCGGCTGTTGTGGCCGGCTATACCCTTTTTGCCTAAATAAAATTGTTAATTTAATAAAAATATGGATAAGCAAATTAATAGTAAGTTTGCAATAATTCTTATCATAATTCTAGCCGCTGTTGTGGCTGGTTATACAATTTGTGAGTGTAGGTTTCCTTCTATTCCTCTTTTTTCTCGGATTATTTCCCGTATTATCTCCCCTTCAACTCCCCCTGCTCCTGAAGTAGAAGGGATTGAAAAGTTTTCTTCGGAGGAGGATTTTAAATCTTATTTAGAAAAAGGAGAATTAAGCTTTTATGACTATGGTCTAGGAGGAGGGCTAGGAATGGCAAGGGGATTAGCTGAGGAAGGGATAGGCATACCAGTGCCAACGGCTCCTCTTGAAGCAGATGGAAAAGCAGTAGAACCGGAAAGAATCTCAGAAACAACTGTTCAGGTTAAAGGGATTGACGAGCCCGATATTGTTAAAACTGATGGTCAAGAGATTTATTTTTCTTCAACCGGAGGTAATTACTGGCGATGGGGCTGGGGAATAGAAATGATTATTCCGCCAAGGATAAAGGGAGAAGTAAAGGTAATAAAAGCCTTTCCGCCAGCTGATT
Source organism: uncultured Candidatus Saccharibacteria bacterium (assembly GCA_964470765.1). Classification (GTDB taxonomy): domain Bacteria; phylum Patescibacteriota; class Minisyncoccia; order Minisyncoccales; family JAGGXC01; genus CAYYDV01. The sequence goes on from CAYYDV010000021.1 coordinate 8,543, forward strand.
TAGCTGTTGATGCTAAAATTGATAAGATTGGCAACCTGCTTTTATATGAGGATATTTTGGTAATCTTTGCCGGCGATAAGATTTATGGTTATGATGTTTCCAATCCTCAATCTCCTAAGAAGAAATGGACAACTTCCTTAGGAAAGAATAGTTTTATTGCTGGAACTCGACTATATCAAGGTAAAATATATTTAATTACTAGGACTAGGATTGATACTTATCGTCCTTGTCCAATCAGACCTTTGGTAGTTGAAGGAGTTCCTTTAGAGATAAAATGTGTTGATATCTATCATCCGGTTGTTCCTGTTTCTGTAGATGTTACTTATAGCGCTATGGTTTTTGACCCGGCTTCAGGAGAGATTGAAAAAACTGTCTCTTTTGTAGGTTCTTCCGGCTCTTCGGTTGTTTATATGTCTGAAAATGGGATTTATGTTACTTATTCTTATCAAGGAGACTTTATTGAGTTTTACTCTGATTTCTTCACCGAAAAATGCCAGGATATAATTCCTGATTGGCTTATTGAGAAGCTGGAGAAGCTAGCTGATTATGATATAAGCAATGCTGCTAAGATGACTGAATTTCAGGTTCTTATTGGAGAATATTACAATTCTCTAGACGATGATGAAAGGTTAAGAATAGGAAATGAACTTACCAACAGAATGTCTGATTATTATAAAGAGCATAAGCGGGATTTGGAAAAAACAGGTATTGTTAAAATAGGGCTGGAGGGATTTGAGATAACTGCCTCCGGTAATGTTCCGGGAAGACCTTTAAATCAGTTTTCCTTGGATGAATATGAAAACCACTTAAGAGTAGCTGTGACTGTTGGAGAAAGATTCTTTGGAATAGGTCTGATTAGGGGAACCGGAGAATCAGCCAATGACGTTTATGTTTTAGATGAGAATTTAAAGATAACCGGTTCGGTTAAAGACCTAGGCTTAACTGAAAAGATTTATTCAGCTAGGTTTATAGCGGATAAAGGTTATTTGGTTACTTTCAGACAGATTGACCCTTTCTATGTTCTGGATTTATCTAACCCTAAGAACCCGGAGTTGAAAGGAGAACTTAAAATTCCAGGTTATTCTTCCTATTTACACCCTATAACCAAAGACAAGATTTTGGGCATAGGAAAAGAAGGTTCTCAGGTGAAGATTTCTTTGTTTGATGTAGAATCTCCGGAAAATCCATCAGAATTAGCTAAATACACCTTAGATGAATATTGGTCCGATATCTTGAATACTCATCACGCTTTCTTGTTGGATAAAAAGCATCAGATTTTCTTCTTACCTGGAAGTAAAGGAGGTTATATCTTTTCCTACGAAGGAAATCAGCTGAAATTAACCAGAGCGGTAAGTGATATCAGAGCCAGAAGGGCAATTTATATTAATGATTATTTGTATATAATTGGGGATGATAAGATTACTGTTCTTAATGAAATAGATTGGGAAGAAGTAAATGAATTAGAATTATAATATGATTAAAGATTTTTTATATAAAGAAATACCTACGCCAATAGCTATTGGTATTATCCTCATCTTGGTTATCTTAGTTGGAGGATATACCTGGTGGGAGTATGCAGAGATACGAAGAGATGAGGCTAATATACCAGAAGTAAAAGCTCCTGAAATAGGAGCGAAA
>CAYYDV010000022.1:0-9481 GCA_964470765.1 uncultured Candidatus Saccharibacteria bacterium
AGGACAATGGATTCTGGATCCATTTATCTAGGTTCGAATCCTAGCCCCGCAGCAACTTAGGGCACAGTCCGAGAGACCGAGACACCTTCAGATTGGATTCTATTAGGGAGTCGTCCGGTGGGTTCTGAAAAATGATATATTTTTTAGTTATCCACAGTCTAGACTTTGTAGGCTTTCTTGGTAAAGGGTATAGTAAAAATAGAATAATACCTCTAAAGAACTTCTGAGTGAAAGGGCTTAGAGTCTGATCACAAAGACCAAAGAATGAACAATTTAAACATTTCCCTTTTAGTAATAGAAAATAATCCGCTTCTTTCTTCGCGCTAACGATGACGAGAGCGGTTTTTATATAGAAGAAAAAAGTCGTATAATAAATAGAAAGGAGGGAATTAGCCGAGTTTAGTGAGAGGCTAAACTTAAAATAAATGACAGAGAAACCAATAAGAATGGCCTTTATCTTAATAAGTTTTCCAAAAGGCTCACGGGCTTTTTTGGAGGTCGCTTCTCTAATAAGTAAGTTTGAGTCCTCTCTACTTGGGTCAATTCATGTGCCTAATCCGGGGAGCGAAGATTCAATTTTCGGAATCTTAGTTAAAGCAAACACTGATCAATTAGGAGCAATAACCGGCTCTCTAGGTAAAATCTCGGGGGTGAAAGTTAAATCGGCTGTTCTACCAACAACTGAAGAATAATTATAAAAACGCATTTTTAAAAATATGAAGAGCATCCTTGTTGTTGATAATTATAGAGATGTAACTGAGGCCCTCAGGGCTGCCTTAGCTACGGAGACAGACTATAAAATTGATGTTGCTTATGGTGGTCAAGAGGCCCTGGATAAAATGAAAGCTAATGAGCCATATAATCTTTTAATTCTTGATATTATGATGCCCAAAATTAACGGGATAGATGTTTGTAAGTCAGTGATTGAAGATGAGAGATTAAAGAACATTCCGGTTCTTTTAATCTCGGTTCTTCCTATTTCCTCAAAGACTTTTCAAGAAACTCGGGAAAAATTTAATGAGTTGAGCATAGTAAAAGGTGTGTTGGAAAAACCATTTTCTGTTGATGAACTGATAGCTAAGATTAGAGCAATTATCAGTAAATGACAAAACTTCTATTTTTCTATCTGTCCGAACTTAACAGGTTTTGGACATAAAGGTCGAATTATAAATCATAATAAAACACCTTAAATATCATGATGAAAGAACTTATCAAGAAAGTCCTTACCGACAAAGCGGCTCGCAATTCAACACTATTAAGCACATTCTTGATGACACTGGTAATTGTTGGAGCGCCTTGGACCAAATAGTTTAAATTTCCAAAATTTGAATAAAGGTATTGAAGTGAAAGGAGATTTTTTTAAAAAACTACTATTGCAGCCCAGATCTGAAGATAAAGACATTGCCAGGCAAGAATTCATCTTTAATATATTGATTTTAGGCTGTATTGTTCTTGCGGCAGTCACTGTTGGGATTTTAGTATTTAACTCTTTTAGAAGGGGACCAGAGTTTATTGGTATGTCCCCTTATTTTGTTTTTCTTGGCTTGTTAGGATTTTCTTTTTTATATCTCCTATCCAGAATAGGTAAAATAGGTTATTTAAAATTCTCTATTTATTCTTTTATCTCCCTATCATTACTTATTACATTTTCATTCTCTATAAAGTGGGGCTCACTTTTACCCCAGGCAGTTTTATTGTACGCCCTTATTGTTGTACTCGCTAGCATTTTAATCAGTTCTAAAGCCTCTTTTACTATTACTATCTTAATATCGGGATTTTTAATTTCAGTTTCTTATTTACAATTCAATAATCTTTTAATAACCAATGATGACCTCTGGCTCCGTCGGGAGGCGTTTGATATTGCAGATGCAATTGCGGCCTCCGTTACTTTAGGAGTAGTTGCTTTAGTTTCTTGGCTTTCTAACCGAGAAATTGAGAAATCTTTAAAAAGAGCTCGTGATTCAGAATCAGCTCTAAAAGAAGAAAGAGACCTTTTAGAGCAGAGGGTTGAGGAAAAAACTAGGGAATTAAGAAGGAATCAACTGGAGAAAGTACAACAGCTTTATCGGTTTGCTGAATTTGGACGTTTGACTTCTGGCTTTTTACATGATTTAGCCGACCCTTTGACTGCTGTTTCTCTGGGAGTGCAAAGAATGGAAAGATTCATCAAAACTGTACGTAAGCAAATTCAAAAACAGGAAAAGCAGGTTACCTTTTCTCTGTCAGATGAAATCAGAGAAGCTGTTCAAATGCTCAGTCGTAAGGCAGAAGAGAATGATGTAAAGATTCTAAAAGATGGATTTTCCGAAATAGAAGCTCTAGAGTTGTATGGTGACCCGGTAAGATTTAATCAATTAGTAACAAACCTTATTTCTAATGCTATTGAGGCCTATGAAGGACTGGAAGAGGGCGAGAGGAAACGTGAGGTTCTGGTAAAACTTTACAAGAGAGACTATGAAATTTGTTTGAATGTTCAGGATTGGGGTAAGGGAATAAATGAAGCCGATATTGAAAAGGTTTTTGATCCCTTCTTTACCACCAAGAGCCCAGAGAAAGGAACAGGCATTGGACTTTTTATGTGTAAAAATATTGTTGAAAAGAACTTTAATGGCAGAATAACGATTGGGAGTAGAGAAGGAAAGGGGACTATTTTTATGGTAGAGCTACCAGTTGAAACTGAAAACAGAAGAGTATAAGAACAGAAAAACCTTAAAATGAAGAAAGTGCCTTTAAAAATCTTAGATTCCTAAAGAGGAGAGAAAAGTATGGATAGTAAAACTATTAATAGAATTATTAATCAAGGAGTGAATTTTTTGGCTAAAGAGCAGCAAAAAGATGGTGCTTTTTTAAGTCTTTCCTCGCCTAATCCTAATGATTTTAAAAATGCTAAAGAATATCATACAACATTTCCTACTTCTTTAATCCTTTCATGTTTAAATACACTTGAAGAAACACCTGAAGCCCAAACGATTAAACAGAAGATCGTTTCCTTTTTACTTACTCAAAGAACTGACCATTGGTCATTCAATTATTTTGTCCGTGATTCAAAAAACGCTAAAGTTTTAGCATTTCCTGATGACCTAGATGATACATTTTGTGCTTTATCATCGCTTTTTCAGTATAACCCTGAACTTATTGATGGTTCGGCAATGGCGAAAATTGTAACGCTTTTAACGGCTGTGGAAGAAAAAGAAGGTGGTCCCTATCGGACCTGGCTGGTGCCTAAAACAGCCGAGAAAGTATGGAAAGATATTGACTTAGCGGTCAATAGTAATGTAGCTTATTTTCTTTCTTTGCAGGGCATTTCACTTCCCAGACTTAATTCACTTATTGAAAAAGCGATTGATACTAATGCTTACAGTTCACCATATTATTTCTCTTCCTATCCAGTTATTTATTTTATCTCTCGGTTTTACAGGGGTAAAAAGATTAAAAAGATAAAAGATTTTCTTATTTCCAAACGAGATAAAGCTGGAAAATGGGATAATCCATCCAATACTGCCTTAGCCGTTTCAACTCTTCTAAATATTGGTTTTCCTGTTAATAAATTAAAGGAAAGCATTTTATACCTTATAAATAGGTGTCAGGATGGTGCCTGGGAACCTTATGCTCTTGGTATTGACCCGGCAATTAAGGGAAAAACGTATTATGGAGGTTCTTCTACCTTAACCACCGCTCTTTGTTTAGAAGCCTTAGCAAGGTATAAGAAAGCAAGAGAACAGGAGAGCAGAAAGACAAAGAGACAAGAAGATGAGAGGATAAGGAAGCAAGAAAGGACCAGCTTAGACTTTGAGGCAGAGAAAATTTATAAGGAGGTGGTGGAGAGAGTCAAGGAAAGGTTTTCTTTGCTTGGTGATGATTTGAGAAAGCAATCCTTAAAGATGCTTGAAAGAACTCTAAAGAGCGATAAAGATAAACAGATTGTTCTACTTCCTTATCTTTTTAAACTATCGCTTGGTCAAAAGGGAAAAAGCATATCTGATGATTTGATTATCCAGTTTGGTCTAGCTACCCTCTGTGGTTGGGTTGCCTACACCATTTATGATGATTTTTTAGACAAGGAAGGTAATCCCGAATTGTTGTCAATTGCCAATGTGGCCTTGCGTCAGTTTACCGAAATCGCCAATAGGACTCTATCTGAAGAAACTGGCTTCTATCTGTTTTTCAAGCAAACCATAGATAAGATTGATTCGGCCAATACCTGGGAGGTAATGAATTGTAGAATAGATAGTAAGCTCCAAACAGTCAATTTGGAGCAGATTCCTGATTATGGGGATTTTTCTAAAATTGGGGAGCGCTCCTTAGGACATGCCTTAGGGCCAGTAGCGATTTTATTTTCCCTTGGATATACTAATAAATCTCCTGAGGTTAAGAAACTGATGGAGTTTTTCAAATCTTATTTAATAGCCCGTCAGCTCAATGATGATGCCCATGATTGGGTAGAGGATTTGAAAAAGGGCAATATAAATGCTGTTGGTTCCTTGGTTTTGAGAAAGGTTAAAAAAGAAAAAAGCCCAAACCTAGACCTGTCTCACCTCCAAGAAGTATTCTGGTATGAGGTCTGCCGGGAGGTCTACCATACAATAGCCAGGCATATAAAATTAGCAAAACAGACCTTGAGAAGTATTCCTGTTATTGCTGATACCTCTTTATTTGAGCAATTGCTTGTTCCCATTGAATATTCTGTCCGAAAAACCCTGAAAGAACAAGAAGAAACAGTCAAATTTTTAAAAACATATGAAGGAAGAAATTAGCTATCCCCAGCTGGAGGCTTTGCAGACTTCTTTGGTAAGTGCTATAGTAGAATAATCCATCTAAAAACCTCCGAGTGAGAGGACTTAGAGTCTGATCACGAAGACCAAATAATGAACAATTTAAACCTTTCTCTTTTAGTAATAGAAAATAATCCGCTTTTTTCGCCTTAGCGACAATAAGAGCGGTTTTTTTATTTTATAGTTTCATAAAATATGTCTAATTTTCTTAAAGAATATAGATGTAAATATTGCAATAAACTCTTTTTTAAAGGAGACCTTGTCCATTCTATAATTGAAATTAAATGCAAGAACTGTAAAAAGTTTAATAAGATTAAATTTAAGCGACATTATCCAGCTAAGAGAAAACGACGGACTCCCGCTTCCTAAAGAAAGTGCTGTCAACAAAATCATTAAAGTTGTCTGATTTATTAAAAGCAAATAATAAAAATGAAAATTAAAAAAACTGTAATCATTTTTGGCATTATCCTTCTTATTTTTGCTACTGTCTTAGGAATTTCCGCTCTCAACCAGAAAAGGTTGGAAAATCGTAGAGAAGAAGGGAAAGCTAAATTATTTATATTACCAGAAGAGGGGACTTTTATTGTTGATGAAGATTTTATAGCTACCGTAAATGTGGATACTAATAGGGAAATTAATGCCGCCGGAGTAAAGATATATTTTCCGGTTTATAAATTAGAAATTGTTAGTCTTTCTAAAAAGGAATCCATTTTTGAGCTTTGGGCGGTAGAGCCCTCTTACTCTAACACTGATGGAACTATTTGGTTTAGTGGTGGTTTGCCTAGTCCAGGATTCAAGGGAAGCCGAGGTAAAATTCTGACTATCACCTTTAAAGCAATAAAAGAAGGGAGGGCTAATATAAGATTTGGAGAAGGATTAGTTTTAGCTAACGACGGAAGGGGAACAGATATTCTCAAAGAATTAAAAAGCGCTTCCTATGCTTTAATAGGTCCTACTTCTTCTGATTTAAACGACGACGGTTATATTGATACTTCTGATTTGGATATTTTGCTTTCCAATTGGGGTATTCCTGAAAATTCCAAAGCTGACATTAATAAAGACGGTCAAGTTGATATTGTTGACTTTAGCATTCTGCTTTTAAACTTGGGACAATAATTTTATAAAGGTCGAAATAATACTGAAAAACTAAAAAAGAAAAATTATGTTTGGATTTCTAAAAACAATTGCTGGAAGGATTATTATGGTAGTGGTGATTCTGATTGTTCTTGCTGGTGTAATTGGCGGGGTTGCTATTTGGACAGTGACTAATTATCAAAGGGACGCTAACGATTTATTTGTTAGAGCTACCCAGACCATCTTAGCACATGAGGCAAATTTAAAAATTTATAGAATGGTGAGGGCTGAAAAGGACTATGCTTTAACTGGCTTGGAACAATATAAAGCCGAACATAGTCAGTTAAGAGCAGAGATTAAAGACGATATTGAAGAGGCCTTGGGCACGGCTCGGACAGAAGAACAGACACAACTTCTCAATACCCTGAAAGAAAAAGTAGATGTTTACGATGCTGGTTTCGTCCAGATTGTTGCTGCCTACGAGGCAGGGGATATTGAAAGAGCCAGGGAGCTCACTCAAACCAGTTCTAACATTTTGGCGGCTGACATGGACGAGGCTATTAGAGAAGTGGTGGAGGGCAATATTTCTGAAATTAATGTTGCTAACGAATCGGCCGTAGATTCCTCTGGGATGGCTTTAATAATTGAAGTAGCTGTTTTAGTAGGGGCTATTTTATTAGGTATAATTTTGGCTTTCTGGGTGGTCCGTTCAACAAACAAGGCGCTTCAGGGTGGTATTAATAGAATGACTATGGCAGCCGGTACTCTTTTGAGATACACCAAAGATTTAACTGGGCAGCAAAACAAATTGACTACTATTGTTAATCAGGTAGCTAGCGGTTCAGCAGAACAATCGCGTCAGGTAGAAGATAACTCAAAGACCATGGCAGAACTCCAGAAATCTTTGAATGACACAGCAGAATCAGCCAAATCAACTGCTGAAGCCACAGCCAGCGCAGCTGAGTTAGCTGGTAAAGGCACTGAGGCAGGCAAAGAGGCAGGGGAGCGGTTGAAGACAATTGATGAAGTAGTAAAAAAAGCTACAGAGATAGTTAAGGATGTAGATGTAAAAGCTGAAGATGTTACCGGGATTGTGGGTACCACCAGAGATGTAGCTGACCAGATTAATCTTTTAGCTTTGAATGCTGCTATTGAAGCAGCCAGAGCTGGGGAAGCTGGTAGGGGATTTGCGGTAGTGGCTGATGAAATAAGAAAATTGGCTGAACAGGCAACGCAAGCAGTTAATAAAGTTGACTCGGTGGTCAAGGCTATGAAGGAATCGGCTTCTGGAGCTTCAAGGAGCCTGGGCGAAGGAGCAAACCAGGTAACAGAAAGCACAAAGATTGTTCAGAACGCTTTAAGTATTTTGGACCAGATTACAGCTGGTACTCAAGAGATTACTTCCAGAATGCAGGATATTTCAGCAGCCAATGCCCAACAAACTCAGTTTGCTCAAAGATTAGTTAGCGCCTTGGAAGCAGTCGCTACAGCCGCTGAACAGAATACAGCCGGTTCTCAACAAGCTACTGCTTCGGTAAAAATAGTTGCTGATTATGTCAAAAAGACAGCTACTCAGTCCGATGACTTAACCCGCTTATCCAAAGAATTACAAGCCTTGGTTGGAGCAGTTAAAGGAGCTAAAGAGGCCATAGAAGAAGCAGTGGCACCAAAGGGTCCTGAAGGAGAAGAAGCCACCCCAGAGGAAATTACTAAGATTGAAGAAGAACAGGCAAAATTAGTCAAAGAGAAAGAAGAGTTCAAAAAAATGGCTAAAGAAATGGCTGAAGCGAAGAAGGCGTTGGAAGAAGCAAAAGAGAAAAAAGAAGAAGAGAAAGAAATGGCAAAAAAGGTTAAGCCAGTTTCACGAACAAGCAAAGCGCGGAAGGTCGCAATTGAAGAGGAGGAAAAGGAAGAAGAGGAAGAAGAAAAAAAGTAACGCGTAACCCGTAACCCGTAACCAGTTTTTAGGCGTTACTCGTTACGCGTTACGATTGAATTATGGCTAAAGAAACAGTTTCAACAAAAGAAGCAGCAACTGCGGTTGAGAAAGAAGTGGCTAAAACGCCCGAAGTTTTGGCTGAAGAAGAAGCAAAAGAATTAATTCAGATAGTGGTTTTTGAATTAGATGAAGAAGAATATGCAATAGAGATTTCAGATGTAAGAGAGATTTTAAAAGCCAGAGACGTCACGCCGATTCCCAACACGCCTGATTTTATTGAAGGTATTATTAATGTTAGAGGAAAAATTGTAGTAGTTCTTGACCTTGAGCAAAGATTTAATTTAGAAAGAGAAAGTACAGCAAAGAAGCTCCATATTATGGTTTCTGAACAAGGAGAGAATACTTATGGCGCTAGCGTAGACGAGGTAACTGAAGTTTTACGAATTCCCAAGGATAGTATTGAACCAGCTCCAGCTATAATCTCAGAAAAAATTCAGGCCGACTATGTTAAGGGCATAGGAATTTTAGAGAATAGATTACTTATTCTTCTTGATCTTAACAAGGTTTTTGAGGAAAAGGGCTTGGCTGAATTGAGTGAATTAGTTAAAAAACAAGCTAAAGCTGCCAGGGTCAAATATACCCGAGAGAAACCTAAAGAAGAAAAAGAAGAGACAGCTGAAGAAAAAAAAGAAAAAGTTGAAGAGATATTGGAAGAAAGAATCAAAGGAGAAAAGCCCAAGGAGCCTGAAGAAAAGAAAGTCAGGGAAGAGGAAATTGAAAAAGAGAAAGTAGCAAAGAAGGAATAATAAGTTAACAGAAAAATATAAAAACTAAAAAAACAGAAGAGCAAATTCGCTCTTAAGTTTAAAGGTTTTTGTGTTTAAAATCTTATGGCAAAGATTTTAATTGCTGATGACTCTCAATTTATGCGCAAGCTCCTTAAGGACATCTTAGTTAGAGGTGGCTATAATGATTTAATTGAAGCGGCAAATGGAAAAGAAGCCTTGGAGAAATATGAAAAAGAAAAACCTGATTTAGTTCTTTTGGACATAATTATGCCCGAGGTAGACGGCACAGAAGTTTTGGAAAAGCTTAATAAATCCGATATCGAAAAAATAATTATTATCACTGCCGTAGGCCAAGAGAAGATGAAGGATAAAGCCAAGGCTCTGGAAGTTGAGCATTATATTGTTAAGCCCTTTGAGGAAAAAGAGGTTTTGAAGGAGGTAAAGAAAATTTTGGAATAGTCAAGACTTAATCTTAAATTTTTAATCTAGAATGAATAAAATCAGGGTCATTGTTATCGACGATAGCTTTTTTATGCGGAAACTCTTATCTGATTTATTGGATTCTGATCCAAAGATTGAAGTTGTTGGTACAGCCAAAGATGGTAAGGCTGCCCTCCAAAAAATTAAGGAGCTAAAGCCTGATGTGGCAACTCTTGACTATCAGATGCCTGGCTGGAGCGGCTTGACTACTCTAAAGATGGTTATGAAAGAACAGCCCACAGCTGTAGTTATGGTTTCGGCTCATACTAAAAAGGATGCCCCCCTTACCTTAAAGTGCTTGGAAAATGGAGCTATAGATTATGTTCTAAAACCTTCAGGGACAATATCCTGGGATATCGACCAAGTTAAGGATGAATTATTAAAGATAGTAAAAATAGCTGCTAAAGTAGATCTAAAAAAACTAAAAA
>CAYYDV010000023.1:0-5295 GCA_964470765.1 uncultured Candidatus Saccharibacteria bacterium
CTTTTTCTAAATCAGAAAATTTCTTGTTTAGAATTTCTTCTCTTTTTAAGAGAAGGTGTTGAGTCTTGAACAACTCCTGACGTTTCTGCTCTTCTTCTCTTTGAACTTTAGCTATAATCCCTGAAGCTCTTTCTTTAGCTTTGGTTAAAATTTCCTCACTTTGAAGTTTGGCTTGAGAAATCTTTTTTTGAAGAGTATCCTCAATTGAGCCAATTTTTTTTCGGGCAAGAGATTGACGAGCAAAATATCCCAGAAGTGACCCTAAGGCTAAACAAACCGTTCCTACTATAATTAGAGTAAATGGATTCATATTTCAGATTGAAAGGTTGGCAATTCAACATTTTGTTTTTATTATTTGTTTTGAAAATACCAAAAATTCAAGGTTATTTTATATTATACGTATTATATTCAATTATAAAAATTTTTTAAAAAAATGTCAAAATCCACCTAAAATTAGATGGATTCCAAGATATTTCATATAACTAATATAGTTCTAACGCAATCTGCTCAAAAGCCAAAACCTTATTCTTTGGTTTTTAATACTTCATCAATAATTCCGTATTCTTTGGCTTCCTGGGCGGAAAGAAAAAGGTCACGGTCAGTATCTTTCTCAATTTTCTTTATAGACTGGTTAGTGTGTTTGGCTAAAATTTTATTAAGTTTGTCCTTTATTCTAAGCATATGCTTGGTCCAAATTTCCACATCCACTGCCTGACCGGAAGTTTTTCCCATTACCTGATGTAAAAGTATCTCCGCATTTGGCAAAGCATATCTTTTGCCTTTGGCTCCGGCGGCTAATAAAATCGCCCCCCCGGAAGCGGCTTGGCCCAGACAGAATGTAGAAACACCACACTCAACATATTGCATGGTATCGTAAATAGCCAAAGCCGAGGTGACTATTCCGCCTGGGCTATTGATATAAAGATAAATATCTTTTTTAGGATCTTGAGAAGCTAAAAATAAAAGTTGAGCAATAACTAAATTAGCTGAACCATCAGTTATCGGACCGGTAAGCAAAATTATCCTTTCCTTCAAAAGTCTGGAATAAATATCATAAGCTCTTTCTCCGAATTGACTTCTTTCAACAATTGTTGGAATTAGAGGCATATTTAAGCTTCTCGAGAAAATTGTTCTAATAATTGAAAGGTCTTCTCGTTAGTTATCCTTTCTTTAGTATATTCTTTTAATTTTTCCAAATCAAGGTCTTTTTCCGCTTTTTTAAAATCAGGGCGGTTCTTTAAAAATTTATTTATCTCTTGACTAATCTCTTCGTCGGAAACTTTAATTTTTTCCCTTTTGGTAATTTCTCTTAGGACTAAAAAGGTCTTTATATTTTTTTGAGCTGGTTCTAAAAAAGATTTCTTAATTTCTGCTTCTGACTTCTTTGCTTTAGTTAAATAATCATTAAAAGAAATTTGAGAATTTCGGGAAAAACTTTGTTTAAAATTAGCAAAAAGCCGGTCTCTTTCTGCTTCAATTAAAACTTCCGGGATATTCCATTCCATTGAATTAATTATTTTTTCTAAGGTTTTCCCCCGAAGCTTTTCTCGGGCTTCTCTTTCTTTTTCCGCTTCTAATCCTTCTCTCACATTTTGTTTTAAAGAATTTAAATCCTGGAAGTTGCCTAAGGATTTGGCAAAATAATCATTAACCTCGGGTAATTCCATTTTAAAAACCGAGGTCATTTTTACTTTAAATTTAACCTCCTTGCCAGCTAAATCCTTAATGAAGTAATTCTCAGGTATGGTTAAGGAAAATTCTTTTTCTTCTCCAGCTTTCATCCCTTCTAATTTTTCTTCAAAGCCAGGGATAAGATGGCCTTGACCTAAGATAAAAGCATCTTTTTTCTTTTCTCCCTTTTCAACCTGAGAAGACTGATGTTCAATTTCAATAAAATCTTCTTTCCGAGCTTCTCTATCCAAAGCAGTTAGTTTAGCTCGAGATTTCTGGAGCCATTTTATTGCTTCTTCAATTTCCTTTTCTTCAACTGGGTTCTTTTTTTTCTTTACGGAGACAGCAATCTTCTTATAATCAGCTAATTCAATTTCCGGCAGAACCGCAGTTTTAGCTTTGAAGACTAAAGGATTCTTGAAGGCTAGTTTCAAAATCTCAACTTCTGGCCTCCCAATTACTTCTAGATTATTATCTATTACTGCTCGGCTATACTTTTCTTTGATTGCTTCCTGGGCGGCTTGATTCAGAATCTTCTCCTGGCCAATTTCTTTCTCTAGGATATCCGGAGGAATATGACCTGGCCTGAATCCTTTAATTTCAGCATTCCTTCCTAAATCTAAAATAGCTCGCTGGTAATAGTGATTAAAATCTTCAGCTGGGATTTCAATTAAAATCTCAATTTTGGAATCAGAAAGTTTTTTAACTGAGGTTTTCATTAAGATTTATTCAGTCTTATGAACACGAAGAATTTTATTTCTTCTGATAATCCTTTACTCCTTTTTCAATTATCTTTTCAGCTTTTTCCTTTCCGGCCCAACCTTCAATTTTTACGTGCTTATACTTTTCCTTCTCTAATTTCTTATAATCAGCGAAAAAAACCTTAATTTCTTCTTTGAGGTGCTGACCAAGATTTTTGATATCTTTAATTTCTTTAAATCGAGGGTCAACTTCTTCAATAGGAACAGCAATAATTTTGTTATCTGTTCCTTCTTCATCTTTCATTAAAAGGACGCCAATGGGTCTAGCTTTAACCAAACATCCTGGGAAAGTGGGATAAGTAGTCAAAAGGACTACATCTAAAGCATCTCCATCTTCGGAAGCAGTCTGAGGAATAAATCCATACTCAAAAGGAAAGAAAAAAGGAGAATATAGTACCCTGTCTAACTCAAAATATCCCTCCTCTTCTTTATATTCAAACTTATTCCTTTCTCCTTTAGGGATGTCTATGACGACGTTAATTTGATGAGGCGGATTATCCCCCGGAGATATTTCTTTGAAAAGATTAACCATAGTTTTAATTAAATTATTTTTTCTTCTTTTTTTTCTTTTCTTTTTTCTTAGTTGGTTTTTCTTCTGCTTTTTCTTCTTCTATAACCCCTTCAACAACTCCCCCGCTTTGAACATCTATTTTCCAGCCCGTCAATTTTGCCGCCAATCTAACGTTTTGACCGTTTTTGCCAATAGCCAAAGATAACTGGTCTTCGGGAACTAAAACCTGGGCTTTGTTTTTAGCTCCGATTTTAACTTCTAGAACCTTAGCTGGAGCCAAGGAGTTGGCAATAAATTTTTCCGAGTCCTCTGACCATTCAATAACATCAATCTTTTCTCCTCCTAATTCATTAATGACAGCCATTACCCTTGTTCCTCTTTGACCGACCACGGACCCGATAGGGTCAATACTTTCAGCAGTAGAAGCTACGGCAATTTTAGACCGGGAACCAGCTTCTCGAGCAATAGACTTAATTACTACTTCGCCGGAAGCAATTTCAGGAACTTCTAATTCAAAAAGTCTAGAAATTATCTTAGGATAGGCCCGAGAAAGAAAGACTAAGGGACCTTTAGGAGTTTCTTCTACTTTTAAGACATAAACTTTAAGTCTTTGGGAAACTCGATAAAATTCACCCGGAGCTTGTTCTTCAGCTGGTAAGACCCCTAAGGTCTTGCCAATATCTAAATAAGCTGTTTTCCCTTCTATTCTTTGAACTATTCCCGAGATTATCTCTCCTTCTTTTTGTTTGAATTCCTCAAAAATAGTTTCTCTTTCCGTCTCCTTTATCCTTTGCAAAATTACCTGTTTGGCAGTCTGGGCGGCGATTCTTCCATAGTCCTTTTGGGTTTTCAAAGGTATTTTCAATTCTTCACCGGGTTTAATCTTGGGCTTCTTTTTCCTGGCTTCTTCCACCATAATATGTCTTTCAGAATTAAAGCGCACTTTCTTTTCTTTTGTTTCTTCCTCTTCCTCTCTAGTCTCTTTTTCCCTAACTTTATTTTCCTTCATTTTCTCTATCTCTTCTTCAGAAAGAAGCATTTTTTCATCCACTACCAACTTAACCTGCCAAAATTTAACTTGGCCGGTTTCAAGATTAAGCTCAGCTTCAATCTTTTGTCCTTTTTCGCCGTAATCTTTCTTGTAGGCTGCGGCTATTGCCTGCTCAATAATTTCTACTACCTTTTTGGGAGAAATTCCTTTCTCCTCAGCGATTTGAGCAACAGCAGAAGAAAAAGTTTTAATATCCATTTTGATAGTTGATAGAAATTAGGACCTTTTTAAAAAAAAGCCCTTCTACGAACGACCTTTAATCTCTCAATGTAGCAAAATGAAATATGGGCTGTCAAGCGCTATAAAATGTAGGACTAATCCCCAAAAGCATTTTCAATATGTCTAATTTTAGCTTTTCTTTTGTTTAAATCTATTTCAATAGCTAAAACATCAATTTGCCATTTTCTATCCAGAGATAAATGTCTTTCTAAGAGATAGCTTTGGGCAGTTTTTATTATCTTTCTTTGTTTTTGATAGTTGACTTTATCTTCAGGATAAACAACAGAGGCCCGTCCTCTGTTATCTTTATAAGCTAAGGCTTTCACTTCAATAAAGCTAATCACGTCTTTCTTCCGGGCAACAATGTCAATTTCTCCTCTCTGGGGCCCAGAAACAAATTTAGGAGAGTAATTTCTCTCCAAAATCCTATACTTTTTTTTCTTAAGATAGCCCCGAGCAATTTTTTCGCCCAAATTACCTAATTGTTTTGAGTTCATATGGAAAAATGGTGGACCCAGCGAGAATCGAACTCACATCTCCGCAATGCGAATGCGGTGTATTGCCTTTATACTATAGGCCCTAGAATTTGCCAAAGGCATTCAAGGTTCTGCCGAAGGCAGGTTTTTATCTCTCCAAGATAATCTTTACTAATTTAGAAACTCGAGTAAGAATAAAAATCCCAAAAACCCATAGAGCAGTAAAACAGACTTCTTTTAGAAAAGCTAAAGGAATTCCTTGAGGAGAATAGCTAAAATAATCTTTACTCAAGAAATTAATAATATACAAGACCATAGCTAATCCAATCCAGACATAAACAAAATATTCTCCCTGGCGCTCTATTTTTTTTTCTCCCAACCATCTTACTAATTCTTTATGGAAAGAATAAATAATCAAAACCCCAAAGTAAAAAACACCAATTCTGGGAGAAGGAAACATTCCTCGGCTAAAAAAACCTATGGTCACCATAACCATCACTATAATTGTAATCAGACCGCAAATCCGATAGAGGTTTTTATTAATCATTCCTTCGGTCTTCCTTATTCTTTTTAATTTTTCTTTTTTAGCCATATTTTTGTCGGGCT
>CAYYDV010000023.1:5305-9397 GCA_964470765.1 uncultured Candidatus Saccharibacteria bacterium
GAACTAAATTCTCCCGAAGAACTCGTGCTACCATTACACTACAGCCCGATTTTTGTTACAAGGTTAAAAGCGAGGAAAATAATTTTTAGGAGCATCCGCAGCCGAGCGGGCAGGGTGTCCCGATTTCATCGGGACGAGCGAGGCGAGGACAGGAACAAATGAACACGCTGGGCGAATGAGTGTGTACTAAAAATTGTTTCCGAGCAACTAAGTAACCCAATATTTTTTCTTGGTCATTTTGTCTTTTTTCATCTCTATCGCTTCTCTTTCTTTTCTGGCTTTTTGGGTCAGTTCTTTAAGTTCCTTTTCAGATAGTTTTCCTAATTTCTTAATTTCCTTTTCTAAAGTTTCTTTTTTATTCTTCTTAGGGTTCTCTATAACATAACCTAGCAAAACATCCAAGATTTGTCCTATCCTTGGTCCAGGTTTTAAATCTAAAATCTTCATCACTTCATCTCCGGAGACCTTTAGCTTTTTAACTGAAATAGGGTCTTGAGAAGTTTTCTCAATCACATACTTCATATATCTTAATTTATAGGGCTCAGCCTTAGGACAACCCGAACCAATTCGGTCGGACATCCTGACTTGTAATAATTCTTCCATATTCTCCGGTCCTACCTGTCTGACCAATCTCCTAACTGAGTTTTCCCCTACCTCATCGGGATGATAGTAAAATAAATGATATCTAACCAACTTGGCAATTTTCTCAATATCTTTCTTAGAAAACCTTAATCGGTTTAAAATCTGACAAGTCATTTTAGCTCCGACCACTTCATGATTATAGAAAGTAGCATCAGGGCCTTCCCCTCTTTTCACCCGGGGTTTGGCAACATCATGGAGCAAAGCAGCAATCCTTACATATTTATTGAATTTCTTTTTAGCCGCATATTTTAAAGAAAGCAAAGAGTGTTCGTAGACCTCGTAAATATGATGTTTGTTTTGAGCAACCTTATAACCTTCTTCTAATTCAGGAATGATGTATCTTAAAAGATTTAGTTCTCTCAATAATTCAATTCCTTCGGCGGCTTGAGCAGCCATAATAATTTTTATCAATTCATCTCTTATTCTTTCTTTAGAAATTACCCAAAGCCAGGGAGAATTCTTCTTAATAGCTTGGCTAGTTTTGGCTTCAATTTCAAAACCTAAGGTGGTAGCAAATCTTACTGCTCTGAGCATTCTTAAGGCATCTTCGGAAAATCTATCCTCAGGGTCTCCTACGGCCCGAATAATCTTATCTTTTAAATCTTCCTGACCGCCAAATAGATCTATAATTTTTGCCATCCCTTCAACCTCGGGCTTTCGACTGAGCTCAGCCGAAGTCCTCAAAGCAAGGGCATTGACAGTAAAATCCCGTCTGGCTAAGTCCTCCTCAATTGTCTTGGCCCAACGAACTTTATCGGGATGGCGCTTATCAGTATATTTTTCATCAATTCGGTAAGGAGTAATTTCAATCTCTTTTAGGGTTAGCTCATCGGAACCAGTCAAGACAGTAACTGTCCCAAATTTATTGTCAGCATAGCTTTTGGAAAAAATTTTAGCAATTTGGTCGGGTTTAGCATTAGTAGCTACATCCCAATCCTGAGGACTAACTCCTCTTAGAAAATCACGAACACAACCTCCAACAATATAGGCCTCGAAATCTTTCTTTCTTAGTTCGCTTATAACAAATTTGACTTCTTTGGGAATTTCCATTATATTTCATCTTAATTCAAAAACTTGTTTTTTTCAATGTTTCTGTTAAAATAATAAAACTTGCCCCTGTGGTATAATGGATAACACGAGGCGCTTCGGACGCCTAGTTGAGGGTTCGAGTCCTTCCAGGGGCATAGAGAAAATATATATTAAAATTATGAAAAAAATATTTTTGCTATTTTTTTTAGGAGGCTTATTTCTTCCTTTAATTATTCTAGCTGCTGGTGGTAGTTATACAATCATCAACGACAGTCCTCCTCCATCTTATTGGACTATTACTTATGAAGGAATAACTCCTTGCGGAAGATGTGCTGATGTTAATCCTCAAGCTAAAGCTGGTATAGTGGGAGAATGCGGTGAAAAAATTGGTGGTAATCCAGCACCTGTAGGGGCCGATGTAGACCGTAAATTTATTCATTGTGCTCCCTGTCATTTATTTGTTATGATTGACGGAATAATTGATTTTGTTTTATTAAAAATTGTTCCTCCTGTCGCTACTTTAATATTAATAATTGGCGGTATAGCTCTCTATTTTGGGGGAGCTAGTCCGGAAAAATTCAACCAGGCAAGGTCAATCCTCCTCTCCGCAATAATAGGTTTAGTTATAATCTATACCTCCTGGATAATTGTGAATTCAACCCTAAATGCCGTAGGTATAGCTGATTGGGTTGGTTTTGGAGAAGGTTGGTTTCAAATAAGTTGTGATATAACAACCAGCGGCTGGTAATATTCATATAGATTTTTCTTGTCTGCCCCGCTAGCTCAATTGGTAGTAGCAGGATCCTCTTAAGATCAAGGTTGTAGGTTCGAGTCCTACGCGGGGCACAGAAGAACAGAAGCTTTTCTGTTTTTTAATTTTAATGTAAATCCCGTTAGAAATCATAGACATCCAATTTTAGAATCAATGATTTCTAATAAAAATAGGCATTTGATTTAGAATTTCTAACGGGGTAAAATAAAGTAACATGTTAATACCTGAAGAAAAAACAAAAATCATCAAGAAGTATAAACTTCATGATACTGATACTGGCTCTCCGGAAGTCCAGATTGCTTTGCTTAGCGAAGAAATCAAACAGCTTTTACTTCATTTGAAAAAGCACCCTAAAGATTTCCATTCCAAAAGAGGTTTATTAAAAATGGTAACTAAAAGAAAATCTCTTCTTAGTTATTTAAAAGAGAAAGATGAAAAAAAATATAAAGCCCTAGTTAAAAAATTAGGATTAAAAAAATAAACATGGCTATTAAACCAAAAGAGCAAAGAGTAGAAGTTCTAATTGATGTTCAAAACTTATATCATTCAGCTAAGAATCTATATCAGGCCAGGGTTAATTTTGGAGAAATTTTAAAAACGGCTGTTTCCGAAAGAAAGTTCATTAGAGCTTTTGCTTATGTAGTCAGAACAAAAACTGGAGAAGAAAAACCTTTTTTTGAAGCCCTAACTAAATTAGGGATAGAAACCAGAGTAAGAGATCTTCAGGAATTTTATGGAGGAATGAAAAAGGCAGACTGGGATGTGGGGATAGTCATTGACGCTATTAGAACTGCCTCCAGTTTAGATGTTATTATCCTTTGTTCAGGAGATGGTGATTTTATTCCCTTAGTTGAGTATTTAAAAAATCAAGGAAAACGGGTGGAAATTCTGGCTTTTGGGAAAACTACCTCCTCTAAATTGAAAGAAATAGCTGATGAATTTATAGACTTAGATAAAAGACCTAATAAATATCTTTTAAAGAAGTAGTATGAAAACCAAAGAATTTAAATTAGAACTAGGAAGTCAAGAATTGAGTGTTCAAATCCGAAAATTAGCTGAGAGAGCTAATGGAGAAGTTTTAGTCCGACTTGGAGATACTTTAGTTTTGGCTACCTGTGTTATGTCCAGCCAGGACTTAGAAGAAACAAGCTTCTTTCCTTTGAGCGTTTACTACGAAGAAAGGTATTATGCCGCCGGAAAAATCAGCGGTCCGAGATATATCAAGAGAGAAGGTCGGCCTTCAGATGAAGCGGTTATCACCTCAAGACTGATTGACCGAGCTATCAGGCCTCGATTCCCTAAAGAACTCCATCGGGAAGTTCAAGTTATTATAACCTGTCTTTCCTGGGACGGAGAAAATGACTCTGATATCCTAGGTTTAATTGCAGCTTCAATTGCTTTGTCAATTTCGGATATTCCTTGGTCGGGACCAATTTCTGCTATCAGAATTGGCAAAGTAAACAACGAATTTATTCTAAACCCAATTTACGAAGAGAGGGAAGAGTCAAATTTAGATTTTGTCTTAGCTGGAATCGAAGAACGACCATCTCCTTCGGAGACGGTGCCCGACATCTTAATTAATATGATTGAATGTAAAGCTGATGAAGTTGAGGAAGAAACAATTTTAAAGGTTTTAGAGTTTGGGCAGG
>CAYYDV010000024.1:0-8516 GCA_964470765.1 uncultured Candidatus Saccharibacteria bacterium
CTTATATACCATAATAATCGATTTCTTATCCTTCGCTGTCAAGAATAATTAACCTTAATTTTATGGAGGGATATAAAATAAAGGATTTACCAAAAATTGAACGGCCAAGAGAGAGATTAATTTCAAAAGGCCCTCAAAACCTAAAAGATGAAGAACTTTTAGCTATTTTGCTCCGTACTGGTAGGGAAGGTAAGAATGTTTTAGATTTGGCTAAGCAGATTTTAAATAAATATTCTAAAAAGCGACTTTTGAAAATGAGATACGAAGATTTAATAGAAGTAAAAGGAATAAATGAAGCTAAAGCTTGTACAATTTTAGCAGCTCAAGAATTAGTTAAAAGAGCTTTAAAAGTTAGAGATGAAAGTTTGCCTCAGATTAAATCAATTGAAGATGTATTGGCCCAAGCGGTTTATATGAGAGATAAAACTAGAGAGCATTTAATGGTGCTCTTTTTGAATGCTAGAAATGAGTTACTTTATAAGAAACCAATGTTTATAGGAACTTTAAATGCTAATTTGGTACATCCTCGGGAGATTTTCCAGGAAGCTTTTAAACAGAACGCAGGTTCTATAATTTTGGTTCATAATCATCCTTCTAATAATTCTGAACCTTCAGAAGATGATTTAGATATAACAAAAAGGATAGTTGAAGCTGGTAAGGTTATGGGAATTGATGTATTAGATCACGTTATAATTACCAGAACCAATTCGCCATTTAGTTTTAAAGAAAAGAGATTAATATAGAATTATGTCGGACATAAAAAATTTGACAAAAAAAATTATAAAATTTAGAGACGAGCGCGATTGGAAACAATTTCACAATCCTAAAGATATCGCTCTATCTTTAGTCTTAGAGGTAGCAGAAGTTTTAGAACATTTTCAGTGGAAAAATGAAAAAGAAATTAAGGCGTATATCAAAACTAACAAAAAAGAAGTTGGTGAAGAATTAGCGGATGTTTTATATTGGGTTTTACTAATGAGCCATGATCTTGAATTAGATATTTCAAATACTCTAGAAGAGAAAATCAAAAAAAATCAAAAGAAATACCCCATTAAAAAAGCAAGAGGAACTCATAATAAATACAACAAATTATAGGTATATGCTCCAAGATTATATCGGTAAGAAACAATTTTATAAATTTACTGGCCCTCCCGAAAACTGGATTACAGCTATTAAGTACATGACTTGGGGGCTTGAGAGAAAGTATTTTTCTACCTGGGTTAATATAATGCCAGGAGATATATTTTTGATGCATTCTATGTCGACAAACACGCGTTTACAAAATGTTACTTCGGCAGTTATAGGCTTCGGAGTAGTGGGGAATGAAGTGAAAAGAGAAAAAGAAGAATTTTTATGGATAGAAGAAAGAGAGAAACATATAAATAAATGGCCCTTACTTGTGCCTTTTTCGGAAATTTATCTCTTTAATCAATTTCCTCTACCCCAATCCTTGCCTGATGTAACAAGTAGCAACCTAGGTCAAATAAATCAACTCGCGGTCCGTCTGCTTTTAAATTCAGTCCCCTTGAGCTATATTCCAGGTTTTCCCGTTATGGGATCTTTTTCCAGCGTTAAAGATAAGATCGTTAGACAGATTTTTAATTATCCCAATAAAATTTTTGTTATCGGATCATTACAAGACCAGAATAAAATCTATACGCCTTCTCCATTTTTGGAGTTTGAAAAAAAAGAGGATATTTTTAGATACGGAACCAGTTTATCCATTTTAAAAGATGTAAGAAAAAAGGTTATGAATAAAACCGAATCTATATTTGTACGCGATAATACACTTCTTGAAAGAGCTAACAAAGAACATCAAGAAACATTGGAAAAATTAAGATCTTTATTCAAAGATAGAGGTTATGAGCTTTATTTTAATAAACACGTAGATCTGTTTGCTACTAACAGACAAAGATCTTACTTATTTGAAGTGAAAAGTCAAAAAGATACTAATTTTCTTAGCCAATCAAGAAAGGGTATTGTACAATTGTTTGAAAGTGAGTATTTTGAGATTAAAAAATTTTACAGTGAGAAAAAATTACCGGAACTTCAGACGTTTAAGAACTTAGCCTTTTCAAGAAAGCCGAGAGATCATCATTACATAGACTTTATAAATTCGTTAAGATTAGGAGTAACATACTTTAAAGAGGATAAGTTAGATGCAGTTGGAAAAATAGTTGGAGTAAATCAGATATAGATTCAAGGTCTTCGGGAGAAGTCAATAAAATTTAGCCCGAAGTTAAGAAAAATGAAAAATAAGAACAAATTTCTAATAAATCTATGGATATCAAACCTGCATGTAAAAAACTTAGAGAGGAAATAAGGAAACTCAACAATAAAGAGATATATGAGGATGAAAGAATAGAAGAAGTTGTTAATAAAACAAAACGAGAGCTTTATAATATTGAACAGAGCGTTCCTCACTACACCGAAATAAGAAATCTAGCTAAGGAAGTTCGTAATAATGAGCTTCAAAGAAGGCAAAGAAATATGACGATCCTTATCATATTTTTAACTGCAATCTCTGTTGGAATCGGCTTTATTCTATTATATACTTCTCTAACTTCCTTTAAGCCTTGAACGTAAGACTAAATGAAATGAACAAAAAAGATTTCGTCATCATTATACTTGCAATTATATCTACGTTCGTAATTACTACAGCATTTACTATTGAATTTCTTTGTCCTCTTTTTAACAAACGTGAAGAGTATAAAGAAAAAGAATTTGTGATTTCCATGAAAGAGAAATGCCAGGAAGAAGGAAAAAAGACTTACCTTGAAGACGTAAATAGATTCAAAGATTATGAGGTGTGTGATCCTTTATATAATTACATAGAAGATTGGAACACTTGTGTTTATTATGGATGTTATAAAGAAAAGGAATCAATTATAGAAGAGTGGATTATGGATATTTATAAAAATAAAGTGATTGCTTCAAAATCTTCTTCAAATTTTGCGGAATTCTCTTTAGATTTAGAATATGAAATAGTAGGCTCAGAAAGCGCAATAATAGACTTATCCTCCTTAGGAGATGTAAAAATTTTTACTTCGGAAGAATTATCGTCTTTTGATTGGAGCAAATTTATTAGCACTACTACACCTTGGGATATAAATACCTCATCTTGGGTTATAGCTACTACTTCGCCTCTGGATATATCTGATGTTTCTCGGACGGTATTCCCCGTTTCTGATAGTATATCTACTGAGAACACGGGAGAATTTGAGAAATTAAAGGAAAAATTATTTGGTAAACAAACTATATATGAATAGTTCAATACGATAGAAGATATCTCGCAAGGTATAAAAATCGTTGAAATAAAAAAGCGATTTTTTATTTCTTCTTGAAATCTTTAAGAAAGAAAGTTATCCTTAAGATGAGATGACTAATAACCGTATCCAACTTTCACCTAGTTCCCTGAATCTGTTTTTGGAGTGTCCTTGTTGTTTTTGGCTGGAAAAGAAGAAGAGGATAAGAAGACCACCTCCTTATCCTTATGCTTTGAATGCAGCTGTTGATCAGCTTTTAAAGAAGGAGTTTGATGGGTATAGAGCCAAAGGAGAACCTCATCCTTTACTTAAAGCTAATAATATTGAAGCTAAGCTTTTCCATAATCAGGAACTATTGAATAAGTGGAGGAGTAACTTTGAAGGTATAAGGTATTATGATTCAGAACTAGGAGCTACCTTATTCGGGGCAGTTGATGATGTTTTAGAGTTTCCTGATGATAAATTAGCTGCTTTGGACTATAAATCTACTGGTTCTAAGGTAGCTAAGGTCTATGACCGTTTTCAAATCCAAATGGATGTCTATACTTATCTATTAGAGAAGAATGGCTATACTACTCCTAGAAAAGGCTATCTAGCCTTCTATATTGTTGATAAGGAGAATGGTTTTAATGGTAAACTACCGTTTAAAAAGGAACTTCATGAAATAGAAACAGATCCTTTAAGTATTCCTCAATTATTTAAAGATGCGGTTGCTCTTTTGAAAAGAGAAGCACCGCCTCCCCATAGCCCTGATTGTAAATATGGTCTGTGGTTTAAAGAAGCTTGTAATTTTAAAGAATAAATTTATGAAAGGAAAAATAATTAAGATTTTAATCTCTATTTTAATCTGTCAACTCGCAGGAGTTATTGGTTCTTTCTTCACTACCCCTTCAATTCCTGGATGGTATGCTGGGATTGAGAAACCAAGTTTCTCACCGCCTAACTGGGTTTTTGGCCCAGTTTGGATAACCCTCTTTATCTTGATGGGGATTTCTCTTTATTTAATATGGAGTCAGGGATTAGAGAATAAAAAAGTGAAAGCAGCTTTATCTATATTTGGTATTCAGCTTATACTAAATACCCTATGGTCATTTCTCTTTTTTGGACTACACTCTCCTTTTTATGCTTTTATCGGAATAATCATACTTTGGCTCTTGATTTTACTGACAGTTGTTAAGTTTTATGAGATTCACCGGAAAGCAGGCCTCTTACTTTTACCTTATATCTTCTGGGTAAGTTTTGCCGCTATTCTTAATTTCTTTATCTGGAGGCTTAATTAGTATTGGCGATGTCTAATTATTAAATAAACCCATGAAAGGAAAAGGATCATGAAAGGAAAAGGATTTGGCTTAATTTCATTACTGATTGCAATCATCATCATTCTAATAATTGCTGGAAGTGGTTATTTTGGCTATTCCAGCTTAAGGAGTCGTCAAACCCAAAAAGATATAGGAAAGAGCTTAATAGAAGAAGCTGAAAGATTAAAAGAGCAGGAGATTGAAGATTTGAAGAAACAACTTGAGGAATTAAATAAATAAATTTATGAAGAAGAGAAAGAGCAAAAATTACAAGAGAAACCAGGCAAGGGAAACACGATTTGTTAAAAAATTCAGGAGATTATTTGTTCCCAAACAAAGACAAGGCAATATATCTAAATAAATATGAGGTTTAGTATTCAGAAACCAAACAAGAACATTTTGGTTTTAATGAGGCAATTAGGATATGTGCCTAGAAGTAATGATGGAAAAGAATTTAGTTGTATTAAGTATCTTGGTGGCAGGGGAGGATATCCTAGATTTCACCTTTACATAAAACAAGAAGATAATAATCTTCTTTTTAATTTACATTTAGACCAGAAGAAACCATCATACAAAGGAAGTTCAGCCCATGGCGGAGAATATGAGGGAGGGCTGGTTGAGAAAGAAAAAGAAAGGATAGTAGGAATTATGGAGGGCGTAGAATAGAGAACCGGTGGTGTTTTGAATAAAAAGAGAGCTTGTCTTAGGACAAACTCTTGATTTCATGGACTAAACCTTTCTTTTTAGCTTGTTCTGCTGTTAAAATCAGAACTTTTTCTTTTTCTATGTTTGCTTTATCTAACCTTGAGAGCTTTATTTCTTTGTCTAAAATATCTTGTTTTATAACTTCATCCATCTTTAGTCCATCGAGCACATTATTAAACTGGTTCTGGCTTATAACTTCTGCTTTTATTTGGGGACTAGCTATCTTGTGTATAAGAAAGTAAGTATGAGGAGTGCAGTATCTAGTTTTTCCAGCTAGAAATACTATTACAGCTGCAGAGGCTACTTTTCCAAGAGCTATAGTGTTTATAGCATCTCCTTTCATTCTTATCCAGTCATAGAAAAAATGAGCTAAGGATGGGCTTCCTCCAGTACTCCAAATAAACAGCTTTACTTCCTCTTGTAAATCGACCGCTTCTGATATTTCTTCGGCAACTCTCTTTAGATTCTCTTCATTAATTTTTCCAATCCAATATACTTCTTTAATTTTAATACCTCCTTAATAATGATTAGAATAACACAATTTTAAAAAATTGTCAAAGTAATTTGCGGGTTCGACCTTACGGGACTATCCCCGTTTTATTTTTTTACGGAACTTGCTACAATGAATTATATGAAATACTCTCTAGGTGTTGATATTGGCAGAACTAAGATAAACTTTGTTTTATTGAAGAACTGGCGAGTGATTAAACGGCAGAAAGTTTTTACTCCTAAAAGCAAGAAGAGAATAATCAAGACAATAGAAGGGAATATTAAAAAGTTAATAATTAATATTCCTAAAAGAGATATTTTAGGAATAGGCCTAGGCGTACCTGGTCCTCTTAATAAAAAAGGGGATTTAGTTTTAAATCCACCTAATTTAAAGAGTTTAAGGAATTGTCCTTTAGCTAAGATTATTGAAAAGGACTTAAAGCTGAAAACAAGAATGGAAAATGACGTTAATTGTTTTACCTTAGCGGAAGCAATCTTAGGAGCAGGAAAGAACCAAGAAATTGTTGTGGGAGTAACCTTAGGGAGTGGAATTGGAGGAGGAATAGTTATCAGAAAGAAGATCTTTCGAGGAGCTTTTGGTAGTGCCGGAGAAGTAGGTCATATGACTATAAAGTCAGATGGTTTTAAATGTAGCTGTGGCAATCAAGGTTGTTTTGAAGAATATGCTTCGGAAAAGTTCTTTAAAAGGAAAAGCAAGCTTCTTCCTTTAGAAATAGAAAAAAAGGCTAAGCAAGGAGATAAGAAAGCTCAAAAGATTTATAGAGAATTTGGTCAAAACCTGGGCCTAGGTTTAACTAATATTGTCAATATCTTAGACCCAGACATTATTGTTATAGGCGGCAGTATTGCTAAGGCTGGTTCCTTGATCTTGAGTCCAGCTAAAAAAGAAGTTAAAAAGAGAGTTCTCTCGCCTCAATCCAAGAAATTTGTTAAAATAAGAGTAGCTAAATTAGGAGAGTTTAGTGGCGCTATAGGCGCTGCCCTCTTATTAAAGTAATTATGGTTAAAGTATATAGTACTAAAATGTGTCCTTATTGTGTAACCCTAAAGCAATTCTTAAAACAGAACAATATTGAATTTGAGGATATTGATGTTTCTAGTGACCAGAAAGCTCAGGAGGAAATGATAAAGAAATCAGGTCAGATGGGAGTACCAGTAGTTGATATTGATGGAGAGATTATAGTAGGGTTTGATAAAGAAAAAATTACTAAAATATTAAAACTTAACAAGTAAACGCTTGGCTACGTTTCTCGGCACACACTCACTCACCCAGCGTGTTCGTTCGTTCCTGTCCTCGGCTCGCTCGCCCCGACAGGTCGGGGCACCGTGCCCACTCGCCTGCGGATGGTCCCGAGAAACTGTAGCCTCGCTAAAAATTTATGACCAAAATTGCTATTAATGGCTTTGGCCGAATTGGCCGCTTAACTTTTAAAGCTATCTTTGATAAACATCCTAATTTAAAGGTAGTAGCTATTAATGATTTAACTGATAATGATACCTTGGCTCATCTTTTAAAGTATGATTCTGTTTACGGAATTTATGGCCACAAGGTCAAAGCTACCAAGAATAGCTTAATAATAGATAACAAGGAAATAAAAGTTTTTGCTGAAAAAGATCCAGCTAGTCTTCCCTGGAAGAAACTGGGAGTAGATGTTGTTTTGGAATCAACCGGTGTTTTCAGAAAGATAGAAGATGCCAGCAAGCATTTAAAAGCTGGAGCTAAACAAGTAATTATATCAGCTCCAGGTAAGAGTGAAGAAATTAATTCCTTTATCTTAGGTATTAACGAAGATAAGTTTGATATTAAAAAAGATACAGTTTGTGATATGGGTTCCTGTACAACTAATTGCCTAGCTCCCATAGTTAAAGTCTTAGATGAAAAGTTCGGAGTTGTTAAAGGTTTTATCACTACTATCCATGCCTATACTAGCGACCAAAAATTAGTGGATTTACCTCATAAAGATTTAAGGAGAGCTAGGGCAGCTGCAGTTAATATGATTCCTACCACTACTGGAGCAACTAAAGCTATTGGTAAGGTTATTCCAGAATTAAAAGGTAAATTAGATGGGATGGCTATCAGGATTCCTATTCCAACTGTATCTGTTACTGATTTAGTTTGTGAGGTTAAAAAGAAAACTACTGCTGAACAAGTTAATTCAGCTTTTAAAAAAGCTTCCCAGGAAAAGAGATTCAAGGGAATCTTAGGAGTAGAGGATACTCCTTTAGTTTCTTCAGATTATGCAGGAAATTCCTTTTCTTCTATAGTTGATTTACCTTCAACTAAGGTTATTGATAACTTAGTTAAGGTTCTTTCCTGGTATGATAATGAATGGGGCTATGCTTGTCGCTTTGCTGATTTTACTGAATTTATTGGGAAGAAAATCTAGAGTCAAAGTGTTTAAAGCCGGGTTTTAAACAAGTAGATTCGTCCTGATGAAATCGGGACGGATTTTTATTAACTTTATTTAAATCCTTCTTTTTGTTAAAATAAAGCAATAATAATTAATCTCAAAATAGATGATTAAAAAAGGGAAATACTACTATCCAACAAAAGAATTCAAGAAAAGAGCTTGGCTAAATAGTTCTTCAATTTACAAGAAGGCAGCTAAGGATCCTAAGAAATTTTGGGCCGAACTGGCTAAGGGACTTTTTTGGTTTAAGAAGTGGAAAAAAGTCTTTGTTCACAAACCTCCTTACTTCAAATGGTTTGTCGGTGGAAAAATAAACATTACCTACA
>CAYYDV010000025.1:0-8463 GCA_964470765.1 uncultured Candidatus Saccharibacteria bacterium
GGTTGATGGCGGGGGAATTTCTCAGGGAAGATTAGCTCTGGGCCAGAATGTTCTAGTTGCTTTTCTTTCTTGGCAAGGATTAAACTTTGAAGATGCAATTATTATTTCAGAGAGATTAGTAAAAAACGACTATTATGCTTCAATACATCTTGAGAATTTCACTTGTGATGTAAGAGAAACAAAGCTCGGGCCTGAAATTACTACCTGTGATATTCCCAATGTTTCAGAAGAAAAATTAAAGGACTTAGACGAGGAGGGTGTTATTAGGATTGGGGCGGAGGTCGGACCGAATGATATTTTAGTGGGTAAAATTTCACCAAAAGGAGAAGCTGGTTTGACTGCTGAAGAAAGATTATTGAGAGCAATTTTTGGAGAGAAGGCAAGAGATGTCAAAGACACCTCTTTATTAATGGAACACGGGAAGCGAGGAAGAGTGGTTGAAGTAAAGATTTTCTCTAGAGAAAAGGGGCATAGGTTGGAACCCGGGGTTATAAAAAGAATTGAGGTTGAAGTAGCTGTGCTTCGAAAAATTCAAGCAGGAGATAAATTAGCTGGCCGTCATGGAAACAAAGGAGTTATTTCCAGAGTTGTGCCAGAAGAAGAAATGCCATTTTTAGAGGATGGCATGCCTGTAGATATTATTTTGAATCCTTTGGGCGTAGCTTCGCGGATGAATATCGGGCAAATATTAGAAACTCACCTTGGCTTAGCTGCTAAAGAATTGGGATATATTGCTATTTCTCCCGCTATGACGGGCGCCACCGAAAGTGACATTAAGGGAGAGTTAAAAATGGCAGGTTTTTCAGAAGATGGGAAAATTACTTTATATGATGGAAGAACCGGCCTTCCCTTTTCACAAAAAATTACAGTGGGTTGTATTTATATGATGAAGTTAATCCATATGGTTGAAGATAAAATTCATATGCGTTCAATTGGTCCTTATTCTTTGATTACTCAACAGCCGTTAGGAGGTAAAGCGCAGTTTGGGGGACAAAGATTTGGAGAAATGGAAGTCTGGGCCTTGGAAGGATACGGAGCAGCTCATATTTTGCAAGAAATGTTGACTATAAAATCAGACGATGTTTTAGGAAGAGCAGCGACTTATGAAGCAATTCTAAAAGGAGAGCCAATTAGAAATCCAAATATCCCTGCATCATTTAATCTTTTAGTTAATGAGCTAAAGTCTCTTGGGCTTAGCGTAGAGGTGAAGGAGAAACCAAGAGATAACTCAAAACTCAAAACGCAAAGCGCAAAACCACAATTCAAAACTAAAAACTGATTTAATAAAAAACTTTAAGTTTTAAGGTTGTGGCTTTGAGTTTTGAACTTTGAGATTTGAACTTAAATTTATGCGTGTAGCAGACCTAGAAGCCATAAGAATAAAAATTGCCTCGCCTGAGGAAATTTTGTCTTGGTCTCACGGTGAGATTACCAAACCCGAAACAATTAATTACCGGACCCAGAGAGCTGAAAAAGATGGTCTTTTTTGCGAAAAAATCTTTGGTCCTGAAAAGGACTACGAATGTTATTGCGGTAAATATAGAAGGATTCGTTACAAGGGGATAGTTTGCGATAGGTGCGGGGTTGAGGTGACTAAATCTTCGGTGAGGCGAGAAAGGATGGGACATATAAAATTGGCTTGTCCTGTTTCTCATATTTGGTTTTTGCGAGGAGTTCCTTCAAGAATAGGAATGGTTTTGGGTGTGCCTATGCAGCAGTTGGAGAAAGTAATTTATTTCGCCGCTTATGTTGTTACCAGTGTTAATGAAGAAGCAAAAGAAAAAGTATTAAAGGAAATTGAGAAGGAGTATAAACAAAAAACCAAAAGCCAGAAAGCACTGGATCAAGCGAAGCAAGAGACTCCCCGGAGGGTTGCAATTAAAGGCAAAAAAGAGCTGAAGAAAACTTTAGATGAGTTAAGGACGGCAAGAGATAAAGCAAGGGAAGAGGTTTCAGGAATTAAACCCTTGAAAGTTTTTTCTGAGGTTGAGTATTATGATTACTCTCTAAAATATGGTGAAGTTTTTGAAGCAGGCACGGGAGCTGAAACCCTAAGGAATATTTTTGAAAAAATTGATTTAAAACGAGAAATTAAAAAACTAAAAAAAGAAATAGAAAAAGTAGCGGCGATATCTCAAAGAAAGATTTTAAGAAGATTAAGGTTTTTACAGGGGTTAGCTAAAGCTGGAATTAGGCCAGAATGGCTATTTGTAACTGTTTTACCAATTTTGCCTCCTGATTTAAGGCCAATGGTTCAATTAGATGGTGGCAGGTATGCTTCTTCTGACTTAAATGACCTTTATCGAAGGGTAATTAACCGAAATAATCGTCTAAAATACTTATTAGAGATTGCTGCCCCCGAGGTCATTGTCAGAAATGAAAAAAGAATGCTCCAGGAAGCGGTTGATGCTTTAATTGATAATAGTATGAGAAAAGGAATTCTGACTACGGCTACCACCGGAGGAAAACGGCTCTTAAAATCTTTGGCTGATATGCTTAAAGGGAAACAAGGCAGGTTCCGACAAAATCTTTTGGGTAAACGAGTTGATTATTCGGGAAGGTCGGTGATTGTTGTAGGACCTAAACTAAAACTTCACCAGTGCGGACTTCCTAAGAAAATGGCTTTGGAATTATTTAAGCCCTTTGTTATTAAGAAAATTTTAGATAAAGAACTTTCTTATAATGTTCGAGGCGCATCAAGATTGATTGAACAGGAGACAGATGAGGTTTGGGCAATTTTAGAGGAAGTAGTGAAAGATAAATTAGTTTTACTAAATCGGGCTCCTACTCTTCACCGATTAGGAATTCAAGCCTTTCAACCAGTTTTGATTGAAGGAGAATCAATTGAAATTCATCCTATGGTTTGTAAGGCCTTTAACGCTGATTTCGACGGGGATCAGATGGCAGTTCATGTTCCCTTAAGCGAGGAAGCTCAAAAGGAAGCAAAAGAAATAATGTTGTCTACCCTTAATTTATTAAAGCCTGCTACTGGTATACCGGTTGTGGCGCCAACTCAGGATATTATTATTGGTTGTTATTGGCTGACTAAGATTCGAGAGGAAGTTCACCCTCACACCAAACGAGGAGAGGGCGCCGAAGGCGCCAAAAAAGACGAAGTTAGCCCTCGTTATGGTGTGAGGGCAAGAG
This sequence comes from uncultured Candidatus Saccharibacteria bacterium, assembly GCA_964470765.1. Classification (GTDB taxonomy): domain Bacteria; phylum Patescibacteriota; class Minisyncoccia; order Minisyncoccales; family JAGGXC01; genus CAYYDV01. The sequence goes on from CAYYDV010000025.1 coordinate 3,148, forward strand.
GAGAAGGGAAGACTTTTTCCAGTCCCGAAGAAGCCATTATGGCTTATGAGCTCGGAGGGATAGATTTAAGGGGTCGCATTAGGGTTCGGATGGCAAGCGGTCTCACAGAAACTTCGCTTGGTAGAATTTTATTCAACGAAACTTTACCTGAAGATTACCCTTTTGTTAATGAGTTAATGAATTCAAAGAAGTTAGAAAAAATAATGGGGATAATTATTAAAAAGTATAAGCAGGAAATAATTGAAGATACTTTAGATAAAATTAAAGATTTAGGATTTGAATCAGCTACTATGTCAGGAATAACTTGGGGAATGGATGATTTGATTGTTCCACCGGAAAAGAAAAAAATTATTGAGGCCGCAGAGAAAGAGATTGAATTGATTGAAAACCACTTTAAAAAGGGATTACTTTCCAGGGAAGAAAAAAGGAGCAAAGTGATCGAGGTTTGGACAAGAGCAAAATCAGAAATTGAGAAACTGGTGCCAAAAACTCTGCCTGAAACTGGACCGATATTTTTAATTGTTGATTCAGGGGCCAGGGGATCTTGGGCTCAACCAGTTCAAATGAGCGGGATGAAAGGTTTGGTAATTAATCCAGCCGGCCAAATTATTGAATTACCAGTTAAAAGCTCATTCAAGGAAGGTTTTGATGTTTTGGAATATTTCATTTCTACTCATGGGGCAAGAAAGGGAACAGCCGATACTGCGTTACGGACCTCAACCGCTGGATATCTAACCAGACGTCTTGTAGATGTTTCTCATGAAGTAACGACTTCTGAAGAGGATTGTAAGGACCAAACAGGTTTTGAGATGTTTAGACAAGAAGCTGATGAAATAGGCCAGAACTTTATTTTTAAAATTGCAGGCCAGATAACTTTAGAAAATATAACAAAAATTGTTAAAAAAGGAGAAATAATTGATTGGGAGGCAGCGATAAAAATAGCGGAAGAAGGAATTGAGAAGGTTAGAATTCGTTCTCCTATTAGTTGTAAATCTGTTCGAGGAATTTGTCAGAAATGTTACGGCTGGGATCTTGGTTCGAATAAATTAATTAAACGAGGGAGAGCTATAGGAGTTGTGGCCGCTCAGGCAATCGGAGAACCCGGCACTCAGCTAACGATGAGAACTTTCCACACTGGAGGAGTAGCAAGCGGAGGGGATATTACCTTTGGTCTCCCCAGGGTTCAAGAAATTTTTGAAGCAAGGACACCCGGAGGAAAAGCAGAGATTTCTAAAGTTAGTGGAAAAGTGTTAGAAATAACGCCGGAAAGGATAATCAAGATTAAATCCGAAATCCAAAGCTCAAATGTCAAATCAAATCCAAAGCCCAAAACTCAAAAGTCAGAACGGGCTGGAAAAGAGGGAATAGTTGAGTATGAAATATCTCCCAAAACAGCGATTTTAGTAGAAAAAGGACAAGGTATCAAAAAAGGGCAACAACTTTGCGAAGGAAGTTTGGATTTAAAAGAAGTATTTAAGTTAAAAAGCGAAGAGGAAACCAAGCGGTACATTCTGAAAGAAATTCAGAAAATTTATGTTTCTCAGGGGGCAGTTATTCATGACAAGCACATTGAGGTAATAATTCGCCAAATGTTCTCTCGAGTAAAAATTAAAGATTCTGGGGATAGTTATTTTACAACCGGAGAAGTTCTTGAAAGAGCTAAATTTATTGAAGAAAACGATAGGTTAAAAAAAGAGAAAAAGAAATTAGCAAAAGCTGTTACTGTTTTACTTGGAATATCTCGAGTAGCTCTTACTACCGACTCCTTTTTATCCGCTGCCTCCTTCCAGGAGACTTCCAGGGTTTTAATTAAAGCAGCGCTTCAGGGAAAACAAGATAAATTGAGAGGATTGAAAGAAAATGTAATAATAGGAAAATTAATCCCTGCTGGAACTGGTTTTAAGAAATAACAAAGAATGCTATAATACAAATACGGAGCATAAAAATCCAAATGACAAATGACAAATGTCAAATGTCAAATCAAGCTCAAAATCCACTGGACGCGAAGCGGACTCCCCGGAGGGTTACATCCAAAACATTTTTTTTGACATTTGAACTTTAGATTTGATTTGAATCTTTGGATTTTGACATTTGGATTTAAATTCGTGTTTAAAAAGAAAAAACATAAAAAGTTCAAAAAGTTACCTAAAGGGAGAAGAGGGTCTGGTCGTTTTGCTTTACCCGAAGAGGTTAAACAGATGATTTGCGGTGTTTCGATGATTTTAGCAGCAGTAGTAATTGGATTGAGTTTTTTTGGAAAAGCAGGAAAAGCAGGCCAGCTTTTTATGAAAGGCACCCGATTTGCAATTGGAGAGGCAGTTTTTCTAATTCCTTTAATTTTTATTTTAGGGGGATTAGCGTTTTTAGGCATAAAGGGGGAAGGGAATTTTTTTAAGAAAGGAAAAAAAGTTTTTTGGCCCGTAGTTTTAGCTACTCTAGTTTTAGTTTCTGGGCTGACAGGAATTTTAGGAAGCTTTAACTCTCAAGCTATGAGAGGGGGCTGGCTAGGTTATATCCTAAGCTGGCCTCTTTTAAAATATTTTGAAATTTGGGTGACTCAGCTCATATTTTTGGCTTTAGTTATTATTGGAGCTTTGATTTTTTGGCAATTTTTACGTATACCCCGTCCCAAAGAAGATATTGAGCCGCAGACTCCTAAGGAAAAAATTTCTCCCAAAAGATCCATTATTAAAAGGATTTTTGCTCCCAAGTTCAAAGTAAAAGAAATTCATCCTTTTCCTCCCCAAGAAGTTAAACAACCAGAAACCCCCGCCTTGGCGGGGATTAAATTAGAGACCAAGCCAATAGCTGGAGCTAAAATTTTTTCTTACCAGCCGCCTCCTTTAAAATTATTAGAGCCTGACCGAGAAACCCCTACTAGCGGCGACACTAAGGTAAACTCAGCTATTATTAAAAAGACATTACAAAACTTCGGCATTGAAGTCGCGATGTCAGAGATAAATATTGGTCCAACTGTTGCCCAATATACTTTAAAGCCGGCTGAAGGAGTAAAGTTATCTAAAATAACCGGTCTTTCCAGTGATTTAGCCCTGGCTTTGGCTAGTCATCCAATAAGAATTGAAGCTCCTATTCCGGGAAGGTCTTTGGTGGGAATTGAGATTCCAAATAGAGTCCGGGCTCAGGTTAGATTGAGAAATTTAGTTGAAAATCCTAATTTTCAGAAATCACCATCAAATTTAATACTCGCTTTGGGAAGAGATGTTTCAGGCAGTCCTGTTTATACAGATTTAACCAGAATGCCTCATCTCTTGGTAGCCGGGAGTACCGGAACAGGTAAAACTATTTTTCTCAACTCTTTAATGCTAAGTCTTCTTTACCAGCCTAGCACTTCTATTAAAAGCGCTAGCCCGAGAATTTTAAGGTTTATTTTAGTTGACCCCAAAAGAGTTGAATTTCCAGTTTTTGATGCTCTTCCTCATCTGTTATGTCCGGTAATTTATGGTGCCAGGCAAACTATTACTGCTTTAAGATGGCTCACAGGCGAGATGGAGAGGAGGTTTGATTTATTAGCAGAAGCTAAAGCAAGAGATATAGGAAGTTTTAATGAAATAGCTTTAAAAAACGAAACAGAGCCTCTGCCCTTTATCGTTTTTATAATTGATGAATTAGCTGATTTAATGGCAGCGAAGGGAAGAGAGATTGAAGCTGGGATTGTTAGATTGGCTCAGATGGCCAGGGCAGTTGGTATTCATTTAGTAGTAGCTACCCAGAGGCCGTCGGTGGAAGTGATTACCGGTCTAATTAAAGCAAACATAACCTCTCGGGTTACTTTTCAGGTCGCTTCTCAAGTTGATTCAAGAACAGTTTTGGATACATCTGGAGCTGAGAAACTTCTGGGTTTAGGAGATATGCTTTATGTTTCAGCCCAGACCTCTAAGCCCAAGAGGATTCAAGGCGCTTTTGTTTCAGAGAAGGAAGTTAAGAAAGTGGTGCAGCATATAAGCTCAGAAATTGAAGAACCAGTACGCGAGACGGAAACCCAAATAGAACTGCTTCAAGGATTGGAGGAAAATTCAGGAGAACCGGAAAAAAGATTTAGTGGTACTTACGACGAAGATGATCCTCTTTATGAAGAAGCAAAGAGATTAGTAATTGAAGCAAGAAAAGCTTCTGCTTCTTTGCTTCAAAGAAGATTACGGATTGGCTACGCTAGAGCAGCCAGATTAATAGATACCTTAGAAGGAAAAGGAGTGGTTGGGCCAGGAGAAGGAGCAAAACCAAGAGAGGTGTACGGCGGGGCAGAAAGCGCAGAAAATGGCGAACCGGAAACCTTAGAAAATGAGGATGGGTGGGAAAAGGTTTAAGAGCGTGAATAGACATTTGACATTTACTCTTAAAAAATTTATTCTTAACTATAACTATGTTAAAAAAACATGAGAAAAATCCGCCAACTGGTGGAGAAAAAGGAGATTTGCAAGAAACATTAGATGAGATTAAGCAACGGTTTGGCGAAGGGGCGATTATGAAGCTTAAAGAAGTTAGGCGGGTTGATATTGATGTTATTCCTACTGGTTCCATTTCCTTAGATTTGGCTTTAGGAGTAGGTGGAATTCCCAGGGGGAGAGTGATTGAAATTTATGGGATTGAATCAACCGGGAAAAGCACTTTAGCTTTGCATGTTTGTTCTGAGGCCCAAAAAAAAGGCGGCGTAGCCGCTTTTATTGATGCTGAACATGCCTTAGATCCTGACTATGCTAAAAGGATAGGAGTGAAAGTTGATGACCTTTTGATTTCTCAACCAGATTCTGGAGAGCAAGCTCTTCAGATTGTTGAAACCTTGGTTAGATCAGGTGGGGTTGATGTGATTGTTATTGATTCAGTGGCCGCTTTGACCCCAAAAGCAGAGATTGCCGGGGAAATGGGAGAGTTTCAGATTGGTCTTCAGGCTCGTTTAATGAGCCAAGCGTTAAGAAAACTCGCTGGGATTGTTGCTAAAACTAAAACATCTGTTATATTTTTGAATCAAACCAGAATGAAAATCGGAGTGATGTTTGGAAATCCTGAAACTACTCCGGGAGGTTTGGCTTTAAAGTTTTATTCTTCAGTCAGGATTAATTTAAGAAGAACAGCCCAAATAAAATACAAGGACGAAATTATTGGCAGCAGGATTAAGGCAAAAATAGTTAAAAATAAAGTGGCTGCTCCGTTCAAAGTAACTGAGTTTGATATTTATTACAACGAAGGCATTTCTTATTTTGCTGATATTTTAAACACTGGTTTAAACGCAGGGATTATTAAAAGTGCAGGCAGTTGGTTCCAGTATGAAGATACGAAATAAGGGCAAGGAATGGAAGG
>CAYYDV010000026.1:0-2450 GCA_964470765.1 uncultured Candidatus Saccharibacteria bacterium
AGTAGGTTCGCTGCAGGGGCAACGCGACCTGGGTCTTGGCTGGATCGATCTCCTTGAGACACTTACCGAGATCGCCTGTCAGCGGAAGCCGTGGAAAGGTCAATCCGATCTCGGTCTTGATCGACATGAGCTTGTCCGGGAGCGAAGCGAGCAGGAGCTTCTTCTTTTTCTCCCAGAATAATTCCTTCTTCTCCTTCTCCAGCAGGAGCTTCAGTAATTTCTCCAGGAACCTCACCTTCTTCACCAGGACTTGGGGTGGGACCAGGACTAAGAGGAGGAATAGGACCAACTGTTTCTCCTTCACCACCGGTTCCAACAAGAGTAGTAAAGCTGTGTTCGGTACCAATCGCTAAAGAACCGTGAGAAACGCAACGATAATAATAAGTCTCACCAGGAGTAAGACCGGTAATGATTACTAAATGGGAAGTAACCTTTGGACTGACGTCATATTCTAGGCTGGTATGAGCATAACCATATTTTGGTGGAGTACTAGAAGCGTCACTTAAATCCAAAGTGTGTTGTTCTCCTTCTGCTCCGTAAATTACCTGACTGGTAGAAAAATAATTGGTCGTCCAGGTAATAGTAACACTGGTTGTGCTTGCATTTATATCTGCTTCATTAAAAATTGTTAGACCCCTAACATATCCTCCGCCTCCTCCACCACTAGTGCCACCACCAGTAGTGCCACCGCCTTCAGTGCCTTGAGCCCCAACTAAAATATCAAAATAGGTTGTTGTTTTTTCCTGCCAGTCATCCCCTGCTTCAGAAGGAAAATAAATTGTAAAATCATATTGAACTGTACTTCCGTCACCTATATTAGATAAATAAGTCTCGCCAACCTCATAAAAATTATAGAGAGTTTTAAGTCCAGTTGAACCACCATATAAATCTGTTGTACCTTGACTAATGGTAATTTCTAAAACCCGGGATAAATCATCGGTTGGTACGTTATTAGAGTTAGGAAACTCAGGAAAAATTATTGCCTCAGTAGCAATTTCTTGAATTTCACCAGTTTCATTTATTACCTCAACCTGGCGACTAACACTCTCGCCGGGTAAAAAATTCGCTTCATCAAATAAAGGCTGATTATTCCCATTCTCAAATTGAATCGTCAAACCCTCTATAGCCTGAGCGGAACCAACAAATAGAAAAATAGTACCGAATAAGGCAATCGAGATTATTAAAATTGTTTTTAGTAATTTATTCATAATTTATTATTCACTAATATCTTCTCCAGAATCCCCGCTATCACCAGAACTCTCTTCTGGATTTTCATCTTGAGGAGGAGTGTCATCAGGGATAACAGCTGGTTCTTCTTCAGGTATAATAATTGGTTCTTCTTCAATTACTGGAACTTCTTCTATTGGAGTTTCTTCAGGAGTTGGTTCCTCAACAACTTCTTCAATTATCTCTTCTGTTTCTTGAATTGGTTCTTCCTCGGTTGGATTTTCCTCTTCAACGGGCGGTAGCTCATTATCAACTATTACTTCTTCAGTAGTAACAGCATTTTCTACAGAATCATCTTCTATTATTTCATCAATTACTTCTTCTGTTGTTGTCCCCTCTTCTGGAGTTTCTTCAGGAAGTATTTCCTCTTCAGTGGTTGTCGCTTCTTCAGTCGTTTCTTCGGTAGAAGTAGCTTCAGTGGTAGTTCCTTCTTCGAGCTCAGAACCACTTTCTGGTATTTCTTCAATTGTTTCCTCAATAATTTCTTCAACAACCTCTTCTTCATTAAGTTCTTCTTCTGGCTCTTCTTCAGGTTGAGCTTGAATTTGGCCTTCACTGGATTCAACCGGTAGTTCATTTAACCAGGAGTAATCATTATTAGCTGAACTATCTAACATATTAGGTAGTCCAGGTGTAGGAATAGGATCTACCCAAGAACCAATACCATCAGGAATACGAGCATATGATTTATTAGGTGGCACCCCGCCACAACTACCAGTGGTAGTGGTAGCATTTTCATCTTCTGGAGTTGGTTCAATATAGCAATAATCACTATCAGTGTAGGTATAGGAATCAATTAAGGTATTAGTGTTATCAAATAGCTCGACTGTATCCCCTGTATTACCAAGAACAGCTTTATTCATATAAACCACCAGCCAGCTTCTTCCTGAGATGACTGTAGTTCCTGGCAGCGTATTTAAATTAGTAATGGAAACCTTATTTAAATCATCACCACTGGCATCCCAAATATACCAACCATCAAGGTCGTAACTTATATCACTGTTATTATATAACTCTACCCACTCTCCTCGGGGCTTGGTGCTGGAGTCATCCCCAAAATCAAAACCATAAGCTTCTCCATCGGGTCTAGGTAAGAATTCATTTAAGACAATCATTCTACTGGTAAGATTAAGATGAAATCTTTCTTCATCAGAGAAACCTCCATTTTCATAGGTAGCCATATCAGTCTGCCACCCCTTAAATACAAAATCAACTTCACAGGT
>CAYYDV010000026.1:2550-8061 GCA_964470765.1 uncultured Candidatus Saccharibacteria bacterium
CATAGGTAGCCATATCAGTCTGCCACCCCTTAAATACAAAATCAACTTCACAGGTTTCACCGTGAGGAATATTTGTTGCCGTAACTGGTAATTCAACCTCAAAACTCCAGCTTCCCGGAGTAGTTAAAGCGGGAAGACTAAAAGAAACAAGACCATCATCATGTTTTTTAACCCCATTTAATTTAACTTCTAATTCAAGGGCATTACAGAAATCATCACCTGAAATCTTTTCAGATTCCACTGTATATTGAAAATCAAGACTACCGCTATTTGTTAAGACCGAACCAAAGGAAAGTTCCTCAGTCAGCCCTATAAATTCACTGAAATTTGGATTAGTTAAAGAAAAATCTAAAGTACCGACTGAATAAATATTTTCTGAAAAATTCTCAGTATCACCAAAATAAGCTAAAGTATTACCAACAGCCAAAAGCCCGGTCCAGTTAAGACCAGTAATTACCAAGAATACGCTAATCTTTAGAATGGATTTTTTTAATGTATTCTGAGTATTATTTTTCTGTTTTCTTTTTGGTTTCTTCATAGATCTTTTTTATCTCACCAAAGATAATAACGGCTACAGGAGTAATGATCATTAAAAGAAATCCTAACGGCTTTTTCATAAAATCTACCGCGTAACCGAGATACGGAATATTAATTAATGCCTTACCAATGATATCTTTCTCTTGGATTTCTTTTCTATCCGGAGCATTGTTGGCATCACCTTTGGTAATGTAGAAAACTTTACTTTCAGCAACTTTCATATCATGAATTCGATGAGTAGTCGGTGTTCTAGATTTACCTGCTTCGCTGAAAGAAACAACATCTCCAATTTTGTATTCATCCACAGGTTTAACCATTACTATACTTCCCATCTTAATTGCTGGTTCCATTGAACCCGACTGGACAATAAGAAACTTTATATTTCCAGTAATCGGAAAAGCAGAAACAAGCAGTAAAAAAGCAATTACGGCAACAAAAACAATAAAAATGTAGTATATTATTTTCAAAAACTTCATTTCTTTAAAATCTTTATAGATTGCCCTAATTCTGCCACAAGAAAAGCATTAAGGCAACCGAAAAGATTTTCAATATATTATTTACAACCTGTTAATCCAGCCCAGTTAAACATTACCTGTCCCCAACCAGAATCACACCAAGGAATAACTGGATCTGTTGATACTAACTTAAATTCAATTTCACCTGTCCTATTTGCAGATGTAGGCAAAACAAATTCAGTAGTTTTCCATTCCTCGGCAGTATTTCCATCCCATTCGTAATGACCAACAACGTAATCTTGTCCTCCTTGGACAATAAAGACGTCGAAGCTGTCATTTTGAGAACCATCTAAATGTCTCAAGGCTAATTTAGTAGCAATACCTGAACCAGCATCCATTATAAATGTTGCATGCCAGTGTTCGTCACCGCAACCAGTATCTGGACCTATTAAACCTCTGAAGTTTGCCTCACCACCATCATATCCTCCATATCCTCCAAGCTTTAAATAACCTCCACCGTTATGATCAGGATCACCAATGAAACTCCAGTCATCGCTGAAATAGGTAAGATGCCCTACTTCACTGGCTTCGTCTCCGATATCAAGATAATCTAAGTCCTCATTTAACACGCAGGTTGGAATTTGATGCAAGGTAAATTCAATATCAAAGGTACTGTAGTCTCCTTGATATTCATTATCAGCATCCCATTGCAGATGCATAGAAAGTTCTAATTTTCTTTCTTCTTCAGCAGGAAGAAGTGCTAAATCAAAATCAACAGATTCTAATTGAGCTAACGTTGCTACAGAATTGTCTGCATTTGGGTTATCGCCGAAATAAAGCTCTCCCGGGTCGATAACGCCGTTTTGATTGGCATCATCCCAAATAAGATATTCATCTTCTTCTATTTCTCCACTGCCGTCAACATCATAACCAATATTAATATTAAGTTTGGTGCTGATGTCATCGATTGGAGTATTTCCTATACATTCTTCATTAATCCATTCTCCTCCTTCAGCTTCACATTCTGGCCCAACCGTTAATCCTCCATCATCAACTACGTTTTTGAAATGCAGATCTGCTATACCATTGTTCATTCCTACATTTACTAAGGTAACTATTTCTTGGAATTCCTGACAAGGTTTTCCTTCTATTGTGAAAACAGGACCTTCTGTGTCTGTGTCTAAAAGAATAGTTCCGGCAGTAAAAGTATTATCAGCGCTTACTTTAGAATCAGAAAAATAAGCTACGGTTCCGCCAATAAGAATAGCAGAAGCGATACCTATAATACTTAAACTAAGTAGAATTTTTTTGTTCATTGTTTTTTTAATTAGTTATTCTTTAAGCTAATCTTTATTCAATATTTCTCGACCTTTCTTTTTTTATTTTTATCTTAAGACCTTTATAGGCTGCTCCAATTTTATTTTGAAGCAACCGAAAAGGTTTCAAGACTATAAATCAGTATCTTCGTACCAAATCAAACCAGTTTCCCAAAGGAAATTAGTAGGAACATAAGGACTCCAAACCATTCCATTATTCCAGTTTTCTCCTGGAACCAACCATACTTTTACATCTTTCATACTTTTACCGAGTTCTATGTCTCCTGTGATTGTTATATCCCCATCCCCATCAGTCATGCCTTCTCCTAAGTAAGTATCAACATTACTGCCGGCATCATAGCCAGCTGCTAAAACATAATCATGATTTGCTAATGGTGCTCTCCCGGTAAACTCAAAATCAAAAGTTGGGCTTTTAACCTCATAGGTTAAAATTCCATTAATATCATCGGTAAGAATGAGTTTCCATGGATCAGCTCCTTCTTTGTTCTCTAACCAAGCTGTTCCCCGAAGTTGAATTCCTTTAATCTCGATGTCAAAAGCCATTTCGTCGCCTTGAGCCCAGTTTGTAGATTCGTCAGGATCTTGCATATGGTAGCTCTGAGTTACTTTCATATAACCATCAACGGGAATCATACCAAGATAAACACCATCACTCATCGCAACTATGTCAGCTACAGTAACTTTGTCATCGTCGACATAAATTGTCTGCCACCAGATTTTTTGTTCTTCTTCGTTGTAAACCTCTACCGAAAGATCATAATTTATAATGCTAGAGATATTGTCGTTGTCAATTTCAGTACCAAAATTACAACTACCTGGTTGTCCTTCTGTCCAAATTCCGCCTTGCTCGGTACACTCTGGTTCAGAAACTACTCCAGTTGTTTCAACTATATTGTATAGTTTCTTCCAAACATTAACTGGATTTGGGTCACTACCGTCGTTATGAATAACGAGATTAATATAATCTGTATAACAAGGCTTCATATCTTCCATTATAGCTCCTTCTTCCCAAATGAAGTTATCACCTTCAACCCAAATATCTATAGTTCCGGCTTTGAAAAGATTACCAGTATTGGTTTCAGTGTCGCTGAAATAAGCAACAGTTCCACCAACAGCAATAGCAGCAACAATTCCAATTACGCTTAAACTTAATATAATTTTCTTGTTCATTTTTTTGTTGTTTAAGTTAGTTAATAATTGTTTAAGTGGCTCGCCTTAGGTCCTCCGCCTAGGCAATTCCTCCCTTATGTTCTCTTCGCCGACTAAGCTCGGAGAACTTAGGGTAAGCCACTTATTATTCGACCTTTATTTTTTCCCTCCCTAATTTGGGCCCGTTAATAAAACCCAAGCTTCATTTTTCTTTTTGAAAAATGGAGATTAGATTCTATTCATTTTAAAAAACAAAAAACCGTCCAAATAGAGAACGGCAAGGACTTACGTCTTTTGTGTTAATGTAATTTTGTCCAAGTAGATTTTTTCTAATTATGCCAAAGTTTTTTGAAAACACAATCTCTTTTCCTAGCTCCTCCTTCTAGGTAGTGAAATCTCACTTTTCTACTCTTGCTTTATATTGTTTTCCTACCTTATGCTATTCTATAATAAAGTCAAGTAGTAGAGTTTTCCACAGCCTTTCGACTTTACCAAGGACAAACCCTTCAGCAAATTCAGACCGGGTTTATAAATAGTATTTAGAATTTTAAACAAATTTCAAAACCTTGTCAATACCCTATGCTCTAAGTTTCTAAAAGTCATTCTAGGGCACCGAAATTAGGGAGGAATTCCATCTAACCCGGCGCCCAAGGATGACTTTTAGATTTTGAGACTTAAAAGCATAGCATTATGCTACGCTGAAAGCGTTTAAATCCTAGCATGTTCCAGAAATGTCGTCAATCCCTATACCACAAGGCATCTCGGTCGCTCGAACTAAGCACAAGCCTGCTACTTATTGTTTCTTATCTAATCTAAGATAAATACTATTCTTCTGCTGAAATAGTAACGATGTTTTGTGGTCCATCTATCATTTTTCTAACAGCTACTATTTTAGTACCACTATTATCCCAGACAGGATCAAGATAAAATGATATAGGAATACCAAAAGAATCCTCTGGAGGATCAACCATGCATCTAGGATTAGTTCCATCAGAATTTATAACAAACATCTCTGGAATCTTCCTGTCCTGAAGCGGATTTTTCATGAATAAAATCTCATTATTCTTATTCCAGGCTCGCTGGAATATCCATTGGTAACTGTCGCTTGGAGCATATATCTTATGTTTGTTTGAACCATCTAAATTCATGATCCAGATTTCATTTGTTGCTGTCGGCAGTCTTTCTAAAGAGGTATCCCATACAGGTCCTTTAGCATAAACAATTTTTAAGCCATCATAACTAAAAGACGGCAAAGCACACTCTCCATCTGCAGAAGTAGTAAGCTGAATTTTCCCGCTGCCATCGGCATTCATCATCCAAATTGATGGTTTTCCAGCTCCGTAATAGGTGTACGCAATTTTGGTTCCATCTGGATTCCATGTAGGTTGAGCGCTACTATATCCGGTTGTTAATTGATTGATCTCCCCTCCGTTGGAGTTCATGGTGTAAATTTGTCCGTTCAGCTCGTAAGCTATTTTATCTTCTACGGGACTCCAAGATGGATCAAATCCTGGGCCGATTTCGGTAAGTCCGCTCCCATCAATGTTTATTGAGTGCAATGTTGGTGACTCCCCTCCCTTAATGCAAAAAACAATTTGACCTCCGTTGGAGTTCCAATCTGGATCAGCAATGAGATCATCTAAAAAAGTAATCTGAGTAGGGGTCGGGGCGGATTTTTTCTCTTCTTCTTTGGGTACCTCTTTTTCTGGAACTGCCTCCTCTTCTTCCTCCTCCTCTTCTTCGGGTAAAACCACTTGTCCTTCTTCTGATACTTGTTCTTCTGGAACTTCTTTTTCCTCCTCGATTTTTTCTTTTTCAGCTTCGGGAAGGGAAATACTTTTATAAGCAAAAAATCCTCCTGCTCCTAAACAAATCAAAACTATTATAATAATTAAAACTTTTGTATTCATTATTCTTCCCAGGAAAAAGTAGCAACCTGCCAGGGTTCTCCAGCTACTGTTAATATTACTTTGGTAACCGCTACTTTTGTGCCAGAATTGTCCCAAACAGCATCATCATAAATAGCAGTAGGC
>CAYYDV010000027.1:0-7825 GCA_964470765.1 uncultured Candidatus Saccharibacteria bacterium
CCAAAGAAGACAAAGAAAAAAGCAACCAAGTCAAAGAAAGCTAAGAAAGTAAGAAAACCAAGAAGGATAAGAAGGACAAGAAAGATAAGAAAGGTAAGAAAAGTAAGAAGGATAAGAAAGATGAGAAGACCAAAGAAAGTAGTTAAGAAAAGAAAGAGAGCTAAGAAAATTTTTACTCCTGAAAAAATAGAAGAGCTGATTAGGAAAGGCCGGTCCCGAGGTTTTGTTACTTTTTCCGAATTACTCTATTATTTTCCCAAAATGGAGCAAGACCTTGAAGGTTTAGAGAAGCTGTATAAGGAGCTGGAAAGACAAGGAATTGAAATCAAACAAACCAGAGAATTTTTAGAAGTTAAAGGGATTAAGACGAAGCCCCTAAAGGAAGGAAAAGTTGATTTAGTTCAGATGTATTTAAAAGAAATAGGCAAGACTGCTTTTTTAACAGCTAAAGAAGAAAAGGAACTGGCTAAAAGAATTGAGAAAGGAGATGAAGAAGCTAAAAAAAAGTTAGCCCAAGCTAACCTAAGATTAGTAGTTTCCATTGCCAAAAAATATATAGGAAGGTCGCCCAATTTGACCTTGCTCGATTTAATTCAGGAAGGTAATTTAGGTTTATTTCGGGCCGTAGAAAAATTTGACTGGAGGAGAGGTTATAAGTTTTCTACCTATGCTACCTGGTGGATTCGTCAGGCCATTACCCGGGCTTTGGCTGACCAAGCTCGAACCATTCGGATTCCCGTTCATATGGTCGAGACTATTTCCAAATATGTTAAAGCCAAAAGGCAGTTGACTTTGAGTTTAAGGAGAGAACCTCTGCCTGAAGAAATTGCCGCCGAAATGGGAATTGACGTTGATAAGGTTCATCACATTATGAAGATTTCTCAAAAGACCGTTTCTTTGGAAACACCGGTCGGAAAAGAAGAAGGGGATAGTATTCTTCTGGAATTTGTTAAAGATGAAAAAACTGCTCCTCCTTCTTCCAAAGCCGCTCGAACTCTTTTAAGAAAGCAATTAGAAAAAATTTTGGTTGATTTAACTCCCCGGGAACAAAAGATATTATCAATGAGATTTGGCCTAAAAGATGGTATTAATCATACCCTAGAAGAGGTTGGTCAGGTATTTGGGGTAACCCGAGAAAGAATCCGTCAGATTGAAGCCAAATCTCTTGAAAAAATCAGACAACACCGAGCTCTTAAAAAATTAGAGGGATATTAGTTGAAATTTTCTAAAATCTGTTTTAGAATATAAACATATCATTCCGGGGTAGTTCAATGGTAGAACGGTGCCTGTTTTGCAGCTTAACACTTTGTGTTATAATAAATTAATGATAAAAAAATGCAAAAAACACGGAAATGTATATCACTTTAAACGAAAAGATGGTTCATATCGTTGCGGAAGATGTGCTTCGGAATGGGTAATAAATAGTCGTAAAAGAAAAAAGAAGGAATTGATAAAAATATTTGGAGAAGGGTGTAAGATATGCGGATATAACAAATATGTAGGCGCACTAGATTTTCATCACCTCAATCCTAAAACCAAATCTTTTGCTTTGAGCGTGAAAGGATTATGTTATTCTTGGGATACGGTTTAAGAGAGAAGCCAAGAAATGTATTATATTATGTAAAAATTGTCATACAGAAGTTGAAAATGGTATAGCAAAATTATCTTAAAACATTCCGCGGTGGCGCAATGGTAGCGCAGCTGACTGTTAATCAGTGTGTTGTAGGTTCGAATCCTACCCGCGGAGCAGCTTTTTATAGATTGAACCGTTTGTTCGGGAATTCTTTTTATAGATTGAATCGCCAAAGGGGCGGTTTTTTGGTAGAATTTAACAATGATTAAAAAGATTGAGAAAAATAAAAAAATAACTAAAGAAAATTTATTTAGGATATCGGAAATTTTAAAAGAGTCTATCTTATCTAACTGGAAAACTTTTTTTATTAGTCTCATTGCTAGCTTGCTGGCAACTAGCCTTACAGCGCTTATATTAATAGAGATATTCAGAGTGCCTAATTTTAGTGTAAGCCTTAAATATACACCAGTTAACGAAAAAGGAGTTGAAAAAATATCAAATCTTGATATTAGAGTGAAGAACAAAAAAAGATGGCTCGGGTTTAAAAAAGAAGAAATTCGTTTCGGTTTATTGATTCCGTCTGCATTTATGGAAAATAAAGAGATATATATTAATATTCCTTTGCAAAGTAGCTTAAAAATGGAATTAGACAAACAAAAAGAAGAAGTAGTTAATTTTAATAATACAAATTACTATCATATTAAAGAGATGGTTTATTTGCCTATTCATCCTGATTCGGTAGTTACTCTTCTCAGTATCCGTGGAAATTTTGACTACGATAAGAACGTTAAGATTTGTTGCTATCTTAGTACTCCATATGGACGATATCCTAACAATATTGAAATAGGCGAAACTGGGATAATTGAAGCAGAAGATTTATTTAATAAAATTCCATGCGCCGAGATTTTTTTCGATTAAATTATTGATTGTAAACCGTTAACTAACAAATCGCCAAGAAGGCGATTTTTTGATAAGATAGAAATATGAAAACATCAAAAAAAATTATTATTCTGCTTGCATTTATAACCGCTTTTGCTGTCGCATTAGCGACTACTTTGGATTCTCATACTAAAAATTCTCTATACCGGGCTACCCTGTGTAAATTGATTTACGGGAAGAATATCTGCAATTTTTACGAAATGATGGATGTTATAAGTTATAGTCCGTCCAGCGATTCCGATTTCAACAGAGCAATACAGCTATGTCGAGATATGGAAGATGTCCCTAAAAAGGACAGTTGCTTTGAGTATATTGCCCAAGTGGTTTCTTTTTATGATATAGAGAAAGCAAAAGAGGCGTGCGGTGAAATTAGAGAATTTGACGGAGTTCATAGTAGGGAAGATTGCTATAGCATGGTTGAAAAATCAATTGAAGAAAGATTAGCTGAATCTGCGGTTGTTGCCTTCATGGAAGCTCGCATACAAAGGAATGAAGAGATGGCTTTTTCTTGGCTCACAGATAATGCTGAGGGGCAGTATCTTTTACGAAGCGATTTGCCTTTAACTGGACTTTCAAATCCTCGTTTTGCTGATTTTGAGGTTTTAGAGAGAGAAAAATTGGATGACACTCAATTTAAATTCAGAGTAAGAATTTATGAAGAATATACTGGACAAGGCATGGTAGGATATTTTGACGAAACTTTGATTGTAATAAAAAGCGGAGATAATCATCTAATAGATTCCTTTGAGCGAAGCGAATATACCAATCTCTAAATTAGGATTAGTAACTCATTAGACAGGTTCTAACATCGTCCGTCCCCCGAAGTTAGGGTTTGCCACCTCATAATAGAGGTGGTTTTGTGGTAAAATAAGATAATATAGTTAACTACAAAAATATGTTAAAACAAACCTTCAACAAAGGAATATCTACACCAATAGCTGTTGGTATTATTTTAATATTAGTCATCTTGGTCGGTGGCTTTACCTGGTGGCAATATGGAGAGATGTGGAAGGAAAGTACTGAATTGCCCGAGATAGAAATTCCAGAGAAGAAAGACGAAACTGCTGATTGGCAGAGTTATACGAATGAAAAATATGGATACTCTTTGAAATATCCTGAAAATTGTCTTTTGGGTACTTTGCCTGGTTATTGCAGGACAGGACCATCAGACAGGCTGAAACCACCAGAGGAAAGGCCCCAAGAATGCTTGTGCTACTTCAATGCTGAAAACCCAGATAGGGTATTTCTGGAAATCTATATTGGCGCAAAAGTCAGTTTGACAGGAGGTAGTGGGTTTGTAGTTTCTCACTATTCCACCGGACCATATAATCCCCCTGTTGGTACAGACTTGGTTGGATGGGTTAAAGAAAACTTTTCTCACTATGACGATATTCCTGATGAAATAAATATGGAAATAGACGGAATACCAGCTTTGAGGGTTTATACTCCTTTTTCAGCAACGGCTTGGGGTCAAGAAAATATTTATTTTATAAAGAATGATAAACTTCTTGAGGTTAGCATGTTAGATATAGACGACGAAGATAATAGGGCGTTGTATGATCAAATACTTTCTACTTTTAAGGTTTCGGAATAATTAATTCCGTCGGGCATGTCCAAATAGCGTTCAGTTGGGAGAGCAGTTTTATTCAAACCCCTGCCAAAATAGGTTCCAAACTTACCAATCTTTCCTTTATCTCTTTCCAATCTATGGTTCTGAATGCGTCCAATAGGGGGAGTTAGGGTTTGCCACCTCATAATAGAGGTGGTTTTGAGTTGACAAATTATTGATTTAAGATAATCTTTTATTAGGAGGTAATTGTAAATGTTTGAAATTATAAAGGAAGAATCTGATTTTATAGAAATTGAACCACACAAAGGAGTACGTATTAGTTCTTTCCAATGGGAAGCAGCGAAGTTATCACTACTTAAAAATAAGAAAGTAATCTATGTATTTAACGACAATAGAGTTGAGATGACTATAGAGCAAGCTAAAGATATTATTTATCCTCGGGCAGTAAAGAATAAAATAGCTGACTTAGAAGACCACGAAGAGACTTTGATGAAAGAACTTATAGAAACAAGAAAAGACAAGAAAGAAATGAAAAAATTCCTTAAAAAAGTAAACAAAATTTTTAGAGATAGTCCAAAATAATATTTTGGGCTTTTTTGTTGACAAATTATTGATTTAGAGTAAGTAAGAAAGAAGGGGGTCTTTAACAAATGAATAAAAATGAACTTTCCAAAAAAAAGGCAGAAAGGATGGCAAGTATTGAGGTGGCACTTTTAGCTGTATTAGTTATCCTTGCTTTAATGATGTTTGTTCTTCCATCAGAGATGATGCTGATAGCAGGAATAATACTAATAATGGGTGTAATACTTGGAATTATGTCTATAATTGAGGGAATTCGTCTCTATTTAAAGTGGGAGAGGAAGAAGCAATTAGTTGGTCATTTGCTTTTTGCTGGACTAATGTTTCTCATGCCCGTCCTATTCCTATTGGTTTAAGCACGATATTCTTGTCTTAAACCTTTTTTTATTCAAGCCCCTACCAAACAAGTCCTAATTTCATCCAATCTATCTCTCAAAATCCCCATATACTCTCTATCCTCTAAAATTATAATAAGCTTTGAACTGGGGAGCAATTTTTTATAGATTGAACTATTTGTTCGGAAAATCTTTTTATAAATTAATCGCCAAGAAGGCGGTTTTTTGATAAGATGAGGATATGAATAAAACAAAAATCCCATTTATAGAAGCTGAGGGCTCTAACTATGACATAGGTTTTACTATAGGAAAAGAGTCAAAAGATAGACTCAAAAAGCTTATTGCTATAGAAGAAGGAAATTATAAAAAAGAATCTGGAAAAAGTCTTTCCGAATATACAAAAACATTAAAACAAATAGTAAATCTATCCACTAAGTATTTTCCTCAATACGTAAAGGAATTAAGGGGAATTTCAGGTGGTTCAGGAATAGATTTTAATTATATATTTGCTTTAGGATGCGAAGACGACTTAGTCTATAATTGCACTTCAATTGCAGGAGTTTCCAGGAGAGGAATATTATTAGGACATAACGAAGATTGGTTGCTAGACCACATAAATAGTCTATATATTTGCAAAATAAGGCAAAAAAATAAACCTAGCTCAATAAGCTTAAGCTATATAGGGCATTTACCAGGGTTTTCTATTGGGTTGAATTCTGAGAAGTTTGCCTATACAGAAAATTCATTACATTTTAAAGCAAATAAAAAAGGTATACCGTTACAATTTTTTATGAGAGCCTTCTTAGACATAGATGAATACAATGATTTGATAAAATTGGCTGCTATGGAAAACAGAATGATTGGAGAGAACAGTTTGATGGTATTTCAAAATAAAATATTTGACATAGAGTTAATGCCAAAAGGATATGCAATGATAAAAGGAAAAAAGTACCTTGCTCATACAAATCATGTATTAGACAAAAAGATAGCCTCAAGAGAAACGAGACATAGCAGAGATTCTGTTTGGAGATTAAAAGAAGCGAATGATTTATTATCGAATAATAAAATAGACTTTAAATTATTTAAAGAAATACTGTCTAGTCATAAACAT
Source organism: uncultured Candidatus Saccharibacteria bacterium (assembly GCA_964470765.1). GTDB lineage: Bacteria > Patescibacteriota > Minisyncoccia > Minisyncoccales > JAGGXC01 > CAYYDV01. The sequence continues at coordinate 6,108 of CAYYDV010000027.1, forward strand.
AGACCAGATTCTATATGTTGCCATGAATATGAAAAAAGAAAAAGTTCTTCTTATACAACACTTGCCTCAGTTATTATTGATATTGAGAGAAAGGAATTTTTTGTAGCGCACGGTAATCCCTGTAGGGCAAAATACAAACAATACAACCTATAATTTACAAAGAAAATAGATTAACGAAGCTTATATAGCGCTAGAGCGACCGAGTCGGGTTCGAGTCCTAGCGCAGGAGCCCTGTTCAAATTCAAATACCCCGAACAAGATGTTTGAACCGCCGTCGCCTTTTTGGCGATTTTTTGGTAGAATAAAAAAATGAAAACAAAAATTCTAATTATTTTAATAATTCTGATTGGTTTGGGCATAGGAGGATTTTTTGTTTGGAAGAACTTTTTTGTCCCTGAGACGGAAAAAACAAGAGAAGAAAAGACCGAGGAAGAGATTTATATTTATAAAGGCATTTGGATGCCCGGCATGTTACTTATTCCAGATTATCTGGCTTCTAACATACAGAAGCTGAAGGATATTGGAATAAATGCGGTTTTTCTTGCAGGTTTACCTGCCCTTCCCGAGTCCTATTTTGAAAAACTGCCTTTTCCTCCCGAGACGCTTGAAAAAATTAAAGAAATTCTTCCGATTGAAAAAGAGCTTTTAATCGCTGATATCCAAACTGCTCACAGAAATGGTTTGAAAGTCGTATTAACTGTGGGGATCGACCCCAAACCTAAGATGGAGGAAATAGATTTAGAGGATTGGAACTCCAAAATTATTGAATATGCCAGGTTAGCAGAAGAATATGATGTTGAACTTTTCGCTCCCATGGCTGAGCCAGGAGGATTATTTGATGAAAAGGATATCGGAATATGGGGGCAGGAGATTCTTCTCAGGGTAAAAGAGGTTTACCACGGTGAAGTCGTTTGGATGGGATGCGGGCCTGGTGGGGAACCACGGTCCGAGGAATTTCTGAAAGAGCTGTCTGAAGGACCACCAGGGAAATACGTAGGATATGATTACATAGGATTCGGCCTTAATTTAGTACCTGAGATGACGTTAGAAGAATTTCCACAATATATTGACAACAGTATAAAATACAAGCTTGCTCAGGCTGAAAGAGATAATTGCAAGGGAGTCATGGTTACCGAATTCAGTGTGTTCCTACCTAAACAGCGGAGCGAAGAAGAGGTTGCGAGGGCCCATGAAATAGTACTTGAAAAGGCAAAGGATTATAATAAGATTTTTGGACTTTTTGCTGCAAATTTTCTTGGAGGACAAATTGAAGGATTACCTCTTATTGAAGAGGACATAAAAACAGAAGAGGTACTTAGAAAATGGTTCAGAGAAGTTTTAGACTAAAATTTTAACTATTCTAAAGTAGCCCCGACCGAGAGGCATTGTGGGACAGCCTCAAAAAGTCTTTAATTTTCCCTTAAAACGTAGGTTCTAGACCGACTAGGGGAGCTTCGAAATCGAGACTGCCCGTTAGGGCAGTTTTGATTTCGGATTTCTGACAGGACGAGGAGTTTACCCTGAGTTTACCGAAGGGAGTCCTGTCCCCGGAGTTAGCTTCAGAAAATCGCCAAGAAAGCGGTTTTTTGGTAGAATGAGAACGAAAGGTCAAACTAGAAAATTAATAAAAAAAACAATATGTCAAAAATAATAATTGCAATCGTTATCATAGTAGTTGTGGCGGGATTAGGTTATTGGTTTTATCAATAAACTTTAGT
>CAYYDV010000028.1:0-7572 GCA_964470765.1 uncultured Candidatus Saccharibacteria bacterium
ATTCTGCGGAGCATTTAAAATATTTTCGGGAGAATAAATAGCCGCACTTACAAAATCGTTTTCATCTTTTTCAAAAAATATCATTGATATTTTTTCACCATTACTTTTTTCAATAAACTCTCTTCTAGTCCAGCCGTTATAAACTAATTGCCCATCGATTTTTTTGAAATTTTCGTAACCAAGCCCAAACAAACATTTTAAAACTAAAGGTATTTGTGGGTCGGAATGTCCTAATGCTCCCTTATTAACTGCGATTATATAGGGTTTTTCTTGGGTTTTTATAAAATCCTCGTATTTGTTCGCTTTATAAGTTATTGAACTTGATAATCTTAACAGCATTTCATCGTGCGGAACATCCTGAACTATTATATCTTCCGATCTTTCAGCGACAATCATCTCTGGAACAGCATCTGCCGAATTACCTTTCTTGCACGCAACCGCTTCAATAAAAATTTCATCTACCTCCCCTTTATTTAATATAAAATCTGGCCCGTTATCTTCTGACAACACATCGGAAAAATATTTTTTAAGAACGCAACCAACATACATCTCCCACGTTCTTTCATGAAATTCCTTTTTTACCTGCGACAAAAAATGTTTGTCGGCTAAAGATTTAAACTGATTCCAAAGATTATTAAATTTTTCTTGTCTTTCTTTTATGCAACCACTGGCAATAAAATAGGGGTCACAATCTGAATGTGCTTTTTTTATTTGTTTTAACTCCTCATTTGTATTTACCAAGGGGAGTTCTATTGTAAAAATTGAATCCTGCATTTTTTCCAACTATTTATTTCATTACTTCGGGCTTCCATTCCGTAATTGGTCGCTCTGCTAAAAATCTTGCCTCGCCTTGCAACTCTGGCCGACTTTCAGGGTCTGTCATCAATTCAAAAGCACCCTTTTGACAAATCATTACCCATAATTTTGGCATAAAAACGGAGAAAATTTTTGCGAAATCTTTTAAATGTTTTTTACTCCAAAAAATTATTACTTCTTCATCTTGCCGTACGCCTCTTTCTTTAAAAGCCGTCCATAAATGCTGGAAATCCATTTTGTGACAGATAAATCCTTTTGTTTGTTGTGGTAGTTTTTTACATTCTAAAATAACGGAGGCATATGGCTCTGTTTTATTTGGAGTAATAACTTTTCCGTTTTCAATTGAAGCTAATGGAATAAAATTGATTACTTTACAGGGTTCGCCATCAATTACACTCCACTCACTATCTTTTCGCATAATATTTTAAAATTCTACATTTGATGCGACTCGGTCGCACTAGACTGCTGTGGGGCTAGGATTCGAACCGCTAAATCTTGGTCTCTAACTCAAGTATATTTATGAAACAGAGAATGTCAAATAGTGACAAAGGTTATCTTGAGAATAATTTCTACTCGTAAATACTTTTCAACAATTTGACTTTTGAGGGAAATACCATTGATATCTACCCAACACCTTAATCATAGATTTAACAGAGGACGGGCCTCTGAAAAATATTGACAAATTATAGATATGGAGTAGAAAGAGAGAAGGAGGTTTATAAAATGGAAATATGGTATATATGGGTAGTTTTAACTGCTTTAGGTATATTATTCAACACTGAGATGACGATTGGACTGATGAGATACCGTTTTATTCAAGATAGAATGAAAGCAGTAAGAGTTAAAATTAGGAAGAAGACATATATTTATCTTTTAATGATGTATTGGTGTATATTGACGTTAACTTGGTGGGGAATCTTTTTGCACTCTGCTTACTTTGAAATAGATAAGATGATGTATTTATCCCTTCCTATCGCCTTTGCTTCTTTTTTGGCTCTCATGTGGACTAGCTTCCTATCTTGGATATTTATGGAATCAAGTGAAGCTCTTTAGATCTCTTTGTAAATCAGGGAACAGACTTCTTCCCTGTTTTTTTATTCCAAAATACTGCTATACAGTCATCGTAATATGGAATAAGAATCTCGCTTGATTCCCGAGTAAATCAGCTTGGATTTTTGCTCTTTTTTTGGGGAATATTGACAAATTATTGAATTATAGTAAAAATAATCCATAGGTGATAATTTGGAAAATGAAGAAAAGATTGAAAAAGAAATTGAAATTGAGAAAGATATAGTTTGGGACGCATTAATTCTAAAAGGATTGACAAAAGATGAATTAAAACAAATAATTGAAAGCCCAAAGGATTACCGTTACGGAGGAATGGCTTCAAGAGAATATTTTAATCAAGCATCAGAACAAGAAGAATACTATTATCTTGTTGAGAATGGCGACGGTGAACATAAAAATAAAGCTGCGGAAGCTCTTTTGAAAAGTGATAAAACAAAACCTATCAGCACTGACTGGTTGATAACAATTGCTTTAAATTCTCTTTACTGGGGAGAAGAAGCTATTCGTAGAATAAAAGACAGAATAAGCGATAAAGACAAGCTTACTAGTGAACAGATATTTAGATTGATTAATGCTGATTTCTTAGATAAAGATATCTTTCCTGTAAAAGAATTACTAAGGAGAAAAGAAACGTCAGACGAAGATTTTATTTGGTTAATCAAAAATATTCCCAATTCTAAAAAAGAGGCGATTTACAGACTGACTTCGGAATTTAAAAATCCGAGTTATCTCTACAGAATGGTAATTTTGTATGGTCGGAAAGATTGGCTGCCTGAAGCTTGGGAAAGACTTGAAGGAATTGGAACAGAAGAAGATTACCTTTATATTGCACATCATGGTTCAGAACCTTATAAAGGAAAAGCAGAGGAAATGTTAACCCGTATAAAAGAAAGAAGAGAGCAGAAGAATATTGTTTCCCAGAAAAGCAAAGAAGAGCTATTTAGTTTTGTTGTTAGTTCTTAGTCCTTTTTTAAAAGCGGTGATACCACCGCTTATTTTATTCCAGAACCCCGCTATGGAGTTATCGTAGTATGGAATAAGAATCTCGCTTGATTCCCGAGTAAATTAGCTCGGGTTTTTGCTCTTTTTTGTGAGATATTGACAAATTATGTATTTGGAGTAGAAAGAGAGAGGAGGTGAAAAAGTTTTGAGCAATAATATTGATAAATCAAGAGGATTAGAATTCAAAGAATTTCAAGACCCTAAGCGAATTGCAATGGATAGTAGAAGGGCACACAGGCAAGCGAAAGAAATAAAAAAACGAGAGGAAAAAGAAAAAAGAAAAGCATTTGAAATATGGAAGGAAAATATTACATGGAATCCTGCAATTGGACTTTCAGATGAAGAAAAGGATAAATATCTAGAGTTATTATATAAATACGGAGCAATAAGGTTCTCAAAGTATATTACTCCTGAACAAGAAATTCTAAATGAATAAATTAAGATTTTTATACCTGCTTTGTTTGTATACTCTGCAGGTCTTTTTTATTCCCAATTACTGCTATACAGTCATCGTAATATGGAATAAGAATTTCGCTTGATTCCCGAGTAAAATAGGTTGGATTTTTGCTCTATTTCATGAAAATCTTGACAAATCATTAGTTTGGAGTAGAAAGAGATTGGAGGTTTTAAATGAAAGTGATTGTAAGCAAGCTTGGTGAAGAAGCCAAAAAAGAATTTGATAATATTAAATGTGTGTTCCCGCATGTAGAGTTATGGCAGATAAGCCCCGAAGAAGATGCTCTTTTAATTATTACAACTGAAGACTTTGAATGTAAATCACTGAAGCCACAAAGTGCAAATCAGAGTAATTTGTATATAAATAAATTAATGGTGGAAAGAGTATTATTTTGGTATAACGATGAAAGGTATTTAGTTAAAGACATAGATGGTCTTGTTGAAAAATACAAGAGAAAAGGACAACTAAGAAATGTTATCTGGGATATTGAAACTCATATTGAAAGACTTGAAGCCCTGCAATCTCTTATAGAAGATGATTTAGTTCAACAAGTAGACGAAGGCAAAGAAATACCCAAAGAAGAAGTGATTAATGATTTAGGAAAGAGAATTGAAGATACTAGAAAATTTTCGGAGCTTTTAAAATCTAAACTAAAATAATTTTATTAATGGTCTCTATCAAAATAATATGAGACCTCTTTTTTTATTCTAAAAATACTGCTATACGGTTATCGTAATATGGAATAAGAATCTCGCTTGATTCCTGAGTAAAATAGCTCAGGTTTTTGCTCTTTTTGGTAAAATCTTGACAAATTACAAATAAGTATGGTATAATATAAATGCTAGGAAGATTAGTCCTTTTGAAAAAAATTGTAAAAAGAGGAAGAATTCTTCTATTTCCAGTTGCATAAGTTTCTACTATAACAAGGATGCCCCGTTGGGGCTAGGAGACGAGAAAATGGAAAGAAAAGAAATAGCCAATCTGACGCAACATACTGCGTCAGAAGAACAGAAGAAAGCTGGAGTGTTTGACCTGAACGAGGAAAGACAAGAAAAATTAAAGCAACTTCTTACATTTGAGGAGTTGCCAACCAAAGAAGAGATTCAGGAGAGAGCTGAAAAAATTACAGAATTAGCAGAAGACACAGGCAAAGCGATGATTGGAGGAGCTCCATATTTGATGGCTTCTCTGGAGCAAGCATTGATAGAAAAGGGAATCCAACCACTTTATGCTTTTTCTAAAAGAGAGAGCGTAGAAGAACCTTTAGGTGATGGCTCTACAAAAAAGACACAGATTTTCAGACATTTAGGATTTATCACTCCATAAAACTTTCCTCTTTCTCTTTTTTTAGATTCAACAGAGTAGTTAATATTTAACTGCTCTTTCTCGTTTTAAAATACTGCTATACAGTCATAGTATAATATGGAATAGGAATCTCGCTTGATTCCCGAGTAAATTAGGGTGGATTTTTGCTCTTTTTCGATAAAACCTTGACAAATTATTGATTTATGGTAGAAAGAAAGAGGAGGTATTAACAAATGAATAAGAAATTAGAAGGTGAATTAGAGAGAAAAAAATTAAAGGAGATTTTACAGGAAACAAAAGAAGGAAAAATTCAATGGAGAGAAGAGTCTACCAAAGGAGAAGCCACCTTGTTTACGGCAAATTGGAAAGGAAAAAAGTTAGAACTTTTAGGACGGACTGATTGGGACTCAATAACTATCACTTCTTCTCATTACAAGTTAAGTATTTCCGAAGGAAAAACATCGACAGTAATATATGGCGGGACTGCATTTTTTTTATTCATTATTCCAGTTTACTCTTCTCGGAGAACAATAGGGCTGTTGCAAGACTTGTACTATTTTATAGAAAGACAAGAAAAATTAAATCGTAAAAAGAAAGAAGAAGCAGCAGCAGCAGAGAGGTTAAAGAACATAGAAGCTCTAAAATCTTTCTAATCTTCTCTTCTCCTGGTCCAGTACTTTTTAATTCAAAATTGTAAATTTATATAACGGCGGACATAGAACTATTACGCCGCCTTTTTTTATTCCAAAATACTGCTATACGGTTATCGTAATATGCATTCCAGAAATAGCCGTGATATGACAAACCTCAGCAATTATTTGACAGAGATGAGTCCCTACTAATTTTAATTGGGAAGAACATTTTTTTTGACTCCTTTTTTTATTTTTGGTATACTCTATAAAATTATAGAAATGGATAAAGAATATTTTGTAAAACTTACCTCCAGGCTTTATCGCTTGACTTTGTTTTTTCCCCAGGACGACCCTTTGAGAATTAAAGTTAGAAAATTGGGAGCCGACATTTTGGCTAACCTGATTTTTATTTTGGAAGGAGCTTTTTATCAATCAAGAGAATTAATTTTTGACGTCCAAAGAGATATTGAAGCTTTGAATTCTTTTTTCGGAGTGGTCAAAACTTTGGACTGGGTTAATTCTTCAGACCTTTTGGAAATCCAAAGAGAGTATAGTAAAATAGGTATAGAATTAAAAAAGATTTCTGAAATTCAATCCCTAAAAATTGGTGAAATTCATACTCTTCAATTAGAATCCGAGAGAAAAAAATTGCCTGCCCAAAAAACTTTATTGGAAAAGGAAGAGACAGAAAAAATAGAAGATGATGGGATTGAACTTTCCCAGCTGGAAAGAAAAAGTCCTGACGAGGAAGATTCAGAAGAGGAAAAATTATCTCCTGAAAAAGGGCTTTTAGAACGTCAGCAGAAAATTCTAGAAGTTCTTAAGGAAAAAGGAAAAGCTCAAGTTGGCGATTTCACTAAGATTTTTCCCTCGACAAGCAAAAGGACTTTAAGAAGAGATTTCCGCTGCTTGATGGAAAAAGGGTTAGTAGAGCGAATAGGAGAAAAAAATGAGACTTTCTACCAATTTAATGATGGTAGGACAGATGGTTAGGACATGGTATAATCTAATAAAATAAGTAGATAGGACAAATAAATATAGAGAGGACAAGATGTCCTTTGTCCTAGTTAAGTCAAGCTAATTAGTATTATGAGTAATCCTAAAAAGAAATTTAGCAAGATATATGACCGATATATAGAGAGAATATATCGATTTATCTCTTTAAAGGTAAGTTCAGCGGAAATTGCTGAAGACTTGACCTCGGAAACTTTTCTCCGAGGCTGGAAAGTTTTTAGAGACGACCAAAAGACAATTGAGAATCCTCAAGCTTTTCTTTATCGGATTGCCCGGAATTTGGTGGTTGATTTTTACCGGGACAAGAGCAAAGCCCAGATAGTCTCAACTGAATTTGTTCAAATTGAGGACCCCCGGCCCAATCTGGAGGAGAAAGCTAAATTAGGGTCGGATATGAAGATGATTCAGCAGGCCTTATCTGGTCTTAAAGAAGATTATCAAAATGTTATTATTTGGCGTTATTTAGATGGTTTGCCGGTTGGGGAAGTAGCCCAGCTTCTGGGTAAATCCGAGGAAACTACCCGAGTAACCCTCCATCGGGCCCTGAAAGCCCTTAGAAACCGGCTCCATCAGGAGATTCATTTAGTTTAAGAACCTCTTCGAGAACCTTGATTCTCGCTTCGCTCGAATTAAGAACTTCTTCGAGAACCTTGATTCTCGCTTCGCTCGAATTAAGAACCTGCTTTCAGCAGAACCTTGATTCTCGCTTGGCTCGAATTAAGAACCTCTCGCTTCGCTCGAGAACCTTGATTCTCCTAGCGCTCAAATTAAGATATCCTTAAATTGCTTTAATTTCTGCCCAGGAAGCCTTCCCGGGCAATTTATTTGGGATATCGGATGCCTTCTTCTAGCTAGTATCAGGAGTAAGGGGATATCCGATATTTAAGTTAAAATCAGGTAAAAATGCCTTAAAAGTGTAACAAAATCCGCAATATTCCGTCATAACTTTAATGAGGACAGAAACTGAACTCATTAAGAAAATTCAGAAACTCAAGGGCGTGAAACCCAGAAAAAACTGGGTTATTTTGACTAAAAAGCAGATTTTAGGTGAAGAGTTTAGCCCTGAAGTCAGCTCCAAAAGCTTGCCTTTTTGGGGGCTTTTTCAATACAAATACGCTTTGGCTAGTCTCTTAGTTATCCTGATTTTAGGAGGAGGAGCCTTTGCCTTTGTCCAAAAAGCTTTGCCGGGAGATCTTCTCTACACCTTCAAAAGGGTAGTAGAGAAAACCCGGCTTTCTTTGGTTTCCGAAGAAGAAAAGCCGAATCTTCAGCTTGAAT
>CAYYDV010000029.1:0-4034 GCA_964470765.1 uncultured Candidatus Saccharibacteria bacterium
AGAGATCCCGAACAACATTAAATCCCTGGGACTCAACATATCTTTGGATAGTATTTTCAATATCTCCTATTGTATTTCCCGGCCTGACTTTCTTTATTCCTATCTTTAAAGCCTTCTTTGTCACCCTAATCAACCGAGCAGTCTCAGAATCAATTTTACTTACCGGCAAAGTAACAGCCATATCCGAATGAAATCCTTTAAAGAAAATTCCTAAATCTAAGGAAATAATATCGCCTTCTTTTAATTTTCTTCTGGAAGGCAAACCATGAACAATCTCTTCATTGATTGAAGTACAAAGGGTAGCCGGAAATCCCTCATGCCCTTTAAAGGAAGGCTTGGCTCCAGATTTAAAAACAAGGCCCTCAGCAGCCTTGTCTAATTCTTGAGTAGTAATTCCTGGTTTAACCATCTTGGTCAATTCCTTCATAATCCTGGCCAGGATTTTACCACCTTCAGCCATTACTTCAATTTCTTCTTTTGTTTTAATAAGGATCATTCTAAAAGTTTTAGAATATCGTAATGAAGTTCTTCGGGTGTTTGTTTGCCTTTGACTTCTTTTACCTTAAAACCTTCTTTCTTTAAATATTCAACTAAAGGTAAGGTTCTTTCTTTATATACCTTTATTCTGGTCTTCATAGCTTCAACATTATCATCTTTCCGAATTACTAATTTTGAACCATCGAAGGAGCACCGGGTAAGATTCTTAGTTTCTTCGCTGTATAAAACAGGGTGTTTCATTAAGGAGCAGATCCGACGATGAGTATTTCGACGAATTGATTCTTCTTCTGGCAAATCAATTACGATTATTTCTATATTTTCCAAACCATACAATTCTTTTAATAAAGGACTAAGTTTTTCTCCTTCATAAAGAGTCCGAGGAGAACCAGTCAACACAAAACCTTCTTCCATTTCAGCCAATTTTCTAATTCTTTCTTCCACCCAGTAAGTAATTAATTCTGTGCTCATTAGTTTTCCGGTATGTCTTAATTTTACCTGTTCCGCCAAGGAATATTTTTTACCTTCAACAACCACAATGTCATTTTCCTCAGCCTTGGCTAGGTTAGTATCAATAACTCTGGCCGTGTCTAAATAGTAAAGACTAATTTTTTCCGAAAGAAGTTGGGCCTGAGTTCCTTTACCCGAACCCGGAGGTCCCATGATGATAATTACTGATTTTTGTTTCATATAATTTTTAAAAAGTTTCGTATTCTCGCATTCGAAGTTGAGCCTTGACCTGTTTCATCGTCTCTAAAACCACACTAACCACAATCAGCAAAGCTGTTCCGCCAATCAAGAACTGAAAAGCAGTAATCCCAGTTATTCCCTGAATAATTGAAGGTAAGATAGCTATTGTTCCTAAAAAGGTAGCTCCAACAAACAAAATCCGATTTAAAATATATTTCAAAAAGTTAGCTGTTGATTCTCCCGGTCTAATTCCAGGAATAAATCCGCCCATTTTCTGAAGATTAGAAGAAATTGATTTAGGATCAAAAGTTACGGCTGTATAAAAGTAGGTGAAGAGAAAAACCAAAATGAAATAAAAGATTCCATAAAACCAAGGGTTCTGGAAAAGATTATTTACTCCCTGGGCTAAAGTAGCTAAAGTTTGGTTCCCCGCCCCTGCAAAGAAAGCAGCAATCATCCCCGGAAAAATCATTAAAGACAAAGCGAAAATTATCGGCAAAACACCAGCTGGATTAACATTTAAAGGCAAATAAGTAGAAGTACCGCCATACATTTTCATTCCCCTGACCCTTTTAGCATAGGAAACTGGAATATTCCGACGGCCCTCGTTTATTAAAACTACTCCGGCAATGATAATTAAAGCGATAACAAAAAAGAGAATATAGGAAGGAGTCCGGGCTGGATTTCCTCCCAAATCCATATAACTTCGGTAAATTGACATTGGCGTTCCAGCAATGATTCCGGCAAAAATCAAAAGAGAGATTCCATTACCAATCCCTTTCTCGGATATAAGCTCACCCAACCACATCAGAAAGACACTTCCGGCAATAATAGTTAAGATTGAAGTCAAAAGCAGAGTTGGAGATAGACTACCAATAGCTCCTTGACGTTGAAGCAAGGTCAACATTGCAAAGGACTGCAAGCCAGCCAAAGGAATGGTTAGAATTCGGCCGTATTGGTTAATCTTTTGGCGACCAGCTTCTCCTTCTTCCTTTTGCATTTTCTCCAGTTGGGGAAAGATCATGGTCAATAATTGTAAAATAATAACCGAAGTAATATAAGGACCCAACCCCAACATGACAATCGAAAGCCTGCTTAAAGATCCACCGGTAAAAATATTTAAAAGACCAAACATTTGATTACTAGCAAAAAATTCTTTTAATCTTAATAGATCTATTCCCGGGATAGGAATATTAGACATTATTCTAAAAATGACAAAAATTCCTAAGACAAAAAAGATTTTTTTTCTTAAATCAGGAATTTTAAAGATTTGGAAGATTTTTTTATACCACATAAAGTTAGGAGTTAGTGGTTAGAAATTAGTGGCTTGATTGTTCCTCCGGCTTTTTCAATTTTATCTTTAGCTTGTTTGGAAACCTGACAATTTTCAATAATTAAAGGTTTTTTAATCTCCCCTTTTCCCAAAATCTTCACTTGAGGAACCTTTCCTTTAATTTTACGGATTAAACCCTTGACTAGCAAGACCTTGGGACTAATTTTCTCTTTTTCTTTAAATTCCTTCTCCAGAATTTCAATATTAAGAATAGCAATTTTTGTTTGGCGAGGATTAAACTTATAGCCTCTTAATTTGGGATATTTTTTAATCAATTCCCGAATAGCTGGTTGAAATTTTCTACCAGCCCTGGACTTCTGGCCTTTAACCCCTCGGCCTGAATAAGTACCTCTCTTACCGCCTCGACCAATTCGTTTTTTCTTCTTTCTTTTATGGATTGGTTTTAATTGATGTAATTGCATATCACTTCACTTCTTTAATTTCTTAAAAGCTAAAAGAACGGCTTGAGCATTATTCAACTTATTTCTGGATTTAGAGATAACTTTTGAAGAAATATCTTCAATACCAACTAAACTGCAAATAATCCTTACTGTTCCGCCAGCCACTAATCCTCTTCCTTTTCTTTGAGGTCGGAGTAAAACCCTAGCCGCTCCAAATTTGGCCTCAACCTCAAAAGGAATTGTCCCATCAATAATTGGAATTTCAACTATATTCTTCTTAGCTAATCGAGTTGCTTTCTCTACGGCTTGGGCAACATCCATACCTTTAGCTACTCCTACTCCAACTTTTCCATTTTTATTTCCATAGACCATTACAGCTCTAAAGCGAAGCCGCCGGCCGCCACCAGTCATCCGTTCTACCCTGGTTAAATCCAACAACTTAGATTCAAACTCTTCCCTTGTTTCCTCTTTATTTCTTTCAGTCGAAGTTGGGGAAGGCTTTTTATTTTTTAGTTCTTTTTCTTTGGGCATTTTAAAATATTTAATTAAAACTTTAATCCTCCTTCTCTGGCTCCCTCAGTCAAAGCTTTAACACGGCCGTGATAAGCAAATCCTCCTCGGTCAAAAACCACTTTCTTAATTTTCTTCTCTAAAGCTTTTTCAGCAATTAATTTCCCAACCTTATAAGCAACAGCTGTTTTACTGCTAAGCTTTTTTTCTTTAGTCTCTTTAGCTCCTGTCTTCTTAGTTTTTACTTTCTTAATCTCAAAATCGCTGGAGCTTAAGATGGTCTGACCTTTTTCGTCATTAATCAATTGACAATAAATATGCTTAGCTGATTTAAAAATACAAAGCCGAGGAACCTCAACTGTCCCAATAATCTTAGCTCTAATTCTCCGATGACGTCTTATTCTTTTTTCTTTTTTGGATAAAACTACCATGCTTAATTTTTACCCCTACACCATAACGAGGATTGTACCTTCGGTACAGAAACAAATTCATTTTATGAATTTGGATATCCTCATTTGGTGTGGGGGTTTATTTAGCAGCCGTTGCAGCTTTCTTCCCTTCTTTTTTCCTAACCACTTCCCCTAAATATCTTATTCCCTTGCCTT
>CAYYDV010000029.1:4134-7398 GCA_964470765.1 uncultured Candidatus Saccharibacteria bacterium
TTCTTCCCTTCTTTTTTCCTAACCACTTCCCCTAAATATCTTATTCCCTTGCCTTTATAGGGGTCAGGTGGACGAATTCGCCTTATCTTAGCAGATATCTCCCCGACTAACTGTTTATCAATGCCGGAAACAGTGATGATATTTTTCTCAACTGAAAAATCTATTCCAGTTGGTTTCTCAACCTTAACCGGATGAGAAAAGCCCACTTTTAAATCCAAGTTTTCTCCTTCCAAGCTGGCTCTATAACCTGTCCCTCTTATCTCTAATTTTTTCTCAAATCCTTTGGTCACTCCCTGAATCAAATTAGCTAAAAGAGATCTAGTCAAACCCCAAAAAGCTTTGGTTTCTTTAGTTTCTTTTTTAGAAGAAACAAAAATTTTTCCTTCTTTTATCAGAATTCCAATCTCGGGTCGAATCTCTTGGGAAAGTTCTCCTTTAGGACCCTTAACTATAATTTTTTGGTCTTCTGTTTTTACTTCTACGTCCTGAGGTATTTCAATTGGTTTTTTGCCTATTCGAGACATATTTTTTACCAAATTTCGCAAATTATCTCTCCGCCGACTTTTTGTTTCCTGGCTTCTTTATCAGTCATCAACCCTTTGGGAGTTGAAATTATAGCGATTCCATGTCCTCCTCTGACTGGCTTTATTTTCTTAACCGACAGATAAACTCTCTGGCCAGGCTTGGAAACTCTCTTCAAGCCAGAAATTGCTGATTGGCCGTTTTCGTATTCTAAATCAATCTTAATAACTTTTCGAGCTTTTCTGCCTACTTTACTAATCTTCTTAACAAATTTTTTCTGCTCTAAGATTTTGGCAATCTCATATTTTAACTTAGAAAAAGGAACTCTTACCTCGGAACGAGAGAGGATTTGAGCATTTCTTATTCGGTTAAGTAAATCAGCGATTGGGTCAGTCATAAATTTAGAATTTACCAGGAGGATTTTTTTATTCCCGGTATTAATCCCTTATTAGCTAATTCTCTAAAACAAATTCTACATAAGCCAAATTTCTTCATATATCCTCTCTTCCGGCCACATCTAAAACAACGTCGGACAATTCGGCTACTAAACTTAGGTTTTTTCTTTGATTTAGCGATTTGGGATTTTTTAGCCATAACTTTTAGCTTTTAATTGGGAATCCAAGTAATTTCAAAAGTTCTAATCCTTCCTCCCTGGTTTGGGCGTTGGTAACTACTGTAATCTCAAAGCCAAAAATTTGCTTGGCTCTTTCTGGCGAAACTTCAGGAAAGATAATATGTTCTTTTATTCCCACAGTCAAATTTCCTCTTCCGTCAACTGATTTAGGGTCAATTCCTTTAAAATCTCGAGACCGAGGAAGAGCAATATGAACTAATCTCTCCAAAAAATCATACATTCTTCTGTCTCTTAAAGTAGAAACTCCGCCAACCGGCATCCCCTCCCGAATCTTAAAGCTAGCGATTGATTTCTTGGCCTTTCTCAAAACAACTCGTTGGCTGGTAATCAAAGTGAGGTCTTCTAAAATAGAACTGTAAATTTTTCTTTTTTCTTCGGAAGATTTACCAGCCATCTGTTTTCCAAAGCCAATGTTAACTATTGTTTTCTCAATTCTGGGAACAGCCATATTATTTTTATAACCAAACTTTTCTTTCATTTTGGGAATTACTTCTTTTTGGTATTTTTCTTTTAGATTAGTCATCATATATGATTTAGATTTCCTTATTGCATTTTTTACAAACCCGATATTTCTTCTTAGCTCTAATTTTAAATCCAACTCGGGCTGGTTTTCCACATTGAGAACAAATTAATTTTAAATTAGAAATAGGAAGAGGCGAAGGCATCTGGACAACCTGGCCTTTCTCTCCGCTTCGCTTAGGCCGAACATGTTTCTTAACTAAATTTACTCCTTCAACTACAATCTTTTCCTTTTTAGGCAAAACTCTAAGAACCTTACCTTTTTTGCCTCGGTATTTTCCAGAAATTACAATGACTTGGTCGTTTTTTCTAATTTTCATAACCCTACGAATTACGAATATTTACGAATTTACAAATAGTTTTTTAGTGAGGCAACTGCTGACAAGGACGCTTCGGAGGCCGAACGGCCATGGTTTCCCCGATGAAATCGGGGAAGAGTGAGGTCGAGAAACGAGCAGCAATTTTCTCGGTGGGAAAATTGACTGCGTGCCTTGGAAGCAGTCTGCCGAGCGGATATTCTAAAAATTAACTTCCCGAGTGGTTACACTAATTCTTCAGCTAAGTTGGCTATTTTTTCAAATCCTTTTTCTTTTAATTCTTTGGGAATAGGGCCAAAGATTCTTCCTCCTTTGGGTTCTTTCTTGGCACCTAAAATCACAGTAGCATTATCATCAAAGCGCAAATAGGTACCATCTTTTCTCCGGAAATTCTTTCTTTGTCTGACCACTACTGCTTTAACAACTTGGTGCTTTTTGACCTCTCTTCTTGGCTCAGCTTTCTTAACTGCCACAACAATAATATCACCAATTTGAGCATAACGTCTCCGACTTCCACCCAAAACCTTAATACATTGGACAACTTTAGCTCCACTGTTATCAGCTACTGTTAATTTTGTTTGAGTTTGAATCATAAGTTAGGCTTTCTTTATTACTTTCCATTTTTTCTCTTTACTCATTGGTTGACATTCTTCAATAATAACTTTATCGCCAACTTTTAATTCTCCCATTTCCGAATGGGCCTTGTATTTTCTATGGAAACTATATCTTCTCTTGTATTTGGGATGTATTTTCTTCCTTCCAACTCTAACAATTACTGTTTTTTGCATTTTGGTAGAGACAATAGTCCCTTTTAGTTGACGTTTAGGCATAAATTTAATAAATTAATCTTTTTTCTCTCTTAAAATGGTTAGAATTCGGGCAATATTTTTTCTTATCCTCCTAATTTCTCTAATGTTTTTTACCTTGCCCGAAGCCAAATCAAATCTAAGTTTTCGCAATTTTTCTTGGGAATCGGAAAGCATTCTTTGAAGTTCTGATTTTGGTTTTTTCCGTAAGAGAGGGGGGTTCATTTCTTTTTAACAAACCTAGTTTTTATTGGCAGTTTATCACTAGCTTTTCTAAAAGCTTCTCGGGCTTCTTCCTCGGATATTCCTTCTAGTTCAAAAATAATTCGACCTGGTTTGATGGGAAAAACATAATATTCAACACTGCCTTTGCCTCCGCCCATAGGAACCTCGGTTCCCTTTTTAGTGATGGGCTTATCGGGAAAAATCCTAATCCAAAGTTTCCCACCTTTCCTAATATATCTAA
>CAYYDV010000030.1:0-7173 GCA_964470765.1 uncultured Candidatus Saccharibacteria bacterium
CAGTTCATAATGAATTAATCAGGGATCCTAGATTTGTTTTGGTTGGCCGGGGCATCTATGCCTTAAAAGAATGGGGCTATATTCCTGGTCAAGTAAGAGATATAATTTTAAAAATCTTAAAGGAAAGCAAAAAACCTTTAGCTAAGCAAGAAGTTATAGATAAAGTTCTTTCTCAACGTTTAGTCAAAGAGAATACTATTTTATTAAACTTGCAGGATAAAAAATATTTTTCTAAAACTCCTCAAGGAAAATATACAGTAAAAGAAACTTAAGTCAATCAAGATGAGTTTCTCTTCTATCTTAACAACCTTTTGGGCAATTTTAAAAAATTGGTGGTGGTTGATTTTACCCTTTATTTTATATCGGCATTTTACTTTTTGGTGGCACTGGTATCAGATGGAAAAATATGATGCCACGGTAAAAAAGATTATTCTTGAGATTAAGATTCCTAAAGAAGTAATCAAGCCGATAAAGGCTATGGAGCAGGTTATGGCTGGGTTTCATGGCATTCATGATGTCTTTACCTGGAGGGAAAAATGGCTCCAGGGAGAATTTCAACTTTCTCTATCCTTAGAGATAGTCAGTATTGACGGCGAGGTTCATTTTTTTATGAGAGCTCCAGAGGCTTTCCGGGATATTGTTGAATCTAATATTTACTCTCAATATCCAGAAGCAGAAGTTTCAGTAGTTGAAGATTATGTCAAGGCTGTTCCTCAAAACATTCCCAACAAAGATTGGGATCTTTTTGGTTTTGACTTCATTACTAGTAAAGACGAAAAAGACCCTTACCCCATTAGAACCTATAAAGATTTTGAAGAAGTTAAAGAGCCTAAAGAAGAAAAGAGACTTGATCCTTTGGCTGGACTCTTGGATGGAATGGCTATTTTGGGACCAGGAGAACAAATGTGGCTTCAGATAATGATTAAACCAGTCAGAGAGGAGATTCCTTGGAGGAAAAGGGGTTTGGAGATAGTTGATAAATTGGTCTTCCGGGAGAAAGAAAAGGTAACTACCTCCTCAATCTTAAAAGAGTCAGCTGATGTCCTTATTAGCGGAAAACCACCGGGAGCTCCGCTCGAAAAAGAAGAAAAAGATTTTCTTCCGCCGGAAATGAAACTTACTTCTGGAGAGAGAGAAGTAGTCAAGGGTATTGAGGATAAGATTGCCAAGTTTGGTTTTGATAGTAATATTAGGTGTCTCTATTTAAGCAAAAGAGATGCGTTTTTCAAACCAAAATCAAGAATGTTTTATGGTTTCTTTAAAAGTGTTTCTACTGAAAATTTGAATGGTTTGAAACCTTTACTGAAAACCCTGCCTAAGGTTCAATGGGTCTTTAAAAAAGGAAGGACTTATTTAAGGAAAAGAATTCTTTTCAGGCGATACGCAAGAAGGTTTCAGACTTATTTTCCCAGAAAGGGAGGAACCTATATTTTGAATACTGAAGAAGTAGCTACCCTATATCACTTTCCTGGTCGGACAGTTGCTCCAGCTCCGGGTGTTCCTCGGGTGGAAGCCAAGAAAGGAGAGGCACCTTCTCGTTTACCAGCTGAATAATTACTGTACTGTTTATGCCAGAAGATATAACTTTTTTTGCTGAAACAACATTTCGGAACATTAGGAAAAAATTTGGAATTAAGACCGATGACAGACGGCGCCATTTTTACGTTGTCGGGAAAACCGGAATGGGAAAAACAGCTATGATGGAAAATATGGCTATCCAGGATATTCAGAAAGGTAAGGGGGTTGCTTTTGTTGATCCTCATGGCGAAGCGGCAGAGAAACTTTTAGATTTTATTCCGGCTAGTAGAATTAACGATGTTGTTTATTTCAATCCGGCTGATTTAGAGTATCCCACTGCTTTTAATGTTATGGAAAAAGTAGATATTGCCCATCGCCATCTAGTAGCTGGGGGTTTAATGGGGGTTTTTAAAAAAATCTGGCCTGATGTTTGGTCAGCCCGAATGGAATACATCTTGAACAATTGCATTCTAGCTTTATTAGAATATCCCGGCTCGACTTTGTTAGGAATTAACCGGATGTTAGCTGACCCGGGTTTTAGAGAAAAAGTTGTAGAAAGAATTACCGACCCGGTAGTTAAAGCCTTCTGGGTTCAGGAATTTGCCCGCTATACTCAGAGATATGAAGTTGAAGCCACGGCTGCTATTCAGAATAAAGTTGGTCAATTTATTTCTGCTCCTTTAATTAGAAACATCATTGGTCAGGTTAAATCAGCTATTAATATGAGAGAGGTTATGGACAGCCAAAAGATTTTAATCTTGAATTTATCTAAAGGGAGAATAGGGGAGGATGCTTCCAGGTTATTGGGAGCTCTTTTAATTACCAAGATCCAGTTAGCAGCTATGGAGAGAGTAAAGGTGCCTGAGGAAGAAAGGAAAGATTTCCACCTTTATGTAGACGAGTTCCAGAATTTTGCCACTGAAAGTTTTGTTAATATCTTATCGGAAGCTAGAAAATATAGGCTTTGTTTGATTCTCGGTCATCAATATATTGCCCAGATGGAAGAGACGGTCAGGGATGCTGTCTTTGGTAATATTGGAACCCTGATTTCTTTTCGGGTCGGGGCTGAAGATGCAGAATATTTAGAAAAAGAATTTGCTCCTGAATTTTATGCTGAAGATTTGGTTAATTTAGCTAAGTATAATACTTATCTAAAGTTAATGATTGACGGCCTAGCCGGAAGACCTTTTTCAGCCGAAACCTTACCTCCTTTTCCTCAGCTGGAAAAGTCAAATGTGAAGAAAATTATTAAGGTTTCCCGGGAACGATACAGCGCTTCTCAGAAGATTGTTGAAGAAAAGATTACTCGCTGGTTAGAAAGTTCAAGTCTTACTACCGACTCGGAACTTCCACCAGTTCTCCATAATGCTCAATGTTCAAGGTGTAAAAAATGGGTTAAGGTTCCTTTTCAGCCTGACCCTAATCGGCCAGTTTATTGTAAATCTTGTTTGAGAAAAGATGAAAAGGGAGAAGAACCTTCAGAAAAGAAAACTCCTCTTTCAACCGAAGAAAGACTACCCAAGCCGGCCCCTTCCTCTGACCAAAAAAAGGCAGCCACTCGACCCAGAAAAGAAATAAGCTTAGAAGGGTTAAGAAAAACTTTAGAAGAATCTTTGGAAACATCTCCTTTATCCGAAGATTCGGAAAAAAAGAAAAAAGAACGGAGTTAAAAATGAGAAAAATTGAGGACTTGAAAGTTAAAAATAAAAGAGTTTTAGTTAGAGTAGATTTTAATGTTCCCTTAGATGAAAAAGGGAACATTTTAGATAATTACCGGTTAAAAGTTTCCCTACCTACCATTAAATATCTGAAAAAGGAAAAAGCTAAAATAATTCTGATTAGCCATTTAGGAAGACCTTTGGAGAAGGAGAAAAAATATAGCTTGAAGCAGATTGTTCCCGAGCTTGAGAAATTACTGAAAGAGAAAATTAAGTTTTTACCTGACTGTTTAGGAAAGAAAATAAAGAAAGAAATAGAATTAATGAAGCCTGGCCAGATAACCCTTTTGGAAAATTTAAGATTCCATAAAGGAGAAATCAAAAATGATTTAGGGTTTGCTAAAAAATTAGCTAAATTAGGAGATTCCTATATTAATGATGCCTTTTCAGTTTGTCATCGCTCTCACGCCTCAATAGTCAGATTACCTGAGTTATTGCCAGCTGGAACCGGATTATTGCTAGAGAAAGAAATAAAGGTCTTATCAAAGATTAGAGAAAAACCTAAGAGACCTTTGGTGATTATCATTGGCGGGAAAAAAATAGCCAAAATTGAATCTTTGTCTGAACTTCTTGAGATAGCTGACCATTTGTTATTAAATGGATTTCTTTCCGAAGACATTTTAATCGCTAAAGAAATTCTAGTGGGCAGACCCTTTCCCGAAGAGAAGATATTAAAGACTATTCAAAAAATGGATTTAACCAACCCTAAACTTCATTTACCAGAAGATGTTTTACTTTCTTTAGAAAAAGATTGGACTTATAAAAGAATAGTTGGTCTGGGTACGATTAGGAGAGAAGAGAGGGTTTTTGACATTGGAGTGGAAACAATTAATCTCTATTCAGAAATAATTAAAAAAGCAGGAACTATTTTTTGGGCTGGACCTCTAGGATTTTTTGAAGAAGAAAGATTTGCTGAAGGAACTAAAGAAGTTGGAGAAAAAATTGTCAGAAATTACAAAGCTTTTAAGGTGGCTGGAGGAGGGAATACCATCTCGGCTATTAAGAAGTTTGGTTGGCTAGACAAATTTGACCATATCTCCACTGGCGGAAGCGCTATGCTAAAATTCCTCTGTGGAGAGGAATTGCCAGGGATTGAGGCTCTAGAATAATAATCTAAGAGTTCGAGTCAACCTGTCAGAGTCAGCTGCTGTCTCGTAAAAGAGACGGTTTTTTGATATTCGTCCGAGAGTTCTTGCCTCGTGCTTGACATTAATTTTTAAAGTTGATATCCTTAAAAAGATGCATCTTACAAAAGAAAGGAAACGCTGGTGAAAGTCCAGGGCTGTGCCGCAACTGTAATCCAGTTCAAATTTCAAAAAAAATTTGACTGGTAAGTCAGAATACTTTCTACTTTTCAATCTTATTTTTTAAGTAACTGAAGATGAATTATTAACTTTTTCTTTTCGAGCAAAGAGAAAAGTTTACCGCTTTTTTGAAAAAGTGGGATAACTTATCTCGTTCGAAACGAGATTTTTTGATTTATGAAACAGAAAATTTTAAGTATTTTTTTAATTGTAGTTTTAATTATAGCTTTTACTAATTTTTCCAATGTTTACTCAGAAAATCAGTCAGAAATTGAGAAAGCTGTAAATTATCTTAAGTCTCAATCTCAGACACCTTGGAGTACTATGGCTTTAGTGGCTAATGGCGAGACAGGAATAAATTTGAGTCATTTAGAATCTGTTCCTTCAGAACAAAAATCTCCCACTACTTACGCAAAATATATTTTGGCTTTAATTGCAGCTAGTAAAAATCCTACAGATTTTGGAGATGAAGATTATATAGAGAAACTGAAAAGCTATTACCAAAATAACCAATTTGGAGAAGAAAACTTAATTAACGATGACTTTTGGGCGATTTTAGCTTTAGGTTCAATCGGTCAGGAAAAACTATCAATGGTCCAAGAAGCTAAAGAATATATTTTAAATAACCAAAATCTAGATGGCGGCTGGGGATATAACCTTTCTTCTTCAGACACAAATGATACAGCAGCTGCTATAATAGCTCTCTTGGAAGCTGGCGTTTCTTCTTCCTCATTAGCCATCCAAAATGCATTATCTTATTTAAAGTCTGCCCAAAACGATGATGGTGGATTTCCTTATCTTTTAGATTCATCTTCTGATTCTTGTTCCGATGCTTGGATAATTTCAACTATTTATAAATTAGGCCAAGATCCTACTAGTTCCGATTGGACAAAAAACGGAAAAAATCCTTTAGACCACCTTAAATCTTTACAGGATGAAGACGGTGGTTTTTGGTGGCAGACAGAGGGAGATAATAAATTTTGTAGCCCTTACGCGCTTTTATCTTTATTGGGGAAATCTTATCCAGTTGAGACAGATTACAATAAACATAGTATAAGGATTGAAGGTCAGCAAAACACTATTTGCGATACTCAAGTTAATGGAGGGACAGTTATGGACCTTATAATATCAGGTGCTAAAGTGTGTGATTATGGTTACTCTATTGTTGAATATCCTGGAATTGGTCTTTATTTGGCAGAATTAGCAGGGGAGAGTAGCTGGATGTATATGGTAAACAACGTCTCACCAATGCTGGGAGCAGATAACTATTTTTTAAGCTCAGATGATGGAATTCTCTGGTTCTCAGGAGAGTGGTTAGATGGAGGTTGGTTTCCAACTAAAGTTGAGTTAACTAAGACTGAAAATTTAATTGAAATTCAAGTTAAATCTTACGATACAACAAATAATCAGTGGCAAAATTTAAAAATAGAGGGAATAAAAGTAAAGATTGGTTCTTCAGAGTTTACAACAGATAATCAGGGTAAAATTGAAACTTCTCCAAATATCTTAGAAGAAGGTTTTTATCAAGTATTTGTGGAAAATCAAGTTATCCAAGGGGTAGGCTATATTCGGAGTGAGAAAGCGGGGTTGAAAATAGGGATAACTCCTTCAGAACATAAAACTGGATTAAGGGTGGAAATTGAAAAGGTTGAAGCTCCTCCTGAAGGAGAGCAAGCAACTATTAGTTTTTCAGTAGAGCCAGACCTATTAGATTTTGGAAAATTAAAGCCTGGAGAAAGCGCTAGCTCAAGTTTAACTATTACTAATGGTGAAATAAGGATTTATTTAGAAGCAGAAGTAAATGGAGCGAGTGTTTTCCAGGAGAATTTAGAAATAGACGAAAGATTTTGGCAATTTTTTTCAACTGAGATAAAAGCAAGCCAGAGTAAAGTTTTACCCGTTCAACTAAATATCCCCGGAAGCTATACTGGAGATTTTGGTTTGCTGGAGGGAGACATTACTTTTTGGGCTATAAAAAAATGAAGAAAATTTTACTAATCTTAATAATATTTTCTTTCTTTGGGGGTGGATTTGTTCAGGCAATAGCAGTCAAAGTTAAACCTTCAGAGCTAAAGATTGAAGTTAAACCTGGAGTTTTAGCTAAGCAGGAAATCATAGTAGAAAATCCAGACAATAATGTGGCTTTTTACGAGGTCTACTTAGATAATTTTTCCAGCTGGATTAAAATTAAACCAGAAAGCTTTATTTTGGAGAGTGGAGAATCTCAACAGGTAGTTTTGGAAATTAAAAATAAAGAAGTGGGTGTTTTTTCAAATATGATTTCTGTTGTAGCCAAGCCTTTGTCTGAGAGGAAATTTAAGGCAAATTCCGGAGTAAAAATTCCATTAGAGATTAGAGTTAGTGAAAAGGAAAAACCCTATTTTCTGGCTAATATTTCCCAGATCTTTAAATTACCCCTGGGGCCAGAAGCTATAATTTATATTTTTGGTTTATTTTTAATTTTAATTTTGGCTGGAATCTGGATAAGAAAACGAAATATTAGTAAAAGAATTAATGCGGTCAAGCCTAATATCTGGGACGGTATACCTGAAAAAGATAAAGGTGATCCAGCTTAAGGGTTTAATTCCTTCATAAGACAGTTTTTAAGCCGCATCAGAAATCGCCAAGAGGGC
>CAYYDV010000031.1:0-6810 GCA_964470765.1 uncultured Candidatus Saccharibacteria bacterium
GGCCTATTTTGAAGCTATTTTCACGACGGGTCTAAGGCGTCCTAAACCCGTACCCGTCTAGGATATCGAACTTTGTTCGGGGTTGAGCCCTCGCAATTAATCGCCAAATCGGCGATTTTTTGGTAGAATGAAAATATGAAAGTAAAAATTCTAATTATTCTAATTATTTTAGTTGTTTTGGCCGGGGTTTGGCTCGGGTTGAGGTTTTTAATCGGCGAATCGCCGGCAGAGCCAATTGCCTGCACAATGGACGCAAAACTCTGCCCGGACGGTTCTTATGTAGCCAGAATTCCGCCGAAATGCGATTTTGCGCCGTGCCCGGAAACAAAAACAATAAAACTTTATTATTATAATTACGAACTGGACAAAGATGAATCAGGCAATATCGCTTGCAGTAGAAATGGATTGGTGGCGGTTGAGAGAGAAATTCCAATAACTCAAACGCCGATTCAGGATACCATTAAGCTTTTGCTTTCAGGCGAACTAACCGAAGAAGAAAGGATTCAAGGAATTGATACCGAATATCCGTTGGAAGGACTTTCATTAAAAGGTGCTTCGTTGAAAGACGAAGTTTTAACACTTGAATTTAATGATCTTAACAATAAAACAGTCGGTGGTTCTTGCCGGGTAGGTATTCTTTGGTTTCAAATTGAAGCAACAGCAAAACAATTTCCAGAAGTTCAGCAAGTCCGTTTTCTACCCGAGGAGATTTTCCAGCCGTAAGAAAAACCATAAGTAAATTATGACCAGAAATAAAAAAATCACTATTACTCTATTTGTTATTGCAGTTTTGTTAATAAGTGCTTGGTTTTCTTTAGATTCTCGTACTAAAAATTCTCTATACCGAGCCACTTTATGTAAATTGATTTACGGAAAGAATATCTGTAATTTTTATGAGATGATGGATATTATGGCTTATGATCATCCTAACGATGCCGATTTCAATAAAGCAATGCAGTTGTGCCGGGACATGGAAGACGTTCCTAAAAAGGATAGTTGCTTTGAATACGTGGCCGAAGTGATTTCTTTTTGGGATTTTGAAAAAGCACAACAGGCGTGCGATGAAATAGTCGGCTACGGTTTAGTCCATTATAAGGATAGTTGCTATCAAAAAATTCAGATATCAAGAGAAGAAAGAATGGCTGAATCTGCGGTTGTTGCCTTTATGGAAGCTCGCATACAAAGAGATCAAGAATTAGCTCTTTCTTGGCTTACAGTCAACGGTAGCGGGCAATATCTTTCGAGAAGCGATTTGCCCTTAACCGGTCTTTCAAATCCTCATTTTGCCGATTTTGAGATTTTAGAAAGAGAAAAATTAGACAACACTCAATTTAGATTTAAGGTAAGAATTTATGAAGAATATACCGGTCAGGGTAGGGTGGGATATTTTGATGAGACCTTAACCGTGATTAAAAACGAATCCAAATACTTAATAGATTCTTTTGAACGAAGCCAATACACCGATGAAGTCAATAATAGTTTTAAGGTAATTGAAAGAGTTCCCGAAGGAACTGAAAGCGGATTTGTCCAAGAAGATAAAATTGTTCAGGGTCCATTGGACAGGATCTCTATAGCCTTCAGCCGCAATATAGATGAAAACACTTTAACAGAAGAAAGCTTCTACGCCCTACAGGGAATAGGTGAAAAAGTACCCGGCACCATAGAATACAAAGAGGAAACCAGAACCGCATCTTTAATTTTCGACCAGGAAATTAAAGGAGGCGAGATTGGCCGGGAAACCAGAATAACAGTAATAATTGAAGGAGTAAGAGATTTGGAGGGAAATCAAATTGAAAGCTTACTATACAATATTGATATTATTCAAGATGACCAGAAATAAAAAAATTGTAATAATAGCGGGGATAACTCTGACAGTGATAGCCACCGGTATCTTCGTATTTTATCAACACCAATTTTCAGCTCCGCAGAAAACAGTAGAAGAAGAAAGAATCGTAATCAACCTGGCTACAACGGAAGAAGAGCTCATTCCTAAATTAAAGGAACAAGGATATATCCGAAGCGAATGGGCGTTTAACTATGTTATGAAAAATAAAGACTGGCAGGGCAAAATTGAGCCAGGCGGATATATGGTTTCTAAAGGAATGAATGCTTGGCAATTAGCCGATGTATTGGTAAATAATCCGTATCAGAAATGGGTTGTGACACCCGAGGGTTTAAGGGCGACTCAAGTCGCAGAAAAACTGCAAAAGGAATTAAGCTGGAGTAATTTGGCAAAAGGAGAATTTCTCGTTGAGGCCCACGAAGGTTATCTCTTTCCTGACACTTATCTTCTAAATCTGGATTATACGGGTATAGACGTTGCAAAAAGAATGAAAAGCCAGTTTGATGAAAAAACGGTGGATCTATTCAAAGAAGCCACGGAAAAGAACATTAGAAACGATACCTTGATAGTTTTAGCTTCTTTGGTGCAGAGAGAAGCGGCAAACGAAGAAGAAATGCCCATGATTGCTGGTGTAATTTGGAATAGATGGTTGCAAGACATGCCTTTCCAAATAGATGCAACCATCCAGTACGATTTAGGAGGACCTGGGAACTGGTGGCCGATTATAAAACCTGATGATTATAAAATCGATTCTCCTTATAATACCTATATCCATAAAGGGCGTCCGCCGACTCCGATCTGCAGTCCCGGCCTGGCAGCCATAGATGCCGTAATCAATTCAGAAGATAGTGAGTATCTCTATTATTTGCACGACAGCGAAGGAATAATTTATCTTGCCAATACTTACGAAGAACATTTGGAAAACATTGAGAAGTACTTAAAATGAGACACCGAAATATACTATTGAAAAACTAAAAACGGAACACCTTACTGTTCCGTTCGGAACACCCCCTTCTCGTGTTCCATTTGTTCCGTTTTAGCTTAAAATGCCCCGACCGAGACGCGTCAACGGGGAAGCCCAAAAATCATTGAAATTCCCCTTAAAATCTCGGTTCTAGACCGAGGATGCCACCTTGTAATAGGGGTGGTTTTTGATTTGACAGATTAAAAGTAGGATTATAGTATAGGTTAGTTAAGATTAAGGATAATTCCTTAGTCTAGTTCAAATTAAATAAGGAATAGGGAGACGATATGTTAAAGAATGTAATTAGAAATAAGCGTCCTCTTACACGACTTCAAAAAGAAGTGCTTAGTGGTTGTATCTTTAATCAGGGTGTATATGTTGTTCCAGATGGATTATATAGAAGAATAGGAAAAGAAAGGCAAGTTGTTATGAATGTAATAGTATGCCTTAGAGATAGAGGTTATACAATTGTCTATGAACGCCAGGCTGGAAGCTATATTGATGACAAAAGCCATTTAACTAGATTACAGCAAAAGACATTAAATACATGTTCTTTTGATAATGGTGTATATGAAATTCCTGGGAATCTTCAAGAGATGATAGAAGTAGAGCAATGCAGACTCTCAGGAGCTTTCCGGACACTTAAGAAGCATGGCTACGTCTTTATCTATAAGGACCGTTACGGTGGACAAGTCGGCACCCACATTAAAGACAGATTACCTCTTACAAAACTTCAGCAGGAAATCCTAAACGCTAGCATCTATAAAGACGGGGAATGTATAGTTCCCGCAAATCTTCCCGATAAACTTAAGAGATGCCGTGCCAGCGTTAAAGATGCTGTTAGAACACTCCAGAACAAAGGCTACAAAATTGAGAGATCTTTGACGAAAATGCAGCAGGAAATTCTCGATAAAAGCATATTCAAAAACGGAAAGTATCTCATTCCCGCAGACATCCACAAGCAGTTTGAGAAAGGAGCTGGACCAACTTATTCAGCTATCAGAGGATTACAGAACAAGGGATTAAAGATAGAGAGAGAAATAACCGAACTACAGAAGAAAATCCTCAAAGAGTGTCCTTGTAAAGATGGAGTTTATAGGATTATCCCCTTACTTTATGAGAAGCTGGGAGTAGTATCGGGCAGGGTTTCAGAAGCCATCAAAGATTTAAGAAAAAGAGGATATGTATTTATAAAAGAGGGACAAGTTGGCTCGTACATTAAAGATAGATCCGCTATGACAGATTTGCAAAGAAAAATCATCGAGGAGAGTATCTTCGAAAATGGTGAATGTATAATTCCAGAGAATCTTGATAAAAAACTCAAGAAGGACGCAAGCCATATCAGTAAAGCAATTAAAACATTAAAGAAAAAAGATTTTGTTATTTTTCGTGAAGGTCAAGTCGGCGGCCTCTCGCAAATCCAAAGAGATTTCCTAAAACAGTGTGTATACAAAAAGGGAATCTATTGGGTTCCCAGGGGTATTTTCAAGAAGCTAGGTAGGCATTCTAGCGGTCTTACAAAAACCAGAAAAATACTAGAAAAGAAAGGTTACAAGTTTGATAGAGGATTAACAAAGCTACAGAGAAAGATTATTCTAAAGTGTTCATACAAAGATGGAATCTATGAGATTCCTGCAGACCTTCACAGGAAAATCAATGAAGATCAAAGAAGTGTCTCAATTTCTATTAATACGCTTAGGGGAAAAGGATTTGTATTCCAGTTGCCACCATTACCACCTAAGCTGAAAGAAATCTTGGAGTCTAGAATTGGCGTAGGAAAACCATTCATCTTAAGGTCTTTATCTTCAACATCAAAGAGCTTGTCTGACAAAGAGATAGAGAGAACAAAAGAATACTTGGCCCGCTTATTCAAACAAGGGAATTCTGAAGCAGGAAAAGAACTTTCTAAACTCATGCATGGCACTAAAGAAGAACAAAAGAAAATTATAGAGAAATGTCTTTATTCGACACCCGAAAAAATCTAAGATGCTCTTTTATTGAGGCTTAATCCAGCCTCTTTTTTTATTCAAACTCCTTTCAAGAATTTGTTTTTTTATGGAGCCACCGCTTCATCATCGAGAAGGCGGTTTTTGATTTGACAGACTGTTGGTTTAGAGGATAATTAAAATAGAGGTCATTAAAAAATGAATAATAAAATTAAGATAGACAAAGGATCAAGATTTAGAATGAGATGGAAGATAAGAATACGAGGAATATTGAGCGGATTATTAATAGAGATCATCATAGCGGTGCCTGTATTTTTTCTTTTGCAGAAAAACCTTATAACAACATCCGTTATTTTATTTGTTCTTTTTCTTCCTAGTATGATAGTAGGAATAATAATAGTGACGCGATTTAAGATTCCTTTACTGGATACAAACAAAGAAGAATTGAAGATAGCTCGCTAAGATTATTAGCGAGTATTTTTTTATTCAACCCCCTACCAAAAATTTGTTTTCGGGGAGCCGCCACCTCGTAAGAGAGGTAGTTTTTTGGTAAAATGAAGAATATGAAAGTTATTTGGATTTTAATCAACTGCAATAGCATCAAAGAAGCAAAGTTAATTGGTAAAGATATATTAAAAAAGAGACTGTCTTCTTGTTTTGATATTATTCCTCGTCACTCAACTTCTTACTATTGGCCGCCCAAAAGCGGCAAAATCGAGACAAACAAAAGAGCTGCTTTATTAATTCTTGAAACCTTTAAGAGTAAGTATAATTCTGTTACAAAAGAAGTAAAAAAGCTACACAGTGATAAGCTTCCTTTTATTGGATTTATTGAGATAAAAGATATTAGCAAAGATTATATTGACTGGATGAAGGGAGAGTTGAAATAATTTCTAATATTGTTGCATAGGGGGAACTAGTTTTGCCCGCCGTTCCATCGCCAAAGAGGCGATTTTTTGATAGAATAAGAAATATGGTTAAAAGAAATTTTTCCAAGAGAATATTGGTTGGAATCACCGGATTTAGAGAAAAAGATTGGAAAAGTAAACTAAAAGAGGTTGATAAATTTGAAATTACTAAAGTAAGTTTATTTTTAGAACGTTTTGGTAGAAGACAAAGAGAAAAAATTTATCAAGCTCTTTTAGATTCTAAGATTAAAGATATTCCTTTAGTTCATATTAGACATGATATGGATAAGAAAGAGCTTGCTTTTTTAGCTAAGAATTTTGGTTCTTCCTATTTCACCATTCATGAGGATGGTTTTAGAATTATGAAAAAATGGAAAGGATTCTATAAAGATTTGTATTTAGAGATGAATTATGATGGTTTTGTTCCTAGCTCGGTAGAAGTAGCAAGAATTGGTGGTTTCTGTATTGACCTTTCTCATTTTAAGGCAGCAGCTACTGAATGGTCTGAAGACTTTGACTATGTTTTTGAAAGAAGGGAAACCTATCATTATTTTGATTGTAACCATCTAAATGGTTATGATCCAAAGAAGAATACTGATATGCACATGGTAAAGAGTTTGAAAGACTTTGATTATTTAAAAACATTACCTAAGTTTTTATTTGGAGATATTATCGCTTTGGAAACTGATAATAGCATTGCTGAACAATTAAAATTTAAAAAATACTTATCTAAATTGCTTAATAATTTATTTTCTGAAAAATAATCAAATAGAGAAAATAGGTTTGATTTTTTTTAAAATAAAGATAAAATGAAAAAGTATTAATATATATGACTTTAGAGATTAAAAAATACCCAGATTCTATTTTGAAAAAGAAATCTGAGGAAGTTAAAGAAATAAATGATGAAACAAGAAAGTTGATTGCTGATATGCTGGAAACTATGTATACCAATCAAGGAGTAGGTTTAGCTGCTCCTCAGATTGGGGTTTCTAAAAGGATACTGGTTTTAGATGTAGGGAACGGCCCTAAGGTTTTTATTAATCCCAAGGTTTTAGCTAAAAAAGGAAAAGAGATTTCTGAAGAAGGATGTCTCTCGGTTCCTGAAGTTTTTCTTAAAATAAAAAGAGCCAAAGAAATCACCGTTGAAGC
>CAYYDV010000032.1:0-6765 GCA_964470765.1 uncultured Candidatus Saccharibacteria bacterium
AAAAATAAAAGGAAAGTTTGTCTTTGAAACTAGAGAGATTATTTCTAAACAAATTATTAAAGCTGTAGAAAATCTTGATTAAAAATATGTTTGATAACTTAAAAAAATTACAACAGTTCAAAGAGATAAAAGATTCTTTAGAAAAAGAAAAGATTGAAATTGAGAAAGAGGGAATAAAAATAGTAGTTAATGGAAAAATGGAAATTGAAGAAATTAAATTGAATCCTGAACTAGACCAAAATCAGCAAGAAAGAGCCATAAAAGATTGTATCAATGAAGCGGTCAAGAAAATTCAAACGATTGTTGCCCAAAAAATGATGCAGATGTAATTATATGGAAGTATTTAATCCTCAAAGAATTAAAAAAGCTGATTTGATAGTAGGAATTCCTTCTTATAATGAAGCCAGGACCATTGGCTTCGTGACCGAGCAAGCAGCCAAAGGTTTAAAGGAATATTTCCCTAAACTGAAAAGCGTGATTGTGAACGTGGATAATAATTCTCCGGATAGGACAAGAGAAGCTTTTTTAAGTTCTAAGTCAGAAATTCCTTTAATTTACATTACTACTCCTGGTGATACTAAAGGAAAAGGCTATAATTTTTATAACCTTTTTTCTTTATTCCAGGAATTAAAAGCCAAAACTGGAATAGTAGTTGACGCTGATCTCCGAAGTATTACACCTGATTGGATTAAGAAATTAGCTGGCCCAGTTTTTTCTAGCTATAGCTATGTTTCACCTTTTTATGCTCGGAGGAAAGATGATGCTTATCTAACTAACCAGATTGTTTATCCTTTAGTCTATGGATTATTGGGTATTGATATTCGCCAACCCATAGGAGGGGATTTTGCTTTTTCTAATAAATTGGTGGATATTTGGCTAAGTCAAGAATGGCATCAGTCTACTTATCAATTTGGTATTGATATTTTTATGAGCTTGAATGCTATTTTCTCCGGCTTGAAAATCTGTCAGGTAAATTTAGGGAAAAAAGTTCATAAGAGCAGCGTGCCTAATTTAGGCCCCATGTTTATTCAAGTAATAGAAACCTTATTTGAAATTATTCAGGATAATCTCGGGGAAATTAAAAAGGTAAAAGGGATTAAAAAAATTCCTCTTCTTGATGGAGAGAATATCTCTAAGATTCCAAATACTGTCCCTGATTATAAGAATTTTGAGAGATTATTTGAAGAAGAATTTGATTTGAACCAGGATTGGTTTGAGGAATGTCTTTCTAAACCAGTCTATAATCAGATAAAAGAAATAGAACAAAAAGGAGAAACCAATATTGATTTAGAGCTCTGGACCAGGATAATTTATGATTTTCTCTATTGTTTTGATAAAAATAAAAAATCTGAAATTATTGAAGCTCTGAGATGTCTTTATTTCGGGAGAGTAGCTACTTATTTCAAGCGAATTGCTGATTTTACTCCGGTCCAATCTGAAGCTGAAGTTTTAAAACAAGCCAAATGCTTTTTCCAAAACAGGGATTATTATTTAAGAAAGTATTTGTAGTACTCCAAATTTTATCCAAGAAGCCTTCCTGGGAGAAGTTTTTAACCTGATAAAAGAATTATCGGGTTTTTATATTGACAAAGTTTAGAGTTTAGAATAGGATAAAATATAGGGCAGGAAGAAAAATTAAACGCATTTCTCTAATGTCTCCTCACTATGCCTCCTTTCCTTACCATTTCTTCCTGGCCCTCTAGTACCTTATAGTTCTTTTGAGGCTAAATGCCTTGATTATATCCCCTAATTATCTCTTCTTTGGGGGTATTTTTTTATTACCCAAAATGTTATTCTAAAATAATGAGGGAACTTATTTATACAACATCTTTTTTGGGCAACAGAGTAGCTGTTTATCCCGACTATTTATTTTTTAAAAAGTTCTGGGGAATATTAGGAACAACAACAATTCCTATTAACCAGATTGCCTCGGTGGATGTTAGTTTGATAGGAATTCTGGTTATTGAAACTACGGGGGGCAAGAAATCAGCCCTTCCTTTTATTGGGATTAATCGAGCCAGGAAACTCAAAGAGGCTATCTTGAAAGCCCGCCAAACGAAGTCCTAATTTTGATATTGACAGAGAGTTGAGGTTTTAGGTAAAATAGTAAGTGAGGGATTGTAAGTGTAAGAAGGGGGTTCTTTACTATTATTTCCTTTCCTCCTTCTCCCTTCCTCCCCCTCGCCTTATAGTTTTTTAAAAATCTTTCTATTTTTAAAAATAAGCTCGCCTCTGTATATTCCAGACCTCTTAGCGGGCTTTTTCCTTTAAGAGTTGACAAAGAATAGGATTTAGAATAAGATAAAAATAGACTAGGAGGGAAGCATATATATTGTATCTTTTCCAAAAATCTCCTCACCACCTCCCTCCCCTTCTAGCCTTCCAAATCTTTATAGCAAACCGAAGGTTTGATATATTAAAGCGTTGCTTTGTTATAGTTCTTTATATAAATCAAAAAATACCCAAAACAGGATGACATAATTTCATCCTTTTTTTATTTTTCTTTGAATTAGCTGAGATTCAGCTGGGGCCCTCGGTTTTTCTTTGAAATAAGTATTGACAAAGAGTTAAGGTTTTAGGTAAAATATAAGAAGGTCAGGGAATGATGGGATTGCTTTGAGCTCTATATTTTTCTGAAACTGACTTTTTCTCACCTGACCTTACCTCCCTCATTGTGTTCTTTAAAATTTTTTATTCTTACTGAGTGAAAGATTTATATAATCACTCTTTACTATTCTAAAAACCCGAACTGATACAGAGAAGGAAGTAATTTTTTAATATTATTGAGGGCCCCTTTTTGGGTCTTCTTCGTTTAAACCCCTTACAAAAAATCTAACATCTTACCAGGAAGCTATCCCAGGATAATTTATAAAAAATCGCCAAGAAGGTGGTTTTTTGGTTGACAAACCCCTTAATTTATCGTAACCTCTTTTTGGAGGATATTAATGAAGCTTGAAAATTATCTTACAAGACAAGAAGAAGAACTTGAGAGGTTGCTTGAAGAGGCAGACAGGATTAACGATAAGACGAATGAGGTAATAGGAAGAATTTGGAACAAAATAGACGAGAAAGAAACCCATTTAACGGCTATATTGTGGGCTATTGCTCGACTATCGGGCAACGGAGGCCCTAAAAAAGTTAAACTTGGTATATGGAATGAAATAGGAGATAAAACAGGGAAAGTAGGAAAAATATACGGGGAAATTTGTTACAGCTTTCCTGTCCGTGAGGAAGTTGACGGCAGACCTATAAATGATTGGGCAACCGAGAAATTCAGAAAAGAAGCAGAAGATATAGGAATGTCCAGAGAACATATTAGCCATGTAGTTTTTATAACTAGTCCTAAACTACAATAATTTATAGGCATTTCAATCAAAGAAATGCTTTTTTTATTTAAACTCTTGGAGAGTTTTCCTTTTGTGGGATTTAAAAACAAAAAGCCCATCACTGGGCATTTCCTGTTAGTCTGAGCGACTCGGTCGCTTGAACCATGTCTTAGCGTGCTGGCATCCCCGGTCTGGAACCCCGGTTTTAAAGGGGTTTTGGGCGGTTTTAGTAGTGTCCCACTGACCCGGCTCGGTCGCAGTGTAATTATGGATTTTATATGTCAATATTTTTGATCTCCTCGTAATATTTTTGAATATTACTATCCATTAGATAAGCAAAAAGACATGTCGATTCGATTGTACTTTTATGGAGTATAAAACTGTCCACAGCAAACTTATATAAAGTTTTTTCTAAATTTGTCTTACTTTTATGAAGTTTTTCTAACATCAACTCGCCAAATGGACCACCATGAACCCCAGACGACAATTTTGTGTACTGTACTAATCTCTCCAACAAGTATTCTTTTTTAAATCTATCTACAATTTTAATATTACTACTACTATTATTTTCTATTAGATAATAAAAAATTTTCTCAATACGAAACTCTTTTGCTGTCTCACGAATTATATTGTTATGACTACCTTTTGTGCTCCATCTAGTTTTCTTTGGATAAACAACTTTATTATAGTTATTAATTTTATCGAACGACTCAAGATCTTCATTAGCCTTGAGTGACTTGTAATATTTCTTACCTATAGAATCACTATCCTCATTTAATGCTTTTGTAAAGATGAATAAATGTCTAAAACTGTGCTCTATTATGGAACGGAACAAAATTCCAGCAGAGTATACATTTTTAGTAATATAGGAGTCTAAAATAGCACTATTTAAATAGCCGTTCTTGGGGATAAAAGATAAAAGTGCTTTACTTGTGTATCTGAACTTTGTTTTTGCCAAAGACTGAGAGACCGCAGGAAGAGATGCTTGAGTTTTGTTTGCAAGCTTTTTGTTCAAATCAATAATTTTATTGATTTTTTTATTCAGATGTATTAAAGGCGTCTCGGTCTCTCGATACCGAGCACTAGACGGCTGTGTGCCCCGGTCTGGTACCAAGGTTTTAAGGGGGTTTTCGGAACTTTTGGGCGTGTTCTATTGACCCGTCTCGGTCAGGTCGTTTTTAAGCTAAAATGAGACAGTATAAAGAGAGATAGAACATGCCTCATCTCAGAGAGACGAACCGGGGAAATTTTAGAAATTAAATAAACAAAATCACTATCAGAATAATCGTACCTATAAAAGACCAAACAATTCCTCTAAAAGGAGCTTCAGCATCTATGTTTTTCTTTATTTCTTCTTCAGTCCCGCCCGTGGATCGTTTAATCGCGTCAGTTTTATTCTTTATGTCAAATAAATAACCAAAGATTTTTGAAAGATAACCAGGGTTTCCATATAAATATTCTCTAGCAATCCTACGAGAAATTAGTCCACTCGCTAAAGCAGCAGTTCCACCAAAAATATACAATAGACCAATAATATTTCCCATTTTTTTATCGATATAATCTAACCATAAAGCAAGTATTGATAAAATTCCCACTATAAGGATAATTTTAAACCAATTTTTATCTAATTTTTCTTTCATAGATTCCTATCTCATTTTTCAAATAAAAATGTAAACAGGAAATTTGCTCTTTCTTTATTAGGTTTTCCATTAATACGGCTTTCTTTTGCATCTTGCGCAGAAAGTAACAAGCTAATACCTGTCCCCACATTTTCTCCGGTGTCAAAGAAACGACTAAGTTCTTCTTTTGAAGGAATAAGGAATTTATATTTTTCAGGAACGCATTCTTTGTGGACAAAGTACGCTCGTTTTAAGTCTTCCCTCAGATATATCTTGATTAATAGAAAACTTAACAATGCATGATAAGAAACTGTGATTGTTTCGTTTCCATGCTTTTTTTCTTGAACGCCTAAGTAAAAAAAGTCAACACCTAAAGGAGCTATACCTTTGGCAAGTAGTTCTTTACAAACATCACACCTTGCTTTTAAAGAGAACCTCTCTGTCTCGATATCCTCTATGGCTTTTCCAAAATCTTTGATTGTCAATTTTTCTTTTTTTTCTTTCATAGATTTATTTAGTTTATTCTAATCCTATTCGGTATAATACCCACAAAACAAATAAAGCTCCGATTACAAAGAGAATACC
The DNA here is from genome assembly GCA_964470765.1 of uncultured Candidatus Saccharibacteria bacterium. GTDB lineage: Bacteria > Patescibacteriota > Minisyncoccia > Minisyncoccales > JAGGXC01 > CAYYDV01. Next base: position 5,531 of record CAYYDV010000032.1, read on the forward strand.
AAAAGAATATCCATAATAACCTTCATTTACAAAATAGATTACTTTAAAAAGTGCTAGAAGCTCTATCCACCAATATTTCTTAAGAAACTCAACGAATGTTTCATCTGTTTCATCTTCAGGATTTCTATTTATTATTTTACTTAACTTCATAGATTTATTTAGTTTTATCTCCTTAATTCATTTTATCAAAAAACCGCCTTCTTGGCGATTTTTTATACATCTCGGTCTCAAGAACCGAGCACAAACCTGCTCTGGCGCTAGGAATCGAACCGAAGCCTCTCGGTCCTCGAACTACACTCAGTGATGCTGGCATTCTCGGTCTAGAACCAAGATTTTAAAGGAAATTTCAGAGATTTTGGGGTTTCCCCAGTGACGCGTCTCGGTCGGGGCTAAAATACTAAAATTCCAAGAAAAATCGTAATTACGATAAGTAGAATAATAATTACATTAATTCTACTCTTAACCTGATCTAATTGAAATTTTATTTGTTCTCTTTGATCATTGTCGCTCCACTGCATATTTTTATAACAACTAATTAATTTTTATTTTTGATCTCCGCTGACCCGTCTCGATCTGCCAAATCTACAATTTAAAAAATCAAAATTCCAATCTTTCGAGAATCACATGAAATTATTTTAGATTTTTTGTCGTTGTTAGTATATCTCTCACACATTTTATAGAGGTTTCAAGTTGTTGCATTAGTTTTTTATTAACAATCCTCTTTTTTCTTCCATCTAGAAAAAAGTTATATCTGATATCTATAAAATCTTCTATAAGAAAACTGCCCCGATGCATAGTTATTTTATATCTTACATTTTTATTAAATCTATCCTTGGTAACGCTTATATTTTTTATACCCATCATTTTTAATTGACAATTTTTCAATTTATTCCCAATTGCTTGTAAATCGTGGGATAATTTCTGCAAATAAATCCTCAACTTTTTCTTATCGGAAAAATTATTTTTCGAAATTTTTACTAGCCTGGATTTTAAAATTATTTCAAAAATATAAGACAACAAAATATAGAAAGATCTTAAATAAGCTGGATCTTTAAACTTTCTAAAACATTCTTCTACGAAAGCTAAATTGGTGGAAGCTACCGTCGTCATTCGAAATGCAATTTTATCATTCTCTTTTTGGATCATAAATGTGAGCAATGCTATAAAGTTTATTATGCTCTCCGGTCTGTCACTATATTGCGCTAACTCGTGCTGCATTCTCGGTCTAGAACCAA
>CAYYDV010000033.1:0-6512 GCA_964470765.1 uncultured Candidatus Saccharibacteria bacterium
GGCTTATCGGGAAAAATCCTAATCCAAAGTTTCCCACCTTTCCTAATATATCTAATAATAACTCGTCGGCCGGCCTCAATTTGACGAGAGGTAATCCATTTTGTCCCTAAACTCTGAAGGCCAAAGGTCCCGAATTTAAGATTGGTCCCTCGAGTTTCAATTCCTTTAGAGCGACCTCTCTGCCATTTTCTATGTTTTACTTTCTTGGGAGATAATAAAGCCATATATTTTACTTAAATTTTTCTCCTTTATATAACCAGACTTTGACTCCTATTGTTCCATAAGTACAATGAGCCCGGGTTTCTCCGTAATCAATATCAGCTCTTAAGGTTTGACGGGGAAGCTGACCTTGTTTTAACCATTCCTTTCGGGCAATCTCAGCTCCATTGAGCCTTCCAGCCACTCCAACTCTGGCTCCTTTTATTTCCTTATGGGCCATGACTTTGCTTAAGGCTCTTTTAAGAACTCTTCGGTAAGGAGTTCTTTTTTCAATCTGTTGGGCAATCCATTGACTAACCAAATTAGCCCTAGTCCAGGGATCTCTAATTCCTTTGATTTCTATTTTTAATTCTCTTTTTTTGCCAGATTTCAGAATTTTCTTAATCAGTTCTTTTCTTAATTTTTCAATGCCTTCTCCTCCTCGACCAATGGCAATTCCCGGCCGGGCCGTAGAAACAACAATATTTACCTTCCCCGGAAATCTCTCAATCTCAATTATTTCTATCCCTGAGTCTTTCAATCCTTTTTCTAAGAACTTTCTAATTTCAAAATCTTCCTCTAGGTACTTAGAGAAATTCTTTTTAGTAATCCAGCGAGAATCCCAATCAGAAGTTTCTTTAATTCTAAATATTTTAGGGTGAACTCTATGAGACATAGAAAATATTAAAAAGCTTTTCTTCTAAAAATCTTCTTAGTTATTTTTTTACTTCCTGGTTTCTGAAATTCTTTCTCTGGTCTAAATCTAACTTTTTCTTTCTTTTCTACTTCTTCTTTTTTCTCTACTTTCTTTGGTTTTTCTAACTTCTTAGCTTTAACCTTTTTAGCAGGGGTCCCCTTTTTAGCGGGAGGATGTGGTGGACGGGTTGTAATCTTAGGTTTCTTTTTTGTCTCCTTCAAAATTAAAGTAATATGAGAAGTCTTCTTCTGAATTTCATAAGCCTGACCTCGGGAACGAGCCCGCCACCTTTTAAGCTTAGGGCCTTCATCAACCGTAATCTTAGTTATATAAAAATTAGTTCCTTCTAATCCTAAATTATTTTTAGCATTAGCTAAAGCTGATTTCAAAAGTTTAAGCAAAGGCAGAGAAGCTCTTTTAATACTGAAATTCAAAATGGTCTGAGCTTCTTCAGTTGATTTTCCTCGGATTAAATCTGCTACTAATCTAACTTTCCGAGGAGCTATTCTTAAATACCTTAATTTTGCCTTTACTTCCATGTTATTTAGATTGTTCTAATTTATCTTTTTCTTTTTCTCCTGCTTGAGCTTCAATTTCTCTTTGCATCTTTCCACCATGTCTAAAAAACTTGGTTGTTGGAGCAAATTCACCTAACTTATGACCAACCATCTCTTCAGTTACTTTAACATTAATATGTTCTTTTCCATTATGAACACCAAAAGTTAAGTCAACCATTTCTGGAGTAATGGTTGAAGCCCGGGACCAGGTCTTAATAATATCTTTACCACCAGCTGACTTTACTTTTTCTATCTTCTTAAGAAGTTTTGGATCCACAAAAGGACCTTTTTTAAGTGACCTAGGCATATTATTTCTTCTTTCTTCTTTTAATAATGAATTTATCTGATTTTTTTCTTTTCTTCCTGGTCTTTACTCCTCTAGCTGGTTTTCCCCAGGGAGTCTTAGGATGTTTCAAGCCAATAGGAGACCTTCCTTCGCCCCCACCATGAGGATGGTCGCCAGCCGCCATAGCTGAACCTCGAACAGTAGGCCTTATTCCTTTATGTCTTGACCTTCCTGCTTTTCCTATTTTAACAAATCTATGCTCAGGACAAGAAACTTCTCCGATGGAAGCAAAACATTCGCCAGAAATCTTTCTAATTTCTGAAGAAGGCATTTTAAGATGACAAAATTCATTCTCATGAGCTAAAATGGCTGCCCCCGTACCCGCTCCTCTGACCATCTTTCCTCCTCTGCCTGGTTCTAATTCAATGTTATGAACTACTGTCCCTATCGGAATGTTCTTTAATTTCATTCGGTTACCTACGACAAGAGGACCCTTCTCTGAAAAAATTATTTCATTTCCTACTTTTAGATTATGGGGGGCAATAATATATTTCTTTTCTTTATCAGGATATTCTAGAAGAGCTAGGAAAGCAGTCCGGTTAGGATCATACTCCAGGGCAATCACCTTAGCTTTAAGATTAAGCTTTTCCTGACCAAACTCAATAACCCGGTAAAGTCTCTTGGCTCCTCCGCCTTTATGTCTAACCGTAATCCGACCAGTCCTACTTCTACCGGCTTTTTTCTTCAGAGGTTTTAACAACCTCCTTTCTGGTTTTTTCTTAGTCAGAATAGAAAAATCCTTGGTTGTCATTTGTCTTCTTGATGGAGTCGTTGGTCTATATTTTTTCATAAATTTTAAAGCGAGCCTCTCGGCTAAGGAAAGCACTTCGGAGGCCGAGCGGGCAGGGTTCGAGTAAGCGAAGTAATTAAGCGAGGCTATACTTTTTAGGGACGCTCAGCCGCCGAGTGGGCATGGTTCCCCGATGAAATCGGGGGGAGCGAGGCGGCGTAATGCGAGTTAATTTTTTCTCGCTGGGAAAAAATTAAGGTACCCTAAAAAGTGGTAGCCGAGCAATCATCTTGGTAATAATTCTATTTTTTGTCCTTTTTTTACCTTAACAATAGCTTTTTTATAACCTTTCCTCTGACCTCTGGTTCTTCCCAATCTTCTGCTTTTAGGAGGAATTTTAATAATCCTAACCGTCAAAACATCTACTTCATACAAGTCTTCAATAGCCTTTTTAATTTCCACTTTGTTGGCTCGGGGATAAACTTTAAAAACATACTTATTTTCTTTACCCAAATCCGTGGCTTTTTCAGTAATCTGGGGTTCTCTTAAAATTCGATAAGTCTCAACCTTCAACACTCTTTCCTTAACTTCTTTCTTTTTTGGTTTAATTTTCTTTTCTTCCACCTTTTTCACTGGTTTTTTCTCCAGCTTTTTCTCCAGTTCCTTCTCAATCTTCTTTTCTGGTTTCTTAGGTTCAGGAACAGCTTTCTTTTTTTCTTTTTTAAATCTATCTAAAAAACTCATAGAATTATTCTTCCTTTAGAAATGTTTCTTTAATTACCTTTATTGATTCTTTAGGTATGATTAAATATTTAAAAGAAAGTAAATCTAAAACATTTAAATTCCTGGCTTCAATAGTCTCAACCTTAGGAAGATTTCTAGTCGATAAAACCAGATTTTTCTCTACTTTCGGTAAAGCAATTAAAGAACTTTGATTTTTAGAAGGAAGCTTATTTAAAATTTGAACTATTAATTTAGTTTTAACTTGATCTAAATTAAATTTATCCAAAACTATTAATAAATTATCTTTAGCCTTAGCTGATAAGACCATAAACAGAGCTTTTTTTCTCATTTTCTGAGGAATTTTCTTCTTAAAAACTTTCTCTTTTCTTGGTCCAAAAGTTACTCCTCCTCCTCTCCAAATCGGAGAACGAATAGAGCCATGACGAGCCCGGCCAGTTCCTTTTTGTCGCCAGGGTTTTCTGCCTCCTCCCCGGACTTCACTTCGGTCCTTGGTACGAGCAACAATCTTCCTTCTATTAGCCATCTGAGAAACAGTTACCTGATGAACTAAGTCAGAACTCGCTGGAACTTCAAAAATTTCCTTAGGTAATAAGGTCTGACTAACCTTTTTTCCTTCTTGGTTGTAAACTGTAATTTTCATAAAACTTTTAGCTAACTAGCTTTTGATTTCCAATAAGGTTCCCCTTCTTCCTGGAACTGCTCCTTCAACAGCTAAGATGTTATTTTCTTTATCAACTTTAACTACTTCTAAATTCTTCACGGTTATTCTTTCAAATCCCATCCGGCCCGGCATTTTTCTTCCTTTGATTACTCTCTGAGGAAAGGCCGAACCAACCGAACCTAAAGTTCTAGCTTCGTGCTTTACGCCGTGGGAAGCTCCCCGGCCAGAGAATCCCCATCTTTTAACTCCTCCCTGAAACCCTTTTCCTTTAGAAATACCAGAAATCTTTACTTTGTCTCCCTCATCAAAAACAGAGATGTCAATCTTATCCCCTATTTTATATTTTTGGCCATCCGGAAACTCCCTCAAATATCTAAACTCTTTTCCTTTCATTGTTTTTTTAATCTTTTTCTTTTTATCAATTTTCTTAAACCCAATTTGAACCGCTTCATAGCCATCCTTTTCTTTAGTCTTTATCTGTAAAATCTGACAAGGACCGGCTTCAATCAAGGTCACCGGAACTACTTTTCCGTCTTCAGTAAATATTTGAGACATTTCTAATTTTTGACCAAGAATGAATTTCATGGATTAGACAATGAAAAACTGGGCCACTAGCCCAGGTTCTCAGACTAGTCTTTCAAATTAATATATCAACTTTCTTTTAAATGAGATAACATAATTTGATATGTAATGATTATACTAGGTCTTAATCTCAATATCAACTCCGGCCGGCAAGGTCAGGTCTCTCAAGGTATCAATAATCTTTGAAGAGGGGCTAGGAATCTCAATCAATCTTTTATGAATTCTCATTTCAAACTGTTCTCGGGAATCTTTATGAACAAAGCTTGACCGATTAACTGTATATTTATGGACTTCGGTAGGCAAAGGAATAGGACCGACAGCCTCGGCTCCACACCGTAAAATACTCTCCACAATCTGTCGAGCGCTATTATCAATGATTTTATGATCGTAAGCTCTAAGTTTCACTCGAAGCTTAGGTTTTACTTCCTCGGTTTCTTTTCGCTTAGAGGTTTCACTCTTTTTAGTAACCATCAACTATTCAATTATCAGTTTTTTATTTTATTACCTTAGTAACTACTCCAGCTCCAACAGTCTTGCCTCCTTCTCGGACGGCAAATCTCTGCTTTTCTTCCAGAGCAACCGGAGCAATCAGTTTAACCTTTAAGGTAGTTGTATCACCAGGCATGACCATTTCCGTTCCTTCAGGCAAGGTTACGTCACCAGTCACATCGGTAGTTCGAATATAGAACTGAGGTTTGTAGCCAGTAAAGAAAGGGGTATGACGACCTCCTTCTTCTTTAGCTAAAATATAAACCTCGCCTTCAAATTCAGTATGAGGGGTGATGGAACTTGGTTTAGCTAAAACCTGACCTCTTTCAATGTCTTCTTTCTTAATTCCTCTCAGTAAAATTCCAACATTGTCTCCAGCTCTTCCTTCGTCTAAGATCTTGTTAAACATCTCCACGCTAACTACAACTGTCTTTTGGGTAGGACGAATTCCAATTATTTCTACTTCTTCGCCAGTCTTAATTATTCCTCTCTCAACTCGGCCCGTAGGAACAGTTCCCCGTCCGGCAATAGAGAAAACATCTTCAATAGCCATTAAGAAGGGCTTATCAGTTTCTCTCTTGGGCTCAGGGAAATAATTATCCAAGGCTTTAACCAATTCCAAAATTGGTTTAGCGGCTTCGTCATCAACAGACTTTACCTCTAAAGCCTTAAGAGCTGAACCTCGGATAATAGGAATCTCATCTCCAGGGAATTCATACTTCTTTAAGAGTTCCCGAACTTCTGATTCTACCAAATCAATAATCTCTGGGTCATCCACAGCATCAGTCTTATTCAAGAAAACAACCAAAGAAGGCAAGCCTACTTGGCGGGCTAACAAGATATGCTCCCGGGTCTGGGGCATGGGACCATCAGGTGCAGAAACGACTAAAATAGCCCCGTCCATCTGAGCAGCACCAGTAATCATATTCTTGATATAGTCAGCGTGCCCCGGGCAATCAATATGAGCATAGTGTCGCTTATCGGTTTCGTACTCAACATGGCAAATGTTGATAGTTAAACCTCTGGCTTTCTCTTCCGGAGCTGAGTCAATCTCATCAACACCTTTTTCGGAAGCTCTCAACCCTTTCAATTTCAAAATCTTCAGCATGGCTGCTGTTAGGGTAGTTTTACCATGGTCAACGTGACCAATGGTACCTATATTTAAGTGAGGTTTTGTCCTCTCAAATTTTTCTTTTTCGGCCATAATAGCAGAGAACAAAGAACAGAGAACAGAGAACAATAATAAAAAGATGCTGTTCATTGCTCATTGTTCATTGTTCATTATTTAATTTATTATATGTTATTATTTTATTTATTTCAAAAGATTTGTCAACTCTTCGACAAAGAGTTCGGCTGAGGCTCACTCGAAGTCCTCAGAGTTAATTATTACTTTCTTTTTCCTTCAATAATCTCCTGGGCAATGTTCTGAGGTATTTTCTCATAGCGACTAAACTCCATTGTAAACGTTCCTCGGCCTTCAGTCAAAGACCTCAAATCAGTGGCATAGC
>CAYYDV010000034.1:0-5840 GCA_964470765.1 uncultured Candidatus Saccharibacteria bacterium
ATTGCTTCGGCAACGAAGAATAAAACTAAAATTCTTCGAGAACGAAAAAAAAGCTTTACGAAAAATAAAAGGTAAAGAAATAATTACCAATGATAGTGATTTTACTAAAAACTTGCTAGAAGAAGCAGGCTTTAATTTTTATCATGTAGTTGACGAAGCAACCATTGAAACAGTCAACGTAATAAAGGAAGAAATGAGAAACATTAAAGCTAAAGAAATCGTAGCGGTCGGCGGAGGAAAAGCTATTGATGTTGCTAAGAAAGTAGCTGCTGACTTAAATATAAGATTAATTTCCTTTCCAACCGCCCCTTCCCATGATGGTTTAATCTCCAAAAATTGTTCTCTATATGAAGGAGGAAAAAGAAAAACAATTCCAGCCGTCTACCCCCGAAAAATTATCGTTCCTCTAAATCTATGGAGAAATTCAGGGAAGTTAAGAAAAGCCGGAATCTGCGATTTAATTTCCAACCTTGTTGCCTTACAGGATTTGAGTTTAGCTGAAAAACAAGGAGAAAAATTTGAATCTCTATATAAATATCTAAGTCTCCAGGCAACCAAACTAATAAATTTTGGTAAAGAAAAACATTTTGCTTACGCTTTAATTTTCTCTGGCCTAGCCATGGAAAAAACTTCTAGATATTGCTCAGGCTCAGAACATATAATAGAAAGGTTATTAGAGGAAAAAATCCAAAATAGCTATTTACATGGCCAATTATCCGGGACCGGAGCCTTAATTTCGGCCAAAATATATTCCAAATTTGCTAATAATTTTCCAGACTTAAGATTTGATTCAAAGAAAATATTTGACTTAGTAAAAGATGAAATGAAAAGAGAAAATGTTCTTGATTTCGCCATAGCACCTTTGAGAGATGAAAGGTTTAAACCAGAATGGCTAAAAGAAGTTTCAGAAATGAGACCCGAACGTTATACTCTCTGGAATGAAATTGATTCCCGGAAAATAAACTGGGAAGAGATAATTAAAGAGATTAAATCCTTACATTAAAATAACGTTAAAAAAAACAAAAAACCTTCCTAAAGGTTTTTTCAATTCAATTCAAGGCCCTGTCTTCCTTCTAGAGAATTTTGGAAAACGAGTCCAAGGCGGAGTCCTCATTCTTAATCCACGGATTAAGAAAATCATTGAACCCCTTATAAGAAATTTTGTCCCAAATCATACTAGAAGGTCCAACAGGGCACTATCTGTATTCTAGCTCCTCATAAAGACTTGTCAAGTTCCTAAAGATTCAAAACATCTACCATTTGTTTGAGCAGGGAAACTACTACTGGTGGCGGCATTAAACTATAGAAAGAAACTCCTTGGTCATCAGGAAACTGCCAGGGTTTTTCAATTACTTTTACTTTCTTAGATTTAACTGACCATTGATAACTATATTCGGGAGTAATTTCATAGTCATCAATAAATTCTTTGGCTTTTTCTACTGGAATGGAATTTCTCAAAAGAATTTTAGGAATTCCGTGAAGGGCAAAAGCTTTTTTTATTAATTCTTCGTCTTTTTCTAAACGAGCTTTGATTGGCCCTATCCCTGCTTCATCTCCTTCTTTTTGAATCATCTTCTCTCCTTTGCATTCAGGATTATCGCAAACTAAATAGAATTTCTTATTCTTCTGGTCATAGTTTACTTTGGAAGTAGGAAGCAATTTTAGGTTTCTGGAAGTTTGACAAGAAGGACAGATTCTTCGCCATTTAATCCTTTCATTAATTACCGCCTCGGGAACATCAATTAAAACAAAAATGTCCGGGTCTTGGCGGTAATCAATAAGATTTCTAAAAAACAAAGAATAAGATATCTGATCCAAGTCTCTAGGAAAGCCATCAATAAAGAGAGATTTCTTTGGCATTTTACTTATTTCTCTTTGGACCAGAGCCAGAATAAATTCAGTAGGTAAAAGAGTTTTGGTGCTTCTATTTAATAAACTTTGGATAGTTTCTTCAACTGAGATATAGCCCCGGTAATTTTGATTCAGCCAATCAATCAATTCCTTTTTTTTGTTCTTATCAGAAGCTATCTCTTCATGGATTTCTCTGACAACATCTCCAATTGAAACATGGGCTACTTTATCAGGATTAACTATTTCTCCAAACATCTTAGCGTAGGTTCCTTTGCCGGAGTTCTTTTTACCCAGAAGATAAACGATAAAGCTGTTGTTTTTAAAATGTTCTCTTAATTTTTTAATCTCTTTTCCGGTTTTCAATTTAAAATACTTTTGACGTTCTTTGGGGACAGTTAAATTAAACTTCTGATTTACTCCTTTAATTTTAGTTTTAAAGATTGGAAACTCCATAATCCTACAAATTACGTATATTTACAAATTTACGAATAGAATAAAAAAATATCATTTTATTTTATAATTAATACCGTTAGCTATTATTTTGATGTCTCCATCAAGGTCGGTTCTTAGAACTCTTATATCATACTTTTCTAAAATTTCCAAAGTTTCTTGATGGGGATGACCGTAAGGATTATCTCTGCCAGCTTGAACTACAGCTATTTCCGGTGAAACTTGTTTAATAAATTCTTCTCCGCTGGAAGTCTTACTTCCATGATGGCCAACTTTTAGAATATCAGAATTCAATTTCCCTCCCTTATCTATAAGTTTTCTTTCCACAGATTTATAGGCATCGCCAGTAAACAAAAAAGAGTTCTGGCCAAAAACTAAACGAGCAATAATAGAGGTGTTGTTGGTGTTTTTAACAGCCTGACCCTCTAAATTTTCAAAGGGATATAAAATATCTAAGTAAGCTTTTCCTACCTCGATTTTCTGACCCGCTTGGGCTATTTTCGTTTGAGCTTCTTCATTTTCAATACAGTTTATCCATTCCTTATATTCGCTGGTATCTCGAATAATTCCTGTCCATAAAATATTCTCAACTTTATAACTTTTCAAAACCTCAATTAAGCCCACTGTATGGTCACGTTCCGGATGAGTCAAAATAATCAAATCAATTGTTCTGTCCCAAAAAGGCATCTCTTCATTTAGTTTCTCCAAAACTACCGAGGTCGGACCTCCATCAATCAAAATCTGATGGCCTTGGGAAGTTTCAATAAAAATACTGTCTCCCTGACCAACATCAAAGAAAACAACCTCAAGTAATTGAGGTTGACTTAAATCAAAAACAGTAATCCAGGCTAAGATATTGGCTAAAAATAAAAAGACTATTATTACTAATGTCCATTTTCTAATCACGTTATTCTATTTTATCAAAGATAGATAATAAATAAAAAAGAGGGGGCTATCGGAATCCCTTTTTAACGAAAGTACATATTTGTCCATTTCAGAAATATTTTCTTTAATTTTTTCGAACATTTTTCTTCTCTATCGAGACTTAAAAATACGAAAATAAGTAGATCTTATAAAGTTAAATATTTCTGAGCCAATGGAGGTTTTGCTTGCCTGGCTCGTAGCTGTTATAAGAGACGCATTGATTGTACAATAGTTATTGGTCTTATTTTTGTTAATTATTTTTACGCTTCCGCTATAACTTTGATTTTGTTCGTTTGGTGCTATCACTGATACCTGAATTGTTATGGGTCCATCTTCTGGCTTTAAATGATTACCATTCGAAGGATCGAAAGACCATTGACCCCAGTTCGGCCAACTGTCAATCTGCCAATCAAGCAATGATCCAAGGGTGCCAATATTCTCAATAGTAAAACTACCGAAAATTGTAGAACCTGGCTCTATATTGGTCCAATTTAAAGAACCATTGCAATCTAAAACATCTTTGCTGGTGTCGTATCCGTATAATCCCGTATGCTGAAAATCATGATGAAACTGAGGCCATTCCATGTTATTTGGATTATATATTTCTTCTAAATCAAATGCGTGAATTGTCGTCCTGTATATGCCTTGAAAAATTGACTGGTCATATGCCACAAAAACAAGTTCTATATCACCATCACCATCAAGATCATCCAATGCCAATGCTCCATTACCTGGGTCACCTGTTACTTCTATAGGCCAATTTTCCACAGGAGAACCATCGCAATGCCAAGCATATATCTGAAACCTTTTTTCTGCCAAAGCACGAGCACTTATTAGAATTTCACTCTCGCCATCACCATCTATATCTCCCACAACAACTGATGGTTCACCATTACCAGAGCCGCCGCCACCCCCAGGTGAACCATAAAAGACTACAGGCCATCCATCTACTATTTCACCATTATGATGAAATGCAATAAGTCCGTACTCAGATGAACCTGGTACAGTTTCGAAAGGAATAAGTATCTCCAGATCGCTATCGCCGTCTAAATCAATTGGTACAGCCTCTTTATAAAAACAAGCTCCAGTATTAACATCGAATGCTTTTATTCTATCGTGATGATAAACATACAAGACACCACCTTGTTTAACTGCAATAATTTCAAGATCTCCGTCTTGATCTAAATCTGCTAACGTAATAGGAGATGGAAATCTTTTTCCTGATTCTACGGGCCAGCCGTCAATAAGATTTCCTTTATGATCAAAGGCGTAAATTCCTCCGTGACTAGCTCCTACAATAATTTCTAAATCACCATTATTATCTATATCTCCAATTGCTTGCATGCCCTCGGGCGGCCAAGATATAGACGCGGGCCAATCGCCAGGCAAATTATTTCCATTCTTGTCATATGCATAAATATAATGTTCTGTTTCGCGCAATATATCTAAATAGTAGTCCCTGTCAATATCAAAAATCGATGGTCTACCACGCTGATTTTCAAGGGGACTTGCGGGCCAACCTGGCAAAATATTACCTTCGTGAGACAAAGCATAGGTTTTACCATCATCTCCTGTAGCTACAATCTCTAAGTTACCATTATTATCTATATCTCCCAGAGAAAGTATTCCTCCTACACCCCCGCCTATATCAATGGGCCAATTATTAAGAACTTCTCCGTTGTGTTTTAGGATATATATCTCTCCTTCTTTAGACGAAAAACTTCCATTTGAAATCAAGATAACTTCTGAAGTTCCATCTTTATTTACGTCACCTATAACAGGAGGACCTAAAACTATTACATCATTCAACGCAACGGGCCATCCTTCCTGATATATAATATCAGATGTTGAATTCTCACCTTTTCCAATTTTTTCATAAAAAACTTCTGTCTTCTCTATCATAATAGTAGCTTTCAAATAATTTTCATCTGATAAAGAAATATAACTCTTTGTAATTTCTAAAACCAAAAAGGACAAGACAAGAATAATAACAATTGCTATAGTACTGGGTATTTTTTTATTGAGATATTTGAGCATAATATCTTAAATTTAATCCTTTATATTATTTTAACATAATATTGATACATTATAAAATCTGAAAACAAGATTACCCCTACTGTCGAATGAACCGTCCTCTTGTGAACAATACTGCTACCTCTATTACGAGGTGATTTTGTTATCCACAAGTATACTGGGAGTCGTGGACTCGAACTTCTAAACCTTTACTTCCATTTCAAACTTAAGCATATTTGTGCAGCTGAAGACATCAGACCAGAATCTGATAGCCAAAAGGAGTTTCAATAAGAATACTATCTCCTTGTCCTACATCAAAGAAAGAAACCTCAAGTAATTGAGGTTTATTTAAGTCATAGACAACTAACCAAGCCAAAATATTGGCCAAGAACAAGGAAACTATTGTTATTAATATCCGCTTTCTAACCACGTTACCCTACTTCTCTTTGATAAAATCTCAAAAACAACAGGGATAAATCTTTGAGATTTCCCTGTTAAAGTCACTTAAAACTTAATTTTTTATTTCTATTTATTAGGTAAGAACCTGAACATCTTTGTCCCACAACTAGGACAAGTGCCAGTCGCTGCCCTTCTCTTTACTC
>CAYYDV010000035.1:0-5624 GCA_964470765.1 uncultured Candidatus Saccharibacteria bacterium
TGCTTCGTCCTTATGCCAGACAAAATCATTTACATCTACACCTCTTGGAGTTGCTTCTGAAACAAAGACATGGTCTCCGATAACATGAGTAACAAGGCACACATGGCCATATTCTCCCCCTGTAAAAAGTTTTGTAAGCCAAAAAAATATAGATTTCGCTCGTGTGAATACTATGTCTCCTGGTAACATAATTTTCCTCCTTTTATAATATGATAGTTTAATTAAATCTCCCAAAAAATCAACTAAAAAACCGCCTTCTTGGCGAGGCGGCGGTCAAAAACTTAGCTCGGAGTCGTGGACGACACAGGTAGTTATATATGTCTAGATTTTAGAGTGAAGATTTAATATGCTTTTTTCATTCGCTTCGCATATACCTTTTTCTGTTATCAATTCTGTTACTAATCTCGCAGGAGTTACATCAAAAGCGAAATTCGCAGCAGTGCTCTTCGTTAAAAGTACTTTTTTAACTGAATCATCAGAAAATCCTTGAATATATTTAACCTCATTGGGATTTCGTTCTTCAATTGGTATTTCTCTGATGCCATTTGTTAAGTTCCAATCAAAACTTGATGATGGTAAAGCAACATAAAAAGGTATATTGTTATCTTTAGCTGCCAAGGCTTTCAAATACGTACCTATCTTGTTAGCTACATCTCCTGTGTAAGTAGTCCTATCGGTTCCCACAATAACCATATCTACCAATCCATGTTGCATAAGATGACCCCCTGCATTATCTACAATAACAGTATGTGGTACTCCTTGTTGGGATAATTCCCAGGCTGTTAATCTTGCTCCCTGATTTCTTGGCCTTGTTTCGTCTACCCAGACGTAGACTTTAATGTCTCTATCAAATGCTTCATAGATAGGTGCTGTTGCTGACCCATAATCAATAAATGCTAGCCATCCAGCATTGCAGTGAGTAAGGATATTTACTGGTTCACCGTTTTTTCTTTTACTTATCTCTTCAATTATTTTAACTCCGTGCTGACCAATTTTTTTACAACATTTTGCATCTTCATCAGCTATTTTATTTGCTGTATTGAGCGCAATTGCAATTCTTTTTACTGGTGTTTCTCCTTCCCTAATAGCGTTTAACTGTCTATCAACTGCCCAGCTAAGATTTACTGCAGTTGGCCTTGTTTTTCTTAATAATTTTGCTGCCTGATTTAAATAATTTAAATCATCTGGTGCTTGTAGTATCGCAAGATACATCCCATATCCTGCAGCAGCTCCTATTAAACCAGCTCCTCTTACGTGCATGTCTTTTATTGCCGTAGCAACTTCTTTAACATCCTTCAGGCTTTCAATAATGAATTCAAATGGTAGATTCCTCTGGTCAATTATTTTCACTATGCTCTTATCATCTTCTTCTATCCATATAGTCCGATAATGTTTATTATTTACCTTCACATGTTCTATTCTACCAAAAAACCGCCTTCTTGGCGATTAGTTTATAAAAAGATTTTCCGAACAAATGGTCCAATCTATAAAAATTTGCTCCCCCTATCGGACGCATTCAGAACCATAGATTGGAGAGAAATAAAGGAAAGATTGGTTGGTTTAGAACCCATTTTGGCAGGAGTTTGAATAAAAAAAGAGGCTTTTTGCCTCATTTTTGAAAAATATTATCGAAAGCTGAAACAGCCTCAATCATTCTTTTATCAAACCTTTTTAAAGCTTTTTGCATCATTTTCTTTGACCTCTCGAAAGCTTCTTTCTTTATTTTTCCATCGTCATAGTTACACTCTCTTTTTAATGTGCCCTCAAGTCTATATAGCATCATTTCTAAAGCCCAGTAGCTTTTCTCTCCAATCGTAATTACTGTTCCTGACGCTACTGTTCTCTTTTGCCAATCTTGACCTAATTGCGGAAAGAGCTTTTTATTAGATGCGATCTCTGCTATGACTTTTTCAGCTAACAAATCGTCTCGCGCTACTTCTTCTTGAGATTTTTCCGAATCTTTCAATTCATGACATAGAGCTATTATTTTGTTGTATGTTGGTTTCTCTGTTGAACGGTTTTGGTATTTGTCTATAAAAAAAATTCGATCTATTTCAATCCTTACACTTTTTCCAGCATTATTTATCTTGACTTCTATCTTCTCTTCTTTCATTATACCCTCCTAATAAAAGATTACTCTAAATCACGGCTTTGTCAACTAAAACCACCTCTATTACGAGGTGGCAAATCCTAACTCCGGGGGACAGACGATGTTAGAACCTGTTTGGTGGGAATTTAAGGTTATTTTTCAGCTAATTTATGTTCTTTTGATTCTTCAGCGTAATACTTATGAATTTGGCCAATATCTAAAACTGAATTGAAAACTCTAGGTTCATCTACCTTGCCCTTCCAGGGATGATTTCCGCAAGGACACATTCCTATATGGAATCCCTGTGCTCCTGATGGAAGAACAACAGTCACTGGTGTTTGTCTCTTATCTACTTCACCATCTAGATAGAGAGTTAATGTTGTTCCATCATAAGTAACTGCCACGTAATACCACCTGTATGGTTTTATAGTTGTAACCCCTAAAATATTTCCAGAACCACATTCAAAACCTAGAAGTCTGTTCGTTACGTTAAATTCTCGCTGATTATCGCTACCATGAGAGAGAAAGATAGAATGGGTAATGGTATCTACTTCCCGATATATCCAAGCAGTATATGTGAATTGAACAGTTTTTAAACTCTCATTATCTCCGCAAGAAAGCCAGTTGCTACCATTATCAAGTCTTAGGGTCTTTCCTAATGCTGGTATATCTTCATTGATTATATAAACAGGATTGCTGACATCATTAACGGTACAGTGATTACCATACCCTGAAGCATCTTTATTATTACCATCAAGCCTCCAAAAACCTCTTCCGTAAGCTCCTAAGGCATGGTCAACGCTACGACTTAATATAAGAAGTTTAGCTATTCTAGCCTTTTCTCTGCTTCCTCCTAGATTAACTAAAACAATACTAGATATAACTCCAATAATAGCTATGACTACTAAGAGCTCAATGAGAGTGAAAGCTTTTTGCTCCATTCTCCCATTCTACCAAAAAACCACCTCTATTACGAAGTGGTAAACCCTGACTCCGGGTATAGGATTCGAACTTCCCGGCTAACCTGTTCAAATTAAAAAAACGGCTAAGAAGTTATTAAACTCTTAGCCTTTTTGTGGATCTGGAGATAAAAGGACAATCAAGATTCCTAATCCTATAAAGAAAGCTGTTAGAATCCCTTTCATTATTTGTCCAATAGGTGTGGTCAATTCTGTTAATAGCTTTATCCAAATGTATATACCTATTCCTGCTGAAACTAATCCTCCAATTAATCCGGCTGCTGATAATAATATCTTTTTCATTTTTCACCTCTTTTCTTTCCTACAAGAAATTTTCTTACTTTTTTAGTTTTTAAACCTCCTTTTTAATATTTTCTCAAAATCTTTAGGCAAATTATGTTGATTGTTCCAGGAATTCATTACTTTTCTGGATTCTTCCTCTAAATTTGGATGTCTAACTAAAATCTTTTTTTCAAAGTGTTTTAGAAGAAAAGGTATTTCTTCCCGGCGGTGGGTCTTTTTCCAGCTTAGATAAAAAGTAACCAAGCTTTCTTCTTTGGTTCCTACACATTCAAGAGGCTTAAACTTCCCTTCTCCTACCAACCGTTCCATCAAAGAAATTAATTTTATTTTCCTAAAGAAATTTTCTTTAAAAATCTTCCTTAATTGGAATTTGTTTAAAAAAGGATACAAACAGGCATAAACAAAAAGACATTTAGAACAATTACCACACCATCTGCCAGTAGGTTTTTCTCGGCCAGAATAAGTTTTAAAAGCTTCATTACAGCTTAAGAAAGCCAAAAAATATTTAGAGTATTTTGAAAACAATTTAGTAATTTGGATTTCATATAAAGGTCTTAGAAAACTGAAGTATTCAGCCCGGGGAGTTAAATATTGCTGGCTATATTCCCTGAATTTTTTCTCAAACTCAAAACTTTTAGAATACTGGTGATTAATTATTTTTCCTAAATATCTTAAATTCCCCTCGTTAGAACTCCTTTCATTAGAAAAAGCAAGGTATTTGTAATCAAAGATTACGGCCAAAAGAATACTTAAGAAAGCCAAATAAGCTGAGAAAGGAGTATGGCCATTAAGAAAACCTTCTCTGTTCAATTCCAACAGTTTCTCGTCTATTTTTCTTTCAACAATTATTGGTTTCTGACAGCCAGCAATTTTGATTATTTTTCTAGCTTGAACCGTAGGATTTAAGGAGAAACAGTTAATTCTTTTTCTGGCTTTCTTCAAAGTTTCTAAACTAACTACTGAATCTTTTCCTCCGCCAACTGCTATCAGAACTCGATTCTTTAAATTCTCTGGATATTGGTATCGTTTAAAGTTATTTTTGGAATTATTTTTAACTTTAATTTTTAGAAAATTAGGTTTTCTCCAGTCAATTTTATTCTCATAAAAGAACTGGCCCATCCCATTCATTATTAAATCTTTCCACCATTTGATTTGCTTTTGATTCAACTCCCCTCCCCTAATTTCAATTACTGGTGAACAAGTTACTTTCCAGTAACTAAGGCTTTCGATTAAACCTAAATGAAAAATTAAATTATTAAGAATTTTCTTATCAAGATGATTTATCCGCAACCTATCAATATCCTTAATAGTCAAACTGGGACTGAAATGAATTCCTGGCTCAATAGAAAAATCAAAGGAAACCTTTAAATCCTTACCATTTATTTCGTAAGAATAATCATTGTAGATAAAGCGAGGGTATTTTTTTCTTAAGAAATCAATTTTTTCCATAGCCCTTGACAGCCCTTAATGGGTGTGGTAAAGTGAAAAAGCAACGAAATGAAAGGAAATGAACGAAACGAAAGGAATGTTCCTTTAAAAAACCTAAAGAGGTGATAAAAATAAGAGAAAAACTAATAAATATAAAGAAAAACTGGAAAAAAGAACCTTCTCTTCCCCTATTTGTTGCTGCCTTCCTATATACTTCTGGCCTTATCTTTGCTGTGATTGTAGATTTTATAACTCAGGAGTTCCGTACTTCAGAGATAATAGTTGCCTTTTACACTGGAGGGATATTATCTTACATATACTTTAAAGAAAAAGATCGCTGGATATTCAAGATAAAATGGTTGCCAAGACGAGGAGAGTTATTCGTCTATCTCTGGGTAATTCTCTCCTTTTCGATGTTCATGATTGAAGTTTCGACTCTGGGAGCTTTTCTTACACCACCAGCGGTAATACAGATAACTGCCGCCGTAATAGGATTATTCGTTATTTCAAGAGGTTCAAAATACCTCTACGAAAGAAGACAACAACCTAGAGAATTACCAATAGAGTATAGATGTTACTACGAAGACGGATATTCAGGACCAAGTGTGCTAAAGAGAAATAAGGGGAAAAGAGAATATATTTAAAAACTAAAGCAACTCTGGCACGGGCCAAAAGCTTGTGCCTATTTTTTTAGCCCAAAAGGGTTATTTTTTTAACCCAGTAATTTTATCACCACTCCAATAATTGCCAAAACTATACCAATTATCCAAAATCTCATAGTCACTTTATAGGGAGGCCAGCCTTTAGCCTCAAAGTGGTGATGAATAGGAGTAGAAAGAAAGATT
>CAYYDV010000036.1:0-5409 GCA_964470765.1 uncultured Candidatus Saccharibacteria bacterium
AATTCATTTTATTAATTCACCTCTGTGCCGAAGACACAATCATTGTTTGGTGTGAGGGTTGACAAGCCTCTTTGAAAATATAATAGTCTTATATAGAGAAAAATATAGTTGTATATACAAATAAAGGTCGGAGGTAACTAAATAAGAATCAGTTAACGAAATAAATATGATTCAGGATAAAAGCTTTACTCCATACCTTGACCAAGAAGATCCAGAAACACCAGAGACTCCAGAAACACCAGAGACTCCTGAAACACCAGAGACTCCTGAAGAAGCTGAAGGTAGATCAGAAGTTGAAGGTGAAGAAGGTGCAACTGAAAGCGAAGAAACTGAAGGTGGAGAAACTGAAGGTGGAGAAAGTTCTCTCTAAACAACATTTAAAACCTCCGGCTAGCCGGGGGTTTTAAGTATACATCAGGCTCTGCAACAAATTGTTCGTTAAGTTATCTTAGCAAACTTTCTCTTTCCTACCTGGATTATCATTCCTTTTTTTATTTTTATTAACTTCTGCCAATCTTCCTGAACTCGACCATCAATCTTCACTCCCTTCTGCATTACTAGTCTTTTGGCTTCTGATTTTGAAGAGGTTAATTTTGTCTTAACTAATAGATCAAGAGTGGCCAGGTTTTTTTCTTTTATTAAAACTTTTTGAACTTTTGAAGGTAATTTCTTCTCCTTGAAAATTCGCTCAAATTCTTTTTCCGCCTGCAAAGCTTTTTTCTTGTCATAATAAATACCGACGATCTCCCGAGCTAATCTTATCTTGGCATCGCGAGGATTAACCTTTCCTGATTCCAGTTCTTTTTCTATCTTTTTGATTTCCGACAAGGAAACTTTAGTGGCCAATTCAAAATAATTAATTATTAATTTATCTCTCATCGACATAACCTTTCCATATTGTTCTTTAGGAGAATCGGCAATATTAATTACGTTCCCCCAACTCGTGCTCATCTTTCTTCCGTCTAATCCATAAAGTAATTTAAAAGTCACGACATCTTGGGGCTTTTGCTTATAGAGCTCTTGAATCTTTCTACCAACTATGAAATTAAAAAGTTGGTCAAAGCCCCCAATTTCAACATCAGCTTTTATTACTACTGAATCATATCCTTGATAAAGGGGGTAGAGGGTTTCATGTAAGCCGATCGGTTTCTTTGCTTCAAATCTTTGTTTAAAGTTTCTCCTGTTTATCATTTGATAAACAGTAAAATCCATAGCTATTTTTGTAAGTTCTTTAGCTTTTAGATTTTTTAACCATTTGCTATTATAGTGAATCTCTGTTTTCTTTAAATCTAAAATCTTACCTATTTGCTTTAAGTAAGTTTTTAAGTTGCTCTTTATCTCTTTCTCGGTAAGAGGTTGCCGCACAGAAGTTTTATCAGAAGCATCTCCAATTTGAGCAGTAAAGTCACCAATAATAAGGACAATTTGATGCCCTAAGTCTTGGAATTTTTTTAGCTTCCAAAAAGAAATCGCTCTCCCAATATGAATATTGGGTCCAGTAGGATCTATCCCATGTTTTATTTTCAACTTCTTTCCACTCTTTAGCTTCTTTAGCAAACTTTCTTTTTTAATAACCGTTTCCACTCCTCTAATTAAAAGCTCTTTTATTTTTTTAGAATCAGTGTTTACTTTCACCCCGTTAGAAGTCTGTTGTTATACAGCGTAATATGGCTGATTTCCAGCAGACTTTTGTTTTTCGGTTTACCCCGTTATTACTGAACAGAAAAAATTTAAAATAAAATTTTTCCTGCCCAAGACTTCTAACGGGGTTCATACCTCTATCATACTAAAAACTTAAAAAATTGCCAATTTAAATTAAATTTAGTAAAATAAAACACGATACCAACATATAAAACAATGAACAGTGAACAGTAAACAAAAAGCAGAACTCCTTAACTAAAAATATTGTTATTTGTTCTTTGTTTTCTGTTCTCTGAATTTATGGCCAGAAGAAAAAGATATCTGAAAATCTATCGAAGAGGCAAGAAAAAACAAAGAGTGTTTTTTATTTTTAAGTTTTTAGGGGGTCTCTTTCTCCTCTTTGTCTTTTGTTTTTTGTTTATGTTCGTCTACTATGCCAAGGACCTTCCTCGTCCAGAAAGATTTTTGGAAAAGAAGACTTTTCAATCTACTAAAATTTATGACCGGACCGGAGAAGTCCTTTTATATACTATCCACGGAGAAGAAAAAAGAGAAATTATTCCTCTCGACCAAATGTCGCCTTTCTTGAAACAAGCAGTAATTGCTGCTGAAGATGCTAATTTCTATCAACACCGCGGAATAGACCTAACAGCGATTCTCCGCTCAATTTTAGTTAACTTAAAGCTAAAAAAGCCTGCCCAAGGAGGTTCGACCATCACCCAGCAGTTAATCCGTTCTTCTTTTCTAACTTTGGAGAAAACCGCAGAAAGAAAGATAAGAGAAGTTGTCTTAAGTCTAGAGCTGGAAAGAAAATATTCAAAAGACCAGATTTTAGAATGGTATCTAAATCAAGTTCCTTTTGGCTCGAACTCTTATGGGGCCGAAGCAGCCAGCCAAACTTTTTTCCAAAGACCCACCAGAGACCTTTCTTTGGCTGAAGCAGCTACTTTAGCTGCCCTAATTAGAGCCCCTTCTTATCTTTCTCCTTACGGAGAAAATAAAGAGGAGTTATTAGGAAGAAAAGATTATATTTTAAATCTAATGGTATCTTCCGGCTTTATCACCAAAGAACAGAGAGAAGAAGCTAAAAAAGAAGCTTTAGAATTTGCTGAAATTTTAGAGCCGATCAAAGCTTCTCATTTTGTCCTCTATGTTAAGAAATATTTAATTGAAACCTACAGAGAAGATTTCCTAAAAGAAAAAGGTCTCAAGGTTTATACTACATTAGACTGGGAGCTTCAAGAGGCAGCAGAAGAAATTATTGCTCAGGGAGTAAAAGCTAATAAAAATTACAATGCTCATAATGGTTCTTTAGTGGCAATAAATCCTGAAAACGGTGAAATCTTAGCTTTGGTGGGATCAGCCGATTGGTTTGGAAATCCTTATCCTGAAGGTTGTATTTCCGGTAAGGATTGCTTATTTGATCCTAAGTTTAATATAGCTATAGGAACAAAAAGCAATCCTGGCAGACAACCAGGCTCAGCTTTTAAACCTTTTGTTTATGCTGCTGCTTTCAAAAAAGGTTTTACCCCTGATACTATTCTCTGGGATGTAAAAACAGAATTTAATGTAAACTGTAACCCAGAAGCAACTCAAACAGAAGACAAATATGGTTTAAAATGTTATCATCCTCAAAATTATGATGGAAGGTTCCGAGGACCAATTACCATGAAAGAATCTTTGGCTCAATCTATAAATCTTACCTCAGTAAAGACTCTTTATCTGGCTAGTATTAAAGAAACCGCCCAGATAGCTAAAACTTTAGGGATAACTACTTTGGCTGAAGACCCTTCCCAATATGGACTCACTTTAGTTTTGGGAGGAGGAGAGGTAAAACTATTAGAAATGGTTTCCGCTTATGGCGTTTTTGCTACTGAAGGATTAATGACTGTTCCTGTAAGCATATTAAAAATTGAAGATTTCAACGGAAATGTTATTGAAGAGAACAAAAAAACTCCAAAAAGAGTTTTAGAAACCCAAGTCTGCAGAATAATAAACGACATTTTGTCTGATAATGAAGCTAGAACGCCGATGTTCGGTCCAGTATCACCTTTGTATTTTGAGAATTGGACAGTAGCAGCAAAAACTGGAACTACTCAAGAATACCGAGACGCCTGGACTATTGGTTTCACTCCTTCAATAGTTGTTGGAGTCTGGGTCGGCAATAACGACAATTCGCCAACAGCAAAAAAGCCAGGTGTAGTCCTAGCTTCTCCTCTCTGGCATCAGTTTATGGAAAAAGCATTATTATTATCAAAATATCCTCAACAAAGCTTTGAAAAACCTGAGCCCACATCAGCCTCTAATCCTGTTTTGAAAGGAGAACTTGGAGAAGATTATCATTCAATTCTCTATTACGTTGACAAAAACAATCCTCAAGGAGCTACTCCTACTGATCCCGGCCAAGATTGGCAATATAAAAACTGGGAGAAGGGGATTGAAAACTGGCTTTCTTTACATCTAGAATTTTAAAGATTTTGATTTCTTGCCAAACAAAAAGAGCTTCTACCCAAGCTCTTTCTCTTTTTCTTTGTTTTTTGTTTTTTGTTTTTTGTTTTCTGTTCTTTGTTTTATGTTTCTTAACTACTCTTGATAGGCATAACTACATAGATAAAACTCTCGTCTCCGATTGGTTTCAGAACTCCCGGACCTTCTCCTCCGTTTAGTTCAAAAATTACTTCTTTACTTTTTATATTAGAAAGGCCTCCGATGAGGAACCTATAATTGAAAGAGGCCTCAATCTTATCTCCTTTTATCTTTCCTTTAATCTGAGACTTGCTTTGACCTAAGTCTGGGTTTTGGGCAAAAATCTCAAGCATCCCTTGGCCAGGATCTACCTTGAGTTTTATCTCGTTAATTTTTCCACTGAATAAACTAGCTGATTTAATTTGATTTAAAAAATCCTGTTTTTGTAAAATTAATTTGGTTCTAAATTTCTTAGGAATAATTTCTTTATAATCAGGGTATTCTCCTTCAATTAACCGGGAAATAATCTGAATTTGAGGATGAGGAGTTTCGGTTATTTTCGATTCAAACATAATTTGATTAGGAGAAAAATATATTTTTAGTTTCTTTGAGCTCTCTCCAAAAATATTAATTATCTCTCGGATTGTTTTTGAGGGAACGATTAAAGAAAAATCTTGAGCAAAAGAGGGTTTTGCCAGAGATATTTTCTTTTCGGCTAGCCGAAAACTATCGGTGGCTGCCATTTCCATTAAGTCTTTAGTCAAGAAAAAATAAACCCCAGATATTTCCGGTCTAGCCTGAGACGGTGAAGTCGTATCTATAATTTGAGACAATCCTTCGCTTAGAATTCGTCCATCTACTTCTAGAACTTTATCGCTTTTTACCTCGGGGATAAGAGGAAACTCTTCAGCTTTCAAACCTTTTATTTGGTTTTTATAGTCTTTTCCTTCAAGATACAAAATATCGTTTTTTACTTCTAAATTTATTTTTTTGTCGGAGACAAAATTTATTAAACTAACCAGGAATTTAGCCGGGATAGTAATAGCTCCTTCTTTCTCAACCCCAGACAAGGTCCAATACTTAACTCCCAGTTCTAAGTCTGTCGCCGATAACCCTAAAAAATTCTTTTCGGCTGAAAGCAAAATATTATTTAGAATAGGAAGGGTAATAGACCTAGAGGTTGCTCTATTTACAACATTTAGCCCGGTTAAAAAATTTTCTTTAAGAATGGAAAGTTTCATGGTTTTAATAAATTTAAATTATATTAATCAGTCTGTCAATTTTGAGACAGTTTTAAGATAA
>CAYYDV010000037.1:0-5275 GCA_964470765.1 uncultured Candidatus Saccharibacteria bacterium
GGATAAGAAATCGATTATTATGGTATATAAGTATCAATTTCTCTTTTTACTCGTTCTTCAAAACCAGCTAGGATAAACCTATTACTTACGGGCAATAATAGCTTTAACTCTTCTAAATTCTTGATATTGATACTATCTATTAATTTTTCTTTTAATTCTGGTTCTCTAGGTATATATTTTACCAAATTTCTATTTCTTAATATAAAATATAGGTCGAAGAGGTCGCGAGATTTCTTACGGGAAAGAAGAGCATTTATTTTTTCTTCTACTAATATAGATTCAGTCAAGTGATTAACCACATAAGAAGAAACAAAATCGTTTGCAATTAACGAGCTGTTTCCTTTTACTTTTTCTAGAGAACGAAAAGAAATTTGTAGTTTTATTTCAGAGCTAAATTCGAACAATCCAAATTTTATAATAGCGAAATATCCTCCTGTTGTTTCTCCCTGAGTTCCAGGATTTAATTCTTTCTCGCACTCTATTCCTTCTTCTCTAATATCCTTTAGAGTTTCGTCGACCAGACTATTAATCTCCGGAATGGTTGCTGGATTTTCATCTAAAGCGGAAAAGTCCAAATCCTCTGAGAATCTCGGACTACCAAAAATTATCCTTAAAGCCGTCCCTCCTTTAAAAAGAATCTTCTCGGAACCGTCTTTCTTGTAAAAATAAGATAAGAATAAATGCTGGCAATATTCTCTTGCAACGTTTTTTTCTGAAGTTTGAAGCTTGGTAGCAAGCTCTGTTATAGTTTTTTTTGTTATCATAAAGATTTATAAACCTTATTAACTAGGCTTATAAGTGACTTATTTTTCTTAATATTCTTATTGAAATAGTTTACATAATAACCTAGTCTGATTTTATCTATTTTTTTTAAATCTAATCTTTCATTGAAAGGTTTATTTTTAAGCGATAAAAAATATAAGTAATCCAATAAAGCTTTTTCTTTTTCAGCTATCAATATTATTTTATTATTTATTTTCCTCGGTATATAGCCAAAGAAAAGTTTTTCTTTGATTGCATAATATTTATAAGCGATACCCTTGAAATCAAATTCTTTACTAGGTTTTGTAGTAGCAGAAGTTATTGTATAAATGGTTTCGGGAATAATATCGTAAAACGATAACGCAGTTTCAAAAGAGATATAAGACGGCTTATATAATTTATTAGCAATCTCAAATTTAATAGGGTTATTCAGAGAAAAAACATACACTCCCCCCTTAATTTTTAAAAATGGTGAATTCTCTTTTCTGGTATTGCGAAACAAAAAACCTCTTGCGGTACCTGAAGATACATTGAAGATTTTAGAGAATTCTCCGACAGAGAGAATAGAAATGTCTAACTCTAAAAGTTTACTTATTACCGAGTTGAGACTTAATCTTTTGGTCATAGAGTATCACTTAGTTTTTCAAAAATGGATACGTTTTTGTTATGATTTCGTAACAAAATCAATTCCATTTCTATTTTAACATTAAGAGGGCTTTCTTGGTATGTGGATAACTTTAGCACAAAATCTAATAATTATCAAAATCGCCAAAAACCAAAAAAGGCCTTAAACGGGCCTTTTCCTAATTACATATTAAAACCATTATTCACAACTCTCATCACTAGAACCACCAGTTCCTCCTCCTAAACCAGGAGAAGCAACATCTGCAGATAAAGTCTGAGAACATTCTGAAGGAGGAGTATTAAACCCCTCACAGATAGCCTGCTTAAAAGCTTCCGGTGAACGAGAAGATAAAGTAACAACACGGTCATTTATAACAACTGTTGGTGAACCACCAACCCCATACAATTCATTCAAGGAAGCATGAACATCAAACTTAGGATAGTTACCATTAAGCCAGGTAGATTTATCATTATAACCCTCAGTAATCTTAAACTCAGCATCAGTACTAGAAATACAAGCAGAGAGCATGCCCATATCTATACCAGTTGAAGCTAAACAACCAGCAGAATCACCAGCCAAAACAAAACAAGATAAATAGGAACTAAACTTATCTACTTGTTCCTTTTGAATACAATATTGGTTTAAGTTCTCATCAATCTCTATCTTGTCATGCATAATGTAACTAACAAAGTAAACTCCTATTGAAGCCTTATCTTTCAATAAATCATAAGCCGGTAATAAAGCTTTCTGAGCCTGTAAACCATAAGGACAATAACTCATTACAAACAATTTAACATCAGGAACATCTCTTTTAGCAGCTCCTTGAGTTTCTTCCTGTTCAGCTTCTCCCATATCAATTGCTTGAACAAATAGAAGCCGGCCATCTAAACTTACATAAGGCTCAACTTCTTCTTCCCCTATCTTAAGCTTTACCTTATACAATCCATTGCTTTCTTCTATGTTTATTAAAGAAGCAGTAATTCCTTCTTGAAGCATATTAGCATTAATAAAGCTTAAAGCTTTATCAGCTACTTCTTGAGAAGGCAGAGCTTCAGAACATCCCTTCTGAGTAATATAGATTGCTCCGCCAATGATGACAGCAGCAATGATTATGGCTAAAGGTAGTAGTTTTTTCATATGTGTCTATATTAACAAAGACAAAAAAGAGTGTCAACAAGAAACTGCTCTTTTGGTATTCCATATTACGGATACTCCATAGCGGGGATTGGGAATAAAAAAGAGACGGCGTTATCTAAGAAGCCGTCTATTGTTTTCATTCTAAATTCTAAAGCAGCTTTAAGGAATTTCTCTTTTACTCTCTGATTGAATTTTTCTCGGTCAGTAGGAGAATTGAAAGACTCACGCATGCAGTAGAATATAAGATATGTTTTGCCTTTTATCTTTGTGCTACTGAAGCTTATTTCGTGACAGAAATAGTCCTCCCATGAGATATCCCAACCTATTTGCCAATTGTAATCATCTCTATCTACGATAATAGCGAGTTGCTTTTCCGTTTCAAAAAGCTGGAATTCAGCTATCGTTCCAACTTTAACATGCTGAACATCAATAATATCCTGTTTTACTCCGATCATAGGCATTCCAATCCTTAGTCCTTTTTCTATTCCAGAAAATATCTTAGCGTCCTTCATTGTTCTTTTTGAAAACTCCTTTCTTAGCATCCTACTAACTGCTTCTTGAACGACATCGTTTCTATTTTTAAACCCTTTTCCTATCAAGCTTTCTATTTTTTTCTCATCTTCAGCTCCGAATTTTATAATAAATTTATGATTCTGTCCTTTTTTCATTTGTCAAAACCTCCTCTCTCTTTCTACTCTAAACACATAATTTGTCAATATTTCACAAAAAAGAGCGAAAATCCAAGCTAATTTACTCGGGAAAGTGGAAAGCCTAATATTCCATATTACGATACCCGTATAGCGGGGTTTTGGAATAAAAAAAGGCGGCGTAATAGTTCTATGTCCGCCGTTATATAAATTTACAATTTTGAATTAAAAAGTACTGGACCAGGAGAAGAGAAGATTAGAAAGATTTTAGAGCTTCTATGTTCTTTAACCTCTCTGCTGCTGCTGCTTCTTCTTTCTTTTTACGATTTAATTTTTCTTGTCTTTCTATAAAATAGTACAAGTCTTGCAACAGCCCTATTGTTCTCCGAGAAGAGTAAACTGGAATAATGAATAAAAAAGATATAGTCCCGCCATATATTACTATCGATGTTTTCCCTTCGGAAATAACTAATTTATAATCAGAAGTAGTAATAGTTATTGAGTCCCAATCAGTCCATCTTGAAAGTCTTAATTTTTTTCCTTCCCACTCTGCCACAAAACTGCTTTCGAAGGTACCTGTCTGACCAGGTTCTGATTCTTTCCATTGTATTTCCCCTTTTTTTGTTTCCTGTAAAATCTCCTTTATTTTTTTTCTCTCTAATTTACCTTCTAATTTTCCGTATTGTTTATTCAATTTTCACTCCTCCTAATAAAATTCTACATGAAAAATTGATTTTGTCAATATTTCACAAAAAAGAGCAAAAAACTAACCTATTTTACTCGGGAATCAAGCGAGATTCTTATTCCATATTACGGATACTCCATAGCGGGGATTGGGAATAAAAAAGAGCAAAAGAATTATAGTCTTTGCTCTATTTTAGATAACAGCTTTTTTGTTTCTTCACTATTTTTAAATAGTTGGAATATGATACAGCCTCCTTCACCAAGACACAGAGTGTCTGAATGCGTACCTCTTACTCCTAATCTACACCTTGGCATCGTTTGGCTTCCTGTTTGTTCTTTAAAATTACATTTTTTTATCATTCTAAACCTCCTCTCTCTTTCTACTCTAAACACATAATTTGTCAATAAAAAAGAACTGAAGTAAAAACTCCAGCATTTTATAATAAAGGTAGTCCTCCAGTCACTACGTACCATCTACCTATTTCAAAGTCTCTGTCTGGCTCAGTTTCCGTCCATTTTCCGTCTTCGCCTACCCAGCGAACTTTCTCGCAGTTATCTCCTTCTCCTTCGTAGCCAAAAGATTTCATGCCGAGAACACCTTCACATTTTGGACATCTCCACTCAGCATCCGTCGCATCAACGGGCATATTTTCTATATTAAGTAAGGCTTCGCAATGTTCACATATTCCTAAACCTTCAATATTAACAGGAACTGTTGTTATTTTATCGCCTCCAACCTCTTTCTACTCTAAACATATATTTTGTCAATGTTTTGTTAATTTTAAAACATTCTTCATTAAATCAGTTTGCTTCAATTTCCCTAATTTCCCTTTCCGACAATCCTTCTCGGAAAACTTAGAAATATCATCAATTCCAGCTCCATAAATTAAAAGAGGAATAGGCTCTTTACAGTGCCTCTTCAAACTACAGCAAGTTGAATGGTCGGCTGTTACTACTATCAAAGTATTCTTCAAGCCTAACAAAGGTTTCAAACTCTTATCAATTTTCTCAATAAACTTCTTTTTGCCAAGATAATTCCCATCTTCAGCTAAACTATCAGTAGCTTTAATATGTAAAAAGATAAAATCATATTTCTTCAAACTCTTCCCAACAGCAGTAATCTTTCCTTTAAGGTTGGTATTCACTGAACCATCTGCTCCGGCCACTTTAATCAAATCCATACCTAATAATCCACCTATCTGCCTATAAAGGACCTTACCAGCAATGCAACAAGCTCTCAAACCGTATCTTTTATTAAAACCAGGTAATCTTACAAGAGAACTGGCCCCCCGAACTAAAAGATAGTTAGCCGGCAAAGCTCTTCCTTTGTTAAAAGGATGTTCTTTTAAAATTGAATGAGTTTTATCTAAAAACTTATTCAAAACCTGAGCCGTAAACTTAGCCGAAGCACTTTTATCCA
>CAYYDV010000038.1:0-5267 GCA_964470765.1 uncultured Candidatus Saccharibacteria bacterium
CCGATTATCCTGAATTTTTGAAGGATAGAGTCGGAAGCAAGGTCGGGCTACTAGAAAGATTAAATGATTGATAAATCAGTAGATTAAGAAAGAATATGGCAAAAGACACTAAAGACAAAGAATTTCTTGAGTACATTGTTAAGGCTTTAGTTGATCATCCTGAAGACGTCAAAGTTGACCGAGGCGTTGATGAAATGGGAGTTTTACTTACTTTGAAAGTAAATCCCGAAGACATGGGTCAAATTATCGGTCGTCAGGGAGCAACTGTTAGAGCTATCAGAAATTTGGTTCGAATTGTCGGTCTTAAAGCTCACGCTAGAGTGAATTTAAAGATCGAGGAACCAGCTGGTGGCAGAACAGATACTCGAGAAAAACCAGCTGATAAAAAAACAGCTGATAAAGAGCTCGAAGACTTAAAACTGTAAATTTTGCAAAGTTTACAGAAGTTAGAAAACCGTGCTATGATATTAAAGGCGCGGTTTTCATTTCTAATTATGAAGTTTGATATTATTACCATATTTCCTGATATCTTTGATTCTTACTTTAAAGAATCTTTAATTAAAAGAGCCCTTAAGAAGAGATTAATTAAGGTTAAGGTACATAATTTAAGAGATTATACTAGGGACAAGCATAAGACGGTTGATGACCGGCCTTTTGGAGGAGGATTAGGAATGGTTATGAAAATAGAGCCAATTTTTAAGGTTGTTTCTAAGATAAAAGGTAAGAAGTCTAGGGTAATTCTTTTTACTCCTCGAGGGAAGAAATTTAATCAGAAGATGGCTTATCAGTTTTCTAAATTGGACCAGGTGATTTTTATTTGCGGCCGCTATGAAGGAGCAGATGAACGAGTGGCTAAATATATCGCTGATTTAGAATTATCAATAGGGGATTATGACTTAATGGGTGGAGAATTGCCAGCTATGGTTGTTATTGAGACAATAGCTAGGTTAATCCCTGGAGTTTTAGGTAAACCTCAATTATTGAAAGAAAGAATTCCTGTTCAGCGGGGCAGGGGAGGTAGAGGATTTATTGAGTATCCTCAATATACTCGTCCTGAAGTTTTTTCACCTAAGAAAGGAATGAAATGGAAGGCACCTAAAGTCTTGTTATCTGGAAATCACAAAGAAATTGAGAAATGGAGAAAGAAACACGGAAAAATTATTTCATCCTGAGCCTGCCGAAGGATTGAAAAATAGTTCAGTTTGTTATAGAATAACAAAGTATAAAAAGGGTAGGTACCCAAGTGGTTAACGGGGTGTGGCTGTAAACCACATGGCTTCGGCCTTCGGGGGTTCGAATCCCTCCCTGCCCACCACGCTAAGCGTGCCAGGATAGCTCAGACGGTTAGAGCACGTCATTGGTAATGACGAGGTCGCGGGTTCAACTCCCACTCCTGGCTCAAAATCATGGCTAAGAAAAAGAAACCATTTATTAAACTTCAGTGCAAGGAATGTAAAAGAATCAATTACTATACTCGTAAGTCAAAGAAATTACGCGAGGAGAAGTTAGAATTGAAAAAATTCTGTAAGTTTTGCAAAAAACATACGCTTCATAAAGAAATCAAGAAGTAAGGGGGTATAGTTTAATGGTAAAATAGTAGTCTCCAAAACTATTGTTCCCTGTTCGAATCAGGGTACCCCCGCAAAAAAGAAAGGAGCAAAACTCCTTTTTTTGATAAGAAGTGAAAGCACCTTTCAAAAATAATATATAAAGAGGGAAAAAATGAAAGAAAATAGAATAGTATTAGAAAAACCCCTTGGTTTCCTTATCATTTTAACGAGTTCTACTTCTAAATCTAAAAAAAATAAAAAGATAAAACCATCGGGAGGAACAGGAATTTTATTCTGTCGTAAGTGCAAAGGATTATTATCACCTCCCGACAAAGAAGGTGGGTTACGCAGATGTGATAAATGTGGCAGAAGCCAGAAATCTAAAGGAGAAGAAATGATCATTATTATTAGTAAAGCACCGAAACCAAGAGAAAGAAAAATAAAAGGTGAGAAAAAAAAGAAGATGCTCGCTAAATAAATTTAGTGAGCCTTTTTATTCTATAATACAAATAAACTTATTGACTTTTTTCTCAAATGTAATAGAAAGAAAGAAGAAGGTAAGACTTCTTTTTAGTGACCTATTTGAACTTTTAGAAGTTAATAAAGGTAGGAGAAGAACATGAAAATAGATAGAAGACTTTTGGAAAAACCTCTCTCCGACCAAAAGCGCATTGGAAAGAATTGACTGGAAA
This sequence comes from uncultured Candidatus Saccharibacteria bacterium, assembly GCA_964470765.1. Taxonomy (GTDB): domain Bacteria; phylum Patescibacteriota; class Minisyncoccia; order Minisyncoccales; family JAGGXC01; genus CAYYDV01. Next base: position 2,243 of record CAYYDV010000038.1, read on the forward strand.
AGAATAACACTACATAAATATAGTCCCACTTGGCTTTTATTCAGTGGGCTTTTTTTATTGACATTTTTTATTTTATTGTTATAATGACAGAATGAATTGAGGTGATGTACATTGAAAAAAATAAACGATAAGGAACAAAACCAGAATAAGAAGAACAAAAGCAATTTCAGAAGAAGACTGTTACCCGGTGTCATCTTAATACTTGTAGGTTTCGGTTTTTTAAGAGCTCCCTCTGTTGTTTTTGCCATAGCTTTTATTATTCTTTTGATTTCATTTGCTATAATAGGTCATTTTGAAATCACTGGAATGGGTGCGACCGACTGTCGGAAAAAAGAGCGGCTTAGACGAATAATGTCCTTTTATTTCTATTTATCCTTGGTACTTTTTGCTTTTTTAGGATTCAGTGAAAATGGACAAAATTGGTTTGTATCTGCTATCTTTATTACTGGTGCTTTCGATTTAACAGCTTACCTTGCAGGAATATCATGGGGAAAGCATAAAATTAAAATATTGTCTAATATTTCTTCCAATAAGAGTTGGGAAGGAACAATAATTGCTTTTGTGATTTCTCCAGTTGTTGCCTGGATTACAGGAACACAACTTCTTTTCCTTGAAGACTGGTTAGCTATAGTATTAGGTATAGTGATAGCTTTCTTAGCTTTCGGAGGAGATTTATTTGAGTCTTATTTCAAGAGAGCGATGGGAGCTAAGGATTCAGGAATTATCTTTGGAGGCCATGGAGGTCTACTCGATATAATTGACAGTCATCTGTCGGCGGTTTACGGAGTTCTTGGGTTTAAAATTCTGGTTTCTTTAATCGGGTGAACATAATAGTTTGCCCTTCTTTTTTTTCTGAAAATAAGAACCTTGCCTTTGGCAAGAACCTTGAAACGCTTCGCATTATAGGATATTATAATATAATGGCTAGGAAATTAGCTAAAAAGAAAGGAACTTTTGATGAAGAAATATATAAAAGATTAGGGATTAATAATTTAATTCTCTTTGGTATATATTCCGTAACCTCAAAGCAAAAGAAATGCACTTTTGAGAAATTAATGAAAGAATGCTTTACTTTATTTCCTAAAGCTTTTAATTTTTTAAAGCTTTCTCAATGGCCTGATGCTCGAAAATTAGACCGTCCCTTGAGGTTTCTTAGAAAAAGAAAGTTGATTAAGGGAAACCCTAAAACTGTCTTTTCTCTGACTGAATTAGGAGAGAAAACAGTTAAAGATGTAGTTAGATTCTTAACCCAAAAGAAATTATGGTAAAGAATTATGATTAAATATTTTAAAAGAACCGTTCAACAAAAATCCATAAAAGAAATTCCTACTTTTCAAATTGGTTGTTGGATTAATGCAACTGGCCCAACCAAGAAAGAAATTGACTATTTAGCTAAGAAATTTAAGTTGGATGAAAAAAACTTGAAATCCGGATTGGACCCTAATGAAATTCCCAGATTAGATTTTGTTGGCAAGACAATTTACATTTTCACCAATGTTATTTTTAATATTCAGAGACATACCGTCGGAACGTATTTGATAGTCATTGGAAGGAATTTCGTTCTTACTCTCTCTAAAAGTGAGCCTGATTTTATTGAAAAGATTTTAAGAGGAGAGATTAGATTTATTACTACCCAGAAATTAAAATGCCTCATAGAATTACTTTCTTTAATAAACGAAGATTTTGAAAAAACAACTATTGATATCGTTAAATCAGTTCAGTTCAGAAAGAGACTAAGTATAGGCGAAATGAAAGTAGGAGAAATTAATAGTTTACTGGAACAAGAAGATATTCTTAATGATTTTGTTTCTTCTTATTACTACGTAAATTTATTGTATGAGAGGATTATCAGAAGAATAAAATTTTTTGAGCAGGATAAAGAAATTTTAGAAGATCTTATTGTTGAGGGCAATCAGGGGTTTAATCTTTGCAAATCTTCCTTAAAGACCATATCTAATATAAGGGGTTATTACGATATTTTGTTGTCTAATAAGTTAAACAATATCATTACTATTCTGACTATCTTTACCATTTTAATTAGTTTTCCAGCTGCTATCTCAGGAATTTACGGAATGAATGTAGTTTTACCTCTCCAAGATAATCCTTTAGTTTTTTATTATCTATTGGTTTTTATGGGGACAATTTGGATAGGTTTCATTTTATATCTTAAAAAGAAGAAAGTTTTCTAATAACTTAAATTTATGATTACTAATAAAATTGCTGGTTGGATTCTCTTGTTTCTAGGAGTAGCCATAATATTTTACAGCCTTTATTCTTCTTTCAATATCTTTACGGCCAAAACAGCAGTTCCCGAGATTTTCTCTATTCCTCTCAGTCAAGAAATAGAGAAAGAAATAAAATTTGGAGATGTGCAAGCTCAAGCAGAGGAGATGATAAAAGGACAGTTAAAAGAAATGATTCCAGTTGATTTTTTACCCGGGCTTTTTAATCTGATTAGCTGGTCAATTTTAGCTGGAATTTTAATCTTTGGGGGATCTCAAATTGCTAACTTAGGGATTAAACTTATAAGAAAATGAATGTTAAAAAAACCACAATAATAAGTTTATTAATAATTTTGATATCTTTTATTATCGGTATTTATTTTTATCCTCAGATGGACGATTTAATGGCTTCTCATTGGAACGCTGAAGGCGAAGTAGATGGTTATATGCCAAAGTTTTGGGGTTTGTTTTTAATGCCGTTTGTCTTGATTGGACTTCTTTTATTTTTTATCTTAATTCCCAAAATAGACCCCCTGAAAGCGAACATCGAGAAATTTAGAAGATATTTCAATATATTTATAATCCTTATATTTCTGTTTTTCTTTTATATCTACATCTTAACTATTCTTTGGAGTCTCGGAATGAGATTTAATATGGTTTATCCTCTAATACCGGCTTTCACCATTCTCTTTTATTATGTTGGGATTTTGGTAGAGAAGGCCAAAAGAAACTGGTTTATTGGAATTCGAACTCCCTGGACTTTGAGTAGTGATAAGGTCTGGGAAAAAACTCATAAGATTGGC
>CAYYDV010000039.1:0-5005 GCA_964470765.1 uncultured Candidatus Saccharibacteria bacterium
ATTTCCACTTCATCCAGCGCTTTTGAGTTTGACTCAATTTATGGTCGTGAGCCAGCCATTTCCCAGATAGACTCTACTCATTACTTGGTGGCCTATCGAGGTCCAGATGATGGCGGTTGGTCAACAATTCTGGAAGTAGATGGAAGCTGGAATATTTCCACTTCATCCAGCGCTTTTGAGTTTGATCCAATTTATGATTGGGCTCCAGAGATTTCCCAGATAGACTCTACTCATTACTTGGTAGCTTATCGTGGTCCAGATAGTTGCGGCTGGGCAGTGGTTTTAGAAGTAACGCAGTGAATCGGAATTTAAACCTTGCGACTTTTAACTTTTTTTTCACGTCTCATATCTATAAATCACCATTTTTTATTATAGTAAAAAACAAGACTACACTTTTTAGTTTGACATTTTTTTTCTGAACAAAGTAAAATAAGACAATATGAAAAAGAAAAAAACAAGCCCATCAAGATTCTTAGAATTAATAGCTACTCTGGTTATTATTATTTTCCTGTTGACTGTTGCTTTTATCTTGAGGAATGTAAATCAGGCTCAAGATAGGGATGCCGAGAGAATTTCTGAAATCAATATTCTAAGAACAGCCCTTCAATTTCATTATCTGGATAAAGGTTATTACCCAATCCAGGCCGAATGGTGCTCCATAGAATTAGATTGCAATACTCTTTCTTTAGCCATGAAAGATTATCTTCCTGAAATACCAAAAGACCCTCTTTATCCAGAGGGAGAAGGGAAAAGAAAATATTCTTATCAGTACAAGACAACAGATGATGGTCTTGAGTATAGAATCTATACTAACTTAGAAAGAGGAGGTCCTTACGAGCTGGGTTCCAAGGGAAGTTTTATCATATCTTCTCCTGGACCCTAAGAGGTAGAGAATATAAAATAATAATATAAAACAACATAAGAAAATCACCTAAAAAACAGAGACTTTAAAGAAGCCTTTCTCTTATAGAATTATCAACTATTGCTATTATTATAATAGTTTTAGTTTCCTTTGTTATTGTTTGGACGCAAACAGGTCAGACGAAAATTTTTAATAAAGAAATCTAAATTTGTTTTTACGGCTCATATTTATGAGTCGTTATTTTTGGTATAATAATTAATTATGCCTATGGAAAAATCAGCCGGAGCTATTGTTTTCCGGCGAGAGAGTAGTAAAATAAAATATCTTCTTATCCAGTACGGCTGGGGACATTGGGAATTCCCCCGAGGTTTGATTGAAAAAGGAGAAAGCTTAGAGGAAACGGCTAGGCGAGAAATCAAAGAAGAAGTGGGAATAAAAGATATAAAGTTTATTCCTGGTTTTAAAGAATGGTTTAAATTTTTCTTTAAATTAAAAGGGAAGAATATAATAAAAATAGCTACTTTTTTATTAGCTGAAACGAGAACTAAAAAGGTTAAACTGTCTCATGAACATAAAGATTATGTTTGGTTAGAATATGAAGAAGCTTTAGAAAAGTTAACTTTTAAGAACTCAAAAGAAGTTCTAAAAAAAGCTAATGATTTCCTTTCAAGACAAAGTTTATCAGGTAGTAAAAAGAATTCCTAAAGGGCAAACGATGACTTATAAGAAAGTAGCAGAATTAGCCGGTTCTCCTCGGGCTTGGCGGGCTGTTGGCAATATTTTAAATAAAAATAAAGACCCTGAAATTTCTTGTCATCGAGTAATAAAATCAGATGGCAAAATAGGCGGTTATAAAAGTTGCACAAAGAAAAAAGCCCTTTTACTTAAAAAAGAAGGTGTTAAAATGAAAACATATGGCTAGATTACATCCAGACTTACAAAACAAAGAATTCTGGTATAAAGACATCACTCTTATTCCCAATCGTCTTCCTGATTTTGAACGAGACGAGGTTGATTTAACTACTAACTTTACTAGGAGAATAAAATTAAAAACCCCTTTTGTTTCTTCTCCTATGGATACAGTCACAGAAGCTGAAACGGCAATCTTAATGGCTTTGTATGGAGGGATAGGAATGATTCATTATAATTTTTTAACAATTGAGGAACAAATAGAAGAAGCTAAAAAAGTTAAAAAATTTGAAGCAGGATTTGTTTTTAATCCTGTTGTTTTATCTCCTCAAAATATCATTAAAGATGTTTATGATATTAATGAGAAGCATGGTTTTTTTTAGCGTCCCGATAACTGAGGGTGGAACTCTAAATTCAAAATTAGTGGGAATAGTTACTCATAGAGATGTGAGATATCGGACAGATATGGAGACAAAATTAAAAGATATAATGACTTCCAAGGATAAACTAATAATAACTTACAAAAAAGACACCGTAGACAAAAATGATTTAGAAAAAGCTAACAAAATAATAAAAGAAAATAACTTAGATACCTTGCCGATTGTTGATGAGAACTTTAAAGTTGCAGCTTTGGTTACAGATAGCGATTTAAAGAAAAATGAACAGTGGCCCTTAGCTACAAAAAATGAAAATAAGCAATTAAGAGTATTCATTGCTGCTGAATCAAGGCTGGAACTTGCTAAAAAGAGAATTGAACAAGCAGCTGCAGTTGGAGTTGATGGAATTGTAATAGATGCTAGCGTTGTTTTTAAAGAACAACTTGAGATTGCTAAGTTTTGTAAAGAGAATTTCTCAAAATTAGATGTAGTCTTGGGCAATGTTGATTCAGCTGAGATGGTAAGAAAGATAGTTGAAAAAGCTTCCAAGTACTGTGACTGTTTGAGAGTAGGAATAGGCCCTGGAACTGCTTGTATAACTCAAGAGGAATTAGGAACTGGAAGGGCTCAGGCCTCTGCGGTTTGGGATTGCACTCAAGAGGCTAAGAAATTGGAACCTAGATACGGATTGATTCCAATTATTGCTGATGGAGGCATTAAAATTCCTGATTTTGTAGGTCGGGATGTTCAAAAACCAGGAGATATAACCAAAGCCTTAGCTTTAGGAGCCCAGACAGCAATGATGGGAGGTTTACTTGCTGGATTAGACGAGTCGCCAGGCGAAAAAGAATTTGATTATGAAGAAAAAAGAATGGTTAAAAAATATAGAGGGATGGGTTCTCTTGAGGCAATGGAGAAAAGAGCAGGTTTAAGATACGGGGTAGATAAGGCAAAGATAAAAACCGCTGAAGGCAGAGTGATGAAGATACCTTATAGGGGTTCAGGCTATAACTTCTTACCAGGACTTATTGCTGGAGTTAAACAAAGTTTCCAAAAACAAGGATTTAGAAATATATCTGAACTTCAAAAAAACGTTGACATTAGACCTATTTCAAGATAAAATAATATATTGTTCTTTTTAAAAAAGGAGGGAAAAAATTGGAAAAAAATGAAAGTTTGATTAATTTAGGTAAACTTTGTAAAGACCTTAGAGGTCTTGAGAAGAAAGCCGCAGAGATTAGAGATCAGTACCTGCCTGATTGCGATATCGATAAGCTGTGTTACAATACTGACAAACTGCTTGCTAGTATAAATAGCTTAGAAGTTTTCCAACAGAAAGGAGTAAAGAAAATTGATAAAGCTATAGCCGCTGCTTTTGATGCTGACAGAATTCCGTTCAAAATAGGTCAAACATTATCTGAGGCGAAAAAGAAATTAGAAAAGGAATTAGAAGAAAAAGAACAAAAGTCTCAAAAACAAAAAACTCTATCATCGAATAGAGCTCTTTTATTTGTTTCTTATAACTTTTGTTATTTTACTTTTTCTACAATTTTCTTAAAAATATCTGGATTGTTCTTAGCTAAATTAGCTAAAGCTTTTCGGTCTAGCTCAATTTTACTTTTCTTTAATCCGTGAATAAATTTACTATATGATAAACCTTGCTGTTTACAAGCCGCATTGATTTGAGTTTGCCAAAGTCTTCTAAAATTTCTCTTTTTGGTTCTTCTGTCTCGAAAGGCATACTTTCCAGCATGAAGTAAAGCTTCTTTAGCTGCCTTATACTTTGACTTTCTTCCCCAACGAAAACCTTTGGTCTTTTTTAAAACCTTTTTCCTTCTCTTATGAGCTGCTTTTCCTCGTTTGACTCTAACCATAATCTATTGATGGAGTAATTTTTTAATCTTCTTAGCTAAAGGCTTAGAAACCTCAACCCATTTCCTGCTTTTTCGGATTTGGTTACCTGATTTCTTGGCTCGAAAATGATCTTGACCGCTAGGTCTTCTTAGAACTTTACCTGTTTTGGTAATTTTAAATCTTTTGGAAATTGATTTTCTTGTTTTCATGATTATTCTTTAGAGATAATTATAGTCAGGTTGTTGGTTTTTCTTTTTAATCCCCTTTCAGCTTTAAAAGGGATTTTGGCTTTTAAAATTTCAAGAAATTCCTTTATCTTTTCTCTGCCGTGTTCTCCTAAAGCTCTTTCTCTACCCCTCAACCGCATTTCTATCCTAACTTTATCTCCTTTCTTTAAGAATTTCTCGGCCAGATTAGCTTTGGTTTCTAAATCATGATGAGAGGTATTAAATCCTATTCTTATTCCCTTAAGAGTACCTGTTTTTTTCTCTTTCTTATTTTTCTTTTCTTGAAGGTATAGATACTTACCATAATCTGTTATTTTACAGACTGGCGGTTCTACCTTATCAGTAACCTGAATTAAGTCTAAATTACGCTCCCGACTAATCCGGAGCGCTTCAGTTAAATTTAAGACTCCTAATTGTTTACCGTCTTCAGCTATCACCCTTACTTTAGGGCTTCTTATTTGATTGTTGATTAATGGTTTTTTAATCAGATATTTTCAGAATATTTTTCCTTAAGAAATTTGTGGAGATGAAGAGATTGAACTCTTGTCCAGAAATTAATTTTGAACAACTCTACAAGTTTAGCTTATTTTAAGGTTTGGAATCAAAATTGAAAATAAGCAAAAATTTTTGATTCCTAATCTCATTAATCTCAACAATTACCCTGAGATAAGAGTAGTTGCCTATCTCGATTAATGGCACCTATTTTAGCTATCGAGAATTACTAAAATAGATGGCTTTAGGCAAATGCTAAAGCGGGTTGTTTAAATAAGTTGTTG
>CAYYDV010000040.1:0-4800 GCA_964470765.1 uncultured Candidatus Saccharibacteria bacterium
ATATTCCCTTACCAACCGCTACTCCAATTTCTTGATAACGTTCATTTAAAATATTGGCTCGATGGCCAGAGCTATCCATCCAATCCTGAACCAAAACTTGATCATCCTTAAAGTTTCCCAGAGCTATATTTTCACCAGTCATAATAAATCCATAACCTACTTCTTTAACCAAATCAGCTGCCCCAGTGCCTAGAGGCGAAACATGGGCAAAATACTGTTTTTCAAACATATCTTGGAGTTTTAAGCCAGCCGCCGCATTAAGCTTGGTATTTTCCGATAAAGAAACTAGTCCATTGGCCTTTCGGTGAATGTTTGTCCACTCAATAACTCCAAACTTTGTTAGAAATGACTGGGGAGATTCCTGGGGGGCTCGGAGAGGGCCCGGTATTGAGACTTTCTTCTCAATCTCCTTCACCGAAAAATCAACCACTGCTTTTTCTACTCTTGAAATCTTTTGAAAAAAATCCAAATAGAGGTCTCCTATTTCACCCCAGCTCCAATAAAAAATACCTCCAAGAAGGATTATAAGGAATATAATTAATAACTTCTTCATTGATATTCTTTACTTTCTAAACTTTTTTTGGCACTCAATAGCAAGCCTAATACATTCTTCAGGGTTATAATCTAAATCATCGCACCATCTGATGGTTGAAAAGATAATATTACCTAATTCTTTTTTCAATTCTTCATCAGTATGAGTATCCTCATCTTTTTTCTCATTCCTTTCCCAGCGGCAAATATCACCAAAAACCTTGCCCATTCTGACTATGACTTGGGAAAGAGGTGATTTTTCCTCACCCCAAATTTCTCGACCAATTTTTAATAATTCTTCAATTTCCATATATTTTAATTATTTTAATAATTCTTTAAATCTTTCCCAGAGAGATTGGGTGGCCTTGGGTATTTCTTCTTTCATCTCTTCTTTTTCTTTTTCAAACCTCTCTTCAATCAGCGGTTTTCTTTCTTCGGCCTCTCTTCCTATAAGTTCTCTGATTTTTTGGAGTAAAGATTGAATCCGAGGCTTAAGAGTAGAATACCAAAGATTGCTAAAAAATGGCTGAATATTATTCTTCCAGATACCCTTGAACCAATCCCACATTTTTCTCCAGATAGGCAAAACTTCTTCCCGCCAGATTTTTTTGATAACTCCGGGCGTAGTTTCCAGAATCTTTTGACCGCCTTTTTCAACCATTTCTTTGGCTCCTTCTATGGTTCCAGGCGCCTCAATTGGTAGTCCTTCTTGAGAAAAGCTGAAAAGAGGCAGAATTAAGCTGAGAATTAATAGAGAAAATATGATTTTGGGGAAAATTTCTTTTGACATATTTATTTTATTATAATAGAATTTATATAATAGGAGGTGGGAAAATAATTGATGTAATAATTCTTAATGAGATAGATGAATTACTCAAGAGTCTCGCTGAATCAATAGAGGTTGCTAATAATAAATAAACAAGTTCTTTTTAAAAAACCAGATAGCCGATTCTTCAAAAGGATTGGCTTTTTTTATTTCAGCAGCTCCTTAGCTTGTTTTATTCTTTTCAATACTTTTTCCTTGCCTAAAATTTCAGCAATTTCAAAAGGACCGGCTGAGGCCTTCTTTCCGCTCAAAGCAGCTCGGAGAGGCCATAATAACTTTCCTCTATCCCCTAGTTCCTCGGCTTCGGGCATTATTTTTTCTTCCAAGTTTTCTTTGCTAAACTTGTCTCCTTCAATTTTAGATAAAAGCTTTTCTAATTTATCAAGAGAATCTCTGATTTCCTTATCGGTCATTCCTTCCCAGCTCAAAAGCTCTTTGGGATATTCTATTTTATCTTTAAAGAAGAAGTCAGTCAATTCAGTAATCTCTGATAATTTCTTTAATCTTTCCTGGTAGATAGCTACTATCTTGGTAATCCAATCAATATCAATAACTTCTTTAGTTTCCTTGATTTTGAATTTCCTCTTTTTTTCCTCAAAGAGTTTTAATTCCTCGGGGTTACCAGGATTACTGGAATGACCAGGATTATTCTTAGTTTCCTCAATAAACCCTGCTTCAATAAGATAAGGCAGACATAAATCAGTTAACTTTTCGGCTGACCGCTGGCGGATATAAAAACCGTTTATCCAATCCAATCTCCTTAGATTAAAAATAGCGCCCCCTTTTTGGCATCTTTCTAAAGAGAAATCTTTGATTAAAGAGGCCAAGGAATAAATCTCTCTTTCGGTTCCCGGGTTCCAGCCTAAAAGAGCCATAATATTTATTAAAGCTTCGGGTAAATAGCCCTCTTTCCTGTAATCAGTCACAGCTACCGCCCCGTGCCTTTTACTTAATTTGCTTTTATCCGGCCCTAAGATTAAAGGCAAATGAGCATATTGAGGAGAAGGAAAACCTAGAGCTTTCTGGATTAAGATTTGTTTAGGAGTATTAGGAAGATGGTCTTCGCCTCTAATAACCTGGGTGATTTTCATTTCAAAGTCATCAATAGCCGCCGCTAGATTATATAGAGGAGTGTTTTCATCTTTGGCAATAGAAAAATCACCAATTAATTCGGAATTAAACTCTACCTTCCCCCGGATTAAATCATTAAACACCACTTTTTTTAAGGGAGCTTTGAATCTAATGATAGCTGGTTTTCCTTCAGCCAAAAATTTCTTTAGAGTTCCTGAATCTAACCTCCGGCATTTTCCGGAATAGCGGGGAGATTGACCAATTGACATTAGATATTGTTTCTGGGCTTCTAAGTCTTCCTTGGAACAAAAACAATAATAGGCCTTATCTTCATCAAGAAGACGGTTGATATAACTTCTGTAAATCTCGGTTCTCTGGCTTTGGCGGTAAGGACCAAATTCTCCTTTGTGTTTTGATTTTTGGTCTTCAACTGGTCCCTCGTCCCATCCTAAACCTAACCATTTTAAACTTTCCAGAATATCTTTTTCATATTGAGGATTGCTCCTTTCAGAATCAGTATCTTCAATTCTTAAGATGAATTTACCATTGTGTTTCCGGGCATAAAGAAAATTAAAAAGAGCAACTCTGGCTACGCCTAAGTGCAAAAGTCCTGTTGGCGAAGGAGCTAAACGGACTCTTGCTCGGTCAGATTTAATTGATTTCGGGTTAGGCATTTTAAAGTTATTGAGTAAGATACTCTATAATATAATTGGCAATTATTTCACCGGCTCTGGGTCGGGAAAACTCTTGGGCCGCTTTTTTCATTGTCTCCAGCTGTTTAGGGTCAGCCAGAGTATTTTTTAAAGTAGCCAAAAAGAAATGAGGAGTCAGATTCCCTTCTTCAATTACTATGGCCGCCTTATCTTTAGCATAAGCATAAGCATTTTTTACCTGATGGTCTTGGGCCGAACCAGCTAAAGGAACTAAAATAGAGGGTTTCCCCAGAGCGGCAATTTCAAAGATACTTCCTGAACCGGCTCGAGAGACAATAAAATCAGAAATCTTAAAGGCATGTTTCAATTTTACTTCTTCTAAGTAAGAAACAGAATGATAAAATACCTTTGATTCTTCAGTCATTACTGCTCCAGCTTCAGCTTTGACTTCTTCAAAATTCTTTGGACCAGTCTGATGAATTATCTCAAAATTCTTAAGAAGCTGGGGCAAAATGTTCAAAACCAGATTATTTATTCTTTGGGCTCCCTGGGAACCGCCGATAATTAAAACTACTGGTTTGTTAGAGGTTATACTAAATAATTTTCTGGCATCTTCAACCGAACCTTCCAATAATTCCCTTCGGACAGCATTTCCAACTAAAATCATTTTAGAGGCATTAGCATTCTCAGTATTAGGGAAGGAAACAAAAACCTCGGCTGAAAATTTAGCTAGAGTTTTATTAGCCAGACCAAAAATAGTATCTGACTCGTGTAAAAAGATAGGAATTCGAAAAAGCCTGGCCGCAAAGACAACCGGAAAAGAGCCATAACCTCCTTTACTGAAGATAAGGTCAGGAGCTAAATAAAAAAGACGATGGAAAGATTGGAAAATTCCAATTAAAGTCTTGAAAGGGTCAACAAGGTTTTGGAAAAAGGCTCTGATTCCCCAGTACCTTCTTATCTTTCCAGCTGAGACAGTTTTAATCTTTATTCCTTCCTGAGAAAGCAGAGTTAAGCTTGATTTATCTTTAGGGCCAATGTAAAAAAACTCTAATTTTCTCTTTTTATTACTACCAGAATAAAACCTCTTTATTTCTCGAGAAATGGCAATGATTGGATAAATATGACCCCCGGTTCCACCACCGGCAAAGACAACTTTCATGATTTTTTTGATTGTTTAGAGATATTTAATAAAATTCCTACCCCAATTAATTCTACCATAATTGCTGAACCGCCGTAACTGATAAAAGGTAAAGGAATTCCAGTTAAAGGAACAATTCTGATCATGGCTCCAATGTTGATGAAAGCTTGAATGACTATCCAGGAAGTAATGCCAAAACCGGCCAGCTGAAGAAATCTGTCTTTAGTATTTCTTGAAATTTTAAACCCTACAATCAAAAAAGCTAAGAAAAGAATAATTAAGCTTAAGGCTCCAATAAGTCCCATTTCTTCAGCCAGGATAGAAAAAATTGAATCGGACATTGCTCCAGGCAGAAAGCCGAGTCTTTGGCGGCTTAAACCCAAACCTAACCCTCTTATTCCTCCTGAACCAATAGCAATCAGAGACTGCTGAAGATGATAGCCTATACCCAAGGGATTCAATTCCGGCTTTAAGAAAATCAAGAATCTGTCCATTCGGTAAGGAGCAATTTTAATTAAACCCAATAAAGCTGTTATTCCCGTAGAAACTATTAAGAGAATATGCCAGAAAGGAGCTCC
>CAYYDV010000041.1:0-4772 GCA_964470765.1 uncultured Candidatus Saccharibacteria bacterium
AGTGTTTTAGCTTCAAAATCTGACTTCTTTTATCCCATTGGTTTTATTGATGATAGTTCAATAAAACAAGGAGTTCTTATTCATAGATTGAAGGTTTTAGGGAAAGTTGAAGATATTCCTAAAATAGTCAAAGAAAATAAAGTAGAGGGAATGATTATTGCTCTTCCTTCAGCTGGTTCAGAAGTTATTAAAAGAGCAGTAGAAAAAGGAAGAGAGGCGGGTTTGAAAAAAATTAAGATTATTCCTTCTTTGACTGAAATTGTTGATGGTCAGGTTTCTATTGGAGATATTAAAGAGCTTCGAATTGAAGATTTATTAGGAAGAGAGCCAATTTCCTTGGACTTTACGGCCATTGAGAACTTTATTAAGGATAAGAAAATTTTAGTCACTGGTGCGGCCGGTTCAATTGGTTCAGAACTTTGTCGGCAAATTGCTAAATTTAGACCATCTTTGATTATAGTTCTTGACCAGGATGAGACTGGTATTTTTAATATTTCTGAAGGGTTAAAAACCAAATTTCCTACTCTTAAATTTTTCCCGATGATTGCTGATATTCAGGACCAGGAAAAGATGAGCTATGTCTTTAACAAATTTCGGCCCCAGATTATTTTTCATACCGCCGCTTATAAACATGTTCCTCTAATGGAGACTCATTCCGATGAAGCAGTAAAAAATAATGTTTTTGGAACTAAGACAGTAGCTGATTTATCAACAAAATACGGAGTAGAAAAATTTATCTTTATTTCTAGCGATAAAGCAGTGAAACCTAGCTCAATAATGGGAGCAACCAAGAGAATAGGGGAGATGATTTCCCAGGCCCTAAATAAGACAAACTCCACAAAATTTATTTCAGTAAGATTTGGCAATGTTTTAGACAGCCGGGGAAGCGTTATTCCTATCTTTAAAGAGCAGATTAAAAAAGGAGGTCCAATAGAGATTACTCATCCGGGAATGAAAAGATACTTTATGATGATTTCTGAGGCCTGTCTTTTAGTAATGGAGGCGGCTGAGATGGGAAAAGGAGGAGAGGTCTTTGTTTTGGACATGGGAGAACCAATTAAGATTTTAGATTTAGCTAAGGAATTGATTCACTTGTCTGGTCTTGAGCCAGATAAAGATATTCCAATTGTTTTTACTCAGCCTCGACCTGGGGAGAAGCTTTTCGAGGAAATTTTAACTGCTGAAGAAGGAACAGCAGCTACTCGGAGTCAGAAAATTTTTATTGCTAAACTTTCTGACATAGATAGAGAAAAATTAAAAGCCGGGTTAGAAAAATTAAAAGAAGCAGCTGTAGAAGGGAACAAGGAGAAAATAATAGAAATTTTAAAAGAACTTATTTTTTCTTTCCGACCCAGTTCTTGTTAAATTTCTTATTTTATTTTTAAAAAGGTATAATTGTAATATATGGATGAAAAATTAAACAATAAAAAAGAATTACAACCCTCTCTTTATTCATCTTTTCTGAGCAAGCTTATAGAAAAAAGTTGCTTAAGAGTTGTTCTTTGGGGGACCTACTTGGTTTTATTCACCCCTCTTATAATAAGTGGGAAGTTTTTCTTTCCTTTTGTTTCACCTAAAAGCCTTTATTTTATGGCTTTAGTTGAAATAATTTTTGCTGCCTATCTCCTCTTAGCAATTTCTTCACCGAAGTACCGACCTAAATTTAATATTTTACTAGTAGCTATAATTTTATTTGTAGCTATTTCAATTTTAGCTACTGTTTTTGGAGCAGATTTTTCCAGAAGCTTTTGGTCAAAACATGAAAGAATGGGCGGTCTTTTGATGTTGTTTCATCTCCTTGCTTTTTTTGTAGTTACCTCTTCTGTTTTTCGAAGAAAGGACTGGTTAAGGGTTTTTGAAATCTCAGTGATGGTAGCAATTTTAGTCAGCATCTTAGCCATTCTTACAGAAAGAGGAACGGGTCCCTTAGTAAGTTCTGGTTTTGAAACACGACAAGGAGCAACCCTGGGCAACAGTTCATTTTTAGCTAGTTATTTACTTTTTAACGTATTCTTAGCTTTATATCTTTTTTTAATAAAGGTAAAAAATGAAACAAAAATCTTTTTTGGGTCAAGTTTTATTTTTATTACTCTCGCTTTGTTTTTAAGTACCGGTCGAGCGGCTACCCTTTCCTTTATCGCTGGGTTGATTTTACTTTTTTTCCTTAAACTTATTTTCTACGAGAAAGGAAAACTAAGGATGGTTGGTATCTTACTTCTTACCCTCTTTTTACTAGGTGGGGTAGGGATGATACTTTCTGCTGTTCAACCCGAGGAGAATATTATCCAGAGGGTAATGATCGAGAAATTCTCAGTAGGTTTGAGTAAGGATAGAATACTTGTTTGGGGAATAGGATGGAAAGGGTGGTTAGAGAAACCTTGGCTTGGTTGGGGACCGGAGAATTTTAATTTAGTCTTTAGTAGCCATTTTGAATCTCGTATTTTTATATCGGAGATCTACGGTGCAGATATTTGGTATGACCGAGCTCACAATGTTGTAGTTGATACCTTAGTTGCTACTGGAATTCTTGGTTTTTTAAGCTACCTTGGGATTTTTGCTTCGGTTCTCTATATTTTATGGAAAAGATATCTTTTTCAGAGAATTGACTTTTTAACCGCTGGTTTACTTTCGGTAATCTTATTTTCTTATTTTCTTCAAAATCTTACTGTTTTTGATATGGTAAGTAGTTTTATGATGTTCTTTTTGGTTCTCGGATTTGTAGGTAGTATTGTTTCCAAAAGAGACTCTGATTTAGAAGAAAAAACTTCTTCTTTTAAACCTTGGATTATTCCTATTATTTTAATTTTATTTATTCTTTCTTTCTTTTATTTTACAATTCAGCCCCTTAGATCTAATTATTATTTGATAAGAGCTTTTCGAACCCCGGACATTACAGAAAGAATTTCTCTGTATAAAAAAAGCTTGGAAATTTCTCCTCTGGGTAAATATCAAGTAAGAGAGACTATTGCTAGTAGAGAGTTAGGAAAATATTCCCAGAGAGAAATAGTAGAAAGTATGCCGGTGGAAATCCAAAAGCAAGAACTCAATTTTATAAGTAAGGAATTAGAGAAAAATATTGAAGAATCTCCTTTGCTTTTCTCGTCTTATCTTGTCCTTGGTAAGGTCTATAATACCTATGGCCGAATTGACTCGTCCAAATTTACTCGAGCTCAGGAAGTTCTAGAGAAAGCTATAGAAGTTAGTCCTGACAATCAGCAGGGTTATTGGGCTTTAACCCAGACCAAACTCTTCCAGGGAAAATTCGATGAAGCTATTTTGCTATCAGAAAAAGCGGTGGAGCTGGAACCAAAAGTTGAGAGATCTAATTTAATATTAGTTGAGATCGCTGCAATAATAAGGAATCTGACCGGAAATTACGATTTATTGGAAGAAAAAGTCAGAGTAGCTCTTGAAATTAATCCTTCTTGGGCTACAAATATTCAAATGATTTTAGAGCGAAGGCAACCTTGACAATATTTCTTTAATTTGCTAATATCTAATTAGTGAGTGCAAGTCCGATTTATATCGGTACTTCATTCTAAAGTCGGTAGGAGAGTTTGACTTCGGTCAAGCTCTCTTGCTTTTTTTAGATTTTGAGATACAATAAATTTGGGTCGGGAGGCAGCACTCACTAAAGACTTAGTTTGGAGT
Organism: uncultured Candidatus Saccharibacteria bacterium; assembly: GCA_964470765.1. GTDB lineage: Bacteria > Patescibacteriota > Minisyncoccia > Minisyncoccales > JAGGXC01 > CAYYDV01. The sequence continues at coordinate 3,652 of CAYYDV010000041.1, forward strand.
CAACTCTCCCGACTCTTTTTGTGATATAATAATGGAAATGAAAATTAAAAAAGAATTACCCCAGATTAAAAAAAATATTAGATTAGCTCCTTACACTACTTTTAAAATTGGAGGAGTGGCAGATTATTTTTTTGTAGCTAAAACAAAAGAAGATTTAATTAAAGCAATTAAAACAGCAAGAGGATTCGAATTACCCTTTTTTCTTTTAGCTGGCGGAAGTAATTTATTGGTTTCCGACAAAGGCTTTAGAGGATTAATAATAAAATTTCAAATTTCAAATTTCAAAATCAACCCTACGGGGAGTCTCTCACTTCGTTCGATCCAGCAAAACTCTAAAATTATTACTGAAGCTGGAGTAATGTTAAGAGAATTAGTTAATACTTCAGCAAAGCTTGGCTTAACTGGTCTTGAGTGGTTGGCCGGGATTCCGGGAACAATCGGCGGGGCGATAAGGGGAAATGCCGGAGCCTTTGTGAAGTCAATGGCTGATCTAGTCAAAACAGTGGAAGTGTTGGAAGTAAAACCCGAATTAAAAATCAAAAATTACAAACTAAAAGACTGTCAATTTAGTTATCGAAACAGCATTTTTAAAAAAAAGAAAAATTTAGCAATTCTTTCGGTTGAAATTCAACTTGAAAAAGGAGATAAAAAAGAAATTAAAAAAAACATTAAAAGATATTTAGACTATCGTCGAGAAAAACATCCTTTAAATCTTCCTTCAGCTGGCTCTGTTTTTAAAAATCCCGAAAATTCTTCATCTGGAAGATTAATTGAAAGCTGTGGCCTGAAAGGAAAGAAAATAGGTCAGGCTCAAATTTCAGAGAAGCATGCTGATTTTATAGTAAACTTAGGCAAAGCCAAAGCCGAAGATGTTTTAAAGTTAATTAACTTAGCTAAACAGAAAGTAAAAGAAAAATTTGGAATTGAATTGGAAGAAGAGATTCAATTTTTAGGATTTTAAAAAAATTAAGTTTTCCACCTTGACACTTTTTTCTAAAATGAGAAAATGAATTAATGAATTGTTTTTTGCAAATAGGGGAGGTCGACTATTTGCTTTGATAAAACGCAATTTCTGGGAATTACTAGAATGATTTCCAGATCTCAAAAAAATGGTTAAGAAG
>CAYYDV010000042.1:0-4731 GCA_964470765.1 uncultured Candidatus Saccharibacteria bacterium
AAATAACATTTAAGGTTGAAGAAATTAAAAATGGTTCAGCTTTCATATCAATTAGTCTTGGGACAGCTCCAGCTGCATCAGTGGTATGGAGAGTAGACAGAACCAAATGGCCAGTTAAAGCAGCATTTATGGCTAAACTAGTAGTTTCAGAATCCCGAATCTCTCCCACCATTAAAACATCAGGGTCCTGACGAAGCAATGACCTTAAGCCGGAGGCGAAGCTTAAACCAATCTTAGAATTAACTTGAGTTTGATTAACTCGGGGCATCCGGTATTCAATTGGGTCTTCAATGGTAGAAATATTTATTTCCGGAGTGTTCAAAATCTCCATTGCTGCATATAAAGTAGTAGTTTTCCCGCAACCAGTAGGACCAGTAACCAAAATCATACCTACTGGTTTCCTTAAGCCAGTCTGAATTCTCTCTAGGGCTTCCTCTCTTAAGCCTAAGGCTTCTAAAGTATAGGCTTCAGTTGTTTCTGACAAAAGCCGCATGACAACTTTCTCTCCGTTAAGAATAGGTAAAATTGAAACTCGAATTGAATAGCGGTAGTCTTCGGTCTCTACTTTAAATCGGCCGTCTTGAGGAAGACGATGCTCATCTAGTTTTAAATTAGATAAGACTTTCACTCTGGCCACAATTCCCGAAGCAGCTTTTTTAGGTAAGACCATAGCGTCTCGGAGGATTCCATCAATTCGATACCTAACCACAATTTCTTTTTCTAAGGGTTCAATATGAATATCAGAAGCTCTTTGTAAAATAGCATGGTGAATTAAAGTATCTACAATTCTTATTACTGGCAGTTCTTCGGCTACCTTTTTAAGTTCTTTTTCCTCTTCAGGAGCTTTTTCTTTTATCGGCCTAAGTACTCCGGCTTCCTTTTTAATAAGCTCTCCAAATTCTGCTTCGAGGGTCTTTTGATATTGCCTCAAAGCATTTTTAATACCCTGGGAAGTTGTCAACCTGGGTAAAATCTTTAAATTTGCCTTCTTTTTAATAAATTCAATGGTTCTCAAATCTTCAGGGTCAAGCATAGCTACTTCTAGATTCTTTCCCTTCTTTCTAAAAGCAATAATATTATGGGACTTGGCAATCGGCTCCGGGATAATTCTTAATACTTCGGGAAGAATCTTTTCTTTTTCTAAATTCACAAAAGGAATTCCCAGAATATAGGCTTCAAGTTTAACTAACTCTTCTTGAGAGATTAGCCCTTCGGAAATCAAAACATCGCCTACCTTCTGCTTGGTTTTTTTAGCTTTTTTAAAGGCCCTGTCAAACTGTTTTTCAGTAATTAAATTCGTATCTAACAAAAAAGCCTTTAATCGTTGAGCTCCAACTCGCATAGTTCTTAAAACTTAAAACATGAAACATGAAACAATTTAAAAGTTTCAAGTTCCAAGTTTCAGGTTTCAGGTTTTATGATTCTCCTAGATTTTTTTTAATTTTTTCTACTACCTCTTCCAAGCTGTAATCTACCTTGACTAAATAAGCAACTGCTCCTAATTCCAAAGCTTTATCAATATCAGACATTTTTTCCAAATTGGTTAAGATAATAACCGGGATTTCTTTAGTTTCAGGATCCTCTTTTAATTTCTTGAGAACCTCAAAGCCATTAATTTTCGGCAAGACGAGATCAAGTAAAATCAAGTCGGGCTTCTCCTTCTTAGCCAAATTAAACCCGGCCTCTCCATCTAAAGCTGAAATCATTTCATAGCCCTCTCCTCTTAAAGTCTTTTCAAAGGTTTTTTGAAGGACAGATTCGTCTTCAGCAAATAAAATTTTTTTCATAAGATTAACGAACAATAAACAGAGAACAGTAAACAATAAAGCTCATTATCCGCTGTTCATTGCTCATTGTTTATTATTTAATTGGAAGGGTAAACCAGAAAGCGCTCCCTTTTTCTTCTTGAGAAGTAAAACCTATCTTTCCTCGATGAGCTTCAATAATTGATTTGGCAATAAATAAACCCAAGCCTGATCCTTGAGTTTGGTATCTTACCGCACTTTCAGAACGGAAAAATTTCCGAAAAATATACTTCTGGTCCTCTTTAGGAATACCTACTCCGGAATCTTTGACTTCAAAGTAGATGTTTTTTCCTTTTTCTGAAAGTGATATTTCGACTTCACCGCTTTCTTTTGTATATTTGATGGCATTATCTACGAAATTCTCTACTACTTCTCTAATTTGGCTATCATCACCTAAAATTTGGGGTAAATTTTCTGGAGCTTCAAATTTTATCTCAACATTGGAAGCCTCAGCAAAAGCTTTAAATTCTAAAATTACCTTCTCTATTGATTCTTTTAAAGAGAAAGGGTTCTTTTTCAAAGGAAGCTTCCCTTGCTCAATTTTGGAAACAGTTATTATCTTATCAATCAATTCTTCTAATCTCTGGCTATTTTCTCTCAAAATCTTAAAATATTCTTCCTGTTCTTCTCCAAAGGGACCAATTTTCTTTGACATTAATAAGTCAATCACCCACCGCAAATTAGCAAAAGGGGCTCTTATTTGGTGAGTCATTATAGATAAAAATTCTAATTTCATTCTGGACGCCTCAGCTAACCTTTCAAAACTCCGAACGACTACATAAGCTAAAATAAGTAAAATCCAAGATAGGAAAATAACAATCAAAGCAATGAGTAGCGGATCTTCAATATATTTCAAACTTATTCCGTAAGCGAAAATAGTTGAGAGAATAATGAGCATTCCCATTTCGACAAAAACAAACTGAGGGCATTGCCACAAAGGAAGACCATATTTTTTACATTGAACTTTAATATTTAGTTGGTTAATGATTTTCTTTAAAAGCATTGTTTTTTTATTATCAATCTTTATTGTAATTATAGCATACAAAACATACCAAACAAAAGCCAATTTGCTAAATGCTTTTGTTTGTAGTAGGATAAAAAACTAGCGGGGTATAGTGTAACGGTAGCACGAGTCCTTTGGGAGGATTTAGTTCCAGTTCGAATCTGGATACCCCGAATGCGGGTGTAGTTTAACGGTAAAATTTTTTCCTTCCAAGAAAAGGTTGGCGGTTCGATTCCGCTCACCCGCTCAAAAGAAAAACCCTCAACTTATTTGGGGTTTTTCAATTAGAAAACAAAAAATTAGATTACTTTACAACTTTCTTTAATTTCTTTCCTGCTTTAAACTTAGGAACTCTCCTGGCCGGTATTTTTATTTTTGCTCCTGTCCGAGGATTACGACCAGTTCTAGCTTTTCTCTTAGCAACTGAAAAAGTACCGAAACCAGTTAAAACCATTGATTTACCTTTAACTAAGGATTTAGTAATTTCACCTAAGATTGTATTTAAGCAGTCATTAGCGCAAGCTCTGGAGCATTTTGTTTTTTCAGCTAAAGCTTTGACTAAATCTCCTTTGCTCATATTTTTGTTCTTTTAGGATTACCCCTGCGACCTTTACCCCGTCTGACGGGGTTTAATTGATTGTATCATTTCTATTTAGCATACTCAATCGCTCTAGCTTCTCTTATGAGGGTTACTTTGATTTCGCCGGGGTATTTCAGCTCGGCTTCAATTTTATCAGCAATTTCTCGAGCTAACTTTTTAGCTCTTAAGTCATCAATTTCTTCTGGTTTGACAAAAATCCTAATTTCTCGACCTGCTTGCAAAGCATATGCTTTTTCTATTCCTTGAAAAGACAAGGCAGTTTTTTCTAGAGCTTCTAATCTTTTAAGATAGTTCTCTAAAGTATCTTTTCTGGCTCCGGGCCGGCTACTAGAAATAGCATCAGCTACCTGAACTATAATTGCCTCTAAGCTCTCAAAAGGATATTCTTCATGATGAGACTTCATTGCTGTGATTACTTCTGGCTCTACCTTAAATTTCTCCAAAATCTTCATTCCAATTTCAGTATGAGAACCTTCAATTTGATGGTCAACTGCCTTTCCAACATCATGAAGCAGTCCTGCTTTTTTAGCAACTTGGGAGTCAGCTCCCAGTTCCGCTGCCAAAGCTGCCGCTAAGTGAGCAACTTCAATTGAGTGAAGTAAAACGGTTTGGCCATAACTTCGCCGGAAATGAAGTCTGCCTAAAAGGTGGATTAATTTAGGGTCAAGGCCAATTATTCCGGTATCATAAATAGCTTGCTCTCCAGCTTCCTTTATCTGGTCAATTATATCTGCTTTAACTTCTTGAACCGTATCTTCAATCCGGGCTGGCTGGATCCTCCCATCAGCAATTAATTTCTCTAAAGCAACTTTGGCAATTTGACGCCGGATAGGGTCAAAAGCAGAGATAATCACATTCTCGGGAGCTTCATCTATTATTAACTCAGTCCCGGTTAGTCTTTCAAAAGCCTGGATATTCCGACCTTCCTTGCCGATAATTCTTCCTTTAATTTCTTCGTTGGGTAGACTTATAGTCGTAGTCGTCAGCTCTTGGGCCTGGGAAACAGCTAACTTCTGAATGGTTGTAGCTAAAATTTCTTTGGCTCTTTTCAGAAATTTTTCCTCTTTTTCTTTCTCCAACTTTCTCATCTTTTCCAGAATCTCTTTCTGATATTCTGATTCTAAATTATCTAAGAGTTCTTTTTTGGCCCGGGACTTGCTTAACCCAGAAACTCTTTCTAAATTCTTGATGGCTTCAGCTTCCAGCTTTTCTAGACCAGCTTTTATCTTTTTAAGCTTCTCTACTTTTTGACGAAATTCCCCTTGCTCTTTTTCTAAATCAGAAAATTTCTTGTTTAGAATTTCTTCTCTTTTTAAGAGAAG
>CAYYDV010000043.1:0-4722 GCA_964470765.1 uncultured Candidatus Saccharibacteria bacterium
AAAATCTTATCTCCAGGTTCAGGTTCTAACTTCTCAATCATAAAAGCTACTACCAGGGGTTGAGAAATAGTCTGGCCAAAATCAATAGACAGAGCTTCGTTTAGCTCAGCCAAATTTTTTATTTCATCGGGTAAAAAATCTACTCTCTTAATCTTTCGAAAGGCCCCAATTATTCTTGGCGTCTTTAACCACTCCTGTTGAATTAAAGAATCAATAAGGTCCATATTTTTATTCATATCTTAAAGCTTCAATTGGAGAAAGTTTGGCTGCCTTACGGGCTGGATAGATTCCAAAAGCTAAACCAGTAATTACCGCTACTCCCAGACCTAAAGCAACAGCTTTAAAAGATATAAAGAATCCCCAGCTCATACTTAACATTCTCCCTAGAACAAACCCTCCGATAAAAGAAAAAGTAACTCCTAAAATAACCCCTATTATTCCTCCTAAAAGAGTAAGGATTGTTGCTTCTAACAAGAACTGCCAGAGGATATCTTTTCTCCGAGCTCCAACTGCCTTTCTCAGGCCAATTTCTCTGGTTCTTTCGGTTACCGAAACTAACATAATATTCATTATCCCAATTCCACCAACAACTAAAGCAATGGCGGCTACTCCTGACAGAAATAAAGTAAAAATACCAGTAATTGAAGTTAGCATGTCCACTGCCTCGGTCTGGCTCATTACTCGGAAATCATCCTTAGTTAAATCCCCTTCCGGGTTATATATATTGTGTCTGTCTCTAAGAAGTAAGCGAATATCTTCTATGGTTTCATCTATAACTTCTTCGCTTTTAGCTCGAGCAATCATTGTATTTATGTGGTCAGTACCCAATAAAAGTTTCTGGGCAGTAGTTATTGGAACATAGATATATTCATCAAGATTAAGAAACATCTGGCTTCCTAGCTCTTCTAAGACTCCTATTACTTTAAAGTTAGATCTTTTAATTCTAATTGTTTCGCCTACAGGATTCTCATCTCCAAATAAATCCTCTTTTATCTTGCTCCCTAAAAGAGCTACCCGGGCCTGACCTCTAACATCATCTTCGGCCATATCTCTGCCTGAAACAGTATGGTGACTTTCTATCTTCTGGAGAGTAGGAGTAATACCTAAAAAACTAATCTTTTTATCAATGTCTTTATGAACAACTCTACTCGTTCCCATAGCTATGGGAGCCGTCATCTCTATTCCGGGAAGCTTTTCTATCGCCTCAGCATCACTAACCTTCAAAGTCTTAACTTCTAGCTGTTCGACCATAGCTTCCATCATTGAGGTTTTCTTAGGATCAAAAGCCCCGGGTTCAATAAAAATATTATTAGAGCCCATGGCCATGATTTCACCAACAATTAAATCCTCGGCTCCAGCTCCCAGAGACATCATCGATACTACAGCTGTAATTCCAATAATGATTCCCAGCATAGTTAAAAAAGAACGAGCCTTATTCGTTTTTAAACCAATGATAGCTGTTTTAAGAGTGTAAGATAATCTCATGATTATTTCACTAAACCATCTTTAGCAAATCTTCGATGGTCAACTAATTTGTCCTTAATTACTTTTCCATCTTTTAATTCGATAATCCGTTTAGCCATTTCTGAAGTATATTTTTCATGAGTAACTAGGATTATAATATGACCCTGGTCGTTAAGTTTTTGTAAAGCATCCATTATTTGCTGGCCAGATTTACTGTCTAAATTACCAGTAGGCTCATCGGCAAAAACTACTGAAGGATGACTGGCTATAGCCCGAGCAATAGCTACTCTTTGCTGTTCCCCTCCTGATAGTTGACCAGGGAAAGAAGAAATTCGATGAGAAAGACCCACGGCTTCCAAAGCTTCTTTAACCATTTTATCCTCTATTTCCGAAGAAAGACCAGCATAGACCAAAGGAAGTTTAACATTGTCTAAAACAGTAGTCCGGGGAAGCAAATTGAAACTCTGGAAGACAAAACCCATTTGTTTGTTTCTAATTCGAGCTAATTCATCGTCAGTTAACTCATCAATACTCTTCCCTTCAAATTTATAGGTTCCTGAGCTGGGTCTGTCCAAAAATCCCATAATATGCATTAAGGTTGATTTGCCCGAACCCGAGGCTCCCATAATAGCAACAAATTCACCTTCTTTAATATTAAAAGAAACCCCGTCAAGGGCAATGGTGGAAACAGCACCAGGATATACTTTTTTAAGGTTGTAAGCTTCAAGCATTTATTTTTCCTTTACAAAAGTAATAACCTCGTCTCCTTCTTTCAATCCTGACAAAATTTCAATCTCTCCCTGGCTACCTTTTAAACCAGTTTGGACTTCTACTTCTTCAAAAGTATCGCCATTAGCTAACTTAACAAAATTTTTCCCGTCTTTTTCCGATACTGCTCTCCGGGGAATAACTAACACATTTTCTCTCAAATCAGTAATAATAACAACATCGGCCGTCATGCCTGGTTTTACCTTGTCATTCTCGGCTTCCAAACTAACTTTTATTTTGTAATAAACTACTCCCGAAATTACAGTCTCGGCTGGTTCAATCTCTATTATTTTACCCTCAAATTCTATCTCGGGAAAAGCATCCAGAGTAATTTTAGCTGGGTCAATCAAATCAACCTTGCCTATATCAGATTCAGGAATATCAACTTCAACTTGAAAGGGTTCCTGAGGAAGTAAAAAAACTACAGCTTCAGCCATTGAAACCTGCTCTCCTATCTCTTTATTAATCTTTGTTACCTGTCCCTTAACAGGGCTTCTCAAAGTAGCTTCCCAGGCCTGATTTTCCAGAAGAGAAACTTTAGCCTGGGCTTGCTTTAGTTGAGCTTGATAAAAACCAATATCTTCTTGACGAGGCTCAGCCAGTATTAAAGCTAATTCATCTTGAGCCGCTTTTAAAGCTCCTTCGGTTGAAGAAACTTCAGACCGGGCAGTATTAATGTCAGATTCATTAGTCAGTTTAGTTGAAGAAATGGTTTGTTCTGAATTTGTAACATTAGTCAAAGCAGTATTGATATTTGTCTTTTGAGTATCTAAAGCAGATTTATCAGCTGAAGAAACAGTATTACGATAAGTACCTTCTTCACAAACATCTCGAATAATCTCTAGGGCCTCGTAGATATCATCTAAGGCATCTATCATCTGAGACAAAGCCAGATCAATATTCTCGTTTGTTGGATCGGCTTTGGCTGAGTCAAGATAAGATTTGGCCTGGTCTTTTGAGTCTTCTATCTTATCTTTATTCTCTTTGACTCGGAGACTTTCCTGATCATTACCAGCGAAATAAGTCCTTTGAATTAAATCTACTTTATTAAAAGCATTATAGGCTTTCAAATAAGCTTCATCTAAAGTATTCAAAGCATCTTCATAAGCTGAACTTAAATTTTCTTGAGCTTGAGTCTGGACATCTCCTAAGTTTTGCTTAGCATCATCCAGAGAAATTTCAGCATTTTCAATAGTAGTTTGGGCAACTTGAATTTCCTCAGGAGTTGCTCCAGCCAATAACTTATCTAACTCCGCTTGAGCTAAATCCAAAGTCGCTCGGGCTTCTCTAAGTTGAATATAAAGTTGGGTCGTCTCAAGTTTTATTAGTTCCTGGCCAAATTCAATTTCTTGGCCAACTTGAACATAAGTTTTCTCAATTCTACCTGTCTCTTTAAAGCCTAGTTCTATCTCCTCTCCTTTCCTAACCTGACCAATAGCTGAAATCTCCTGAATAACATCTCCAATTTTGACAGTAGCAAAGCTATAGGAAGATTCTTTGTCGGCAAAGAAAAGTTTATAACTTCCTAGAGCTATTACTATTATCAAAATGACTACAATAATAATTATCTTTGGTTTTAGAATCTTTTTAATCATAATTAACTTTTTTTAACTTCTTTTTGGTACTCAAAATAGGAATAGATGATAGTATAAACAGTAATTAAAATTATTGGAATAAGAACAAGGATTATTGCATAGTCTCCAAAGAAAATTCCTAGAAGAGTAATTACTCCTAATGCCTTGAATAACCTTCCGCCAATCTTATGAGTTTTTTCCCAGACCTTATCGCTGCTCAAGGTCCAGGGGGTTCGAATTCCAATAAACCAGTTTCTCTTGGCCTTCTCTACTAAAATCCCAACATAATAAAAGAGTATTGCCAGAGCCGGCGGCAAAAACTGATTCATACTAAACCTAAGACCGAGGTTCCAAAAAATAGTTAAAAGATAAATGTAAAACAAGAACAGAATTATAAGGACTATAAATATATTGAAATATTTTCTAAATTTCTCTATGTTTGCTTTCAAAGGATCTATTTTGGGAACTAAGATAAAAAGTAAAAGTAACCCAGTCGAGACAAATGGCATTAAAAACAAGCCCCAGAACTTTGACATATAACCATCTACTTCGCCTCTAGCATTCCAATGAGAAGCCATCAAGTCGTCCATCTGAGGATAAAAATAAATACCAATAATAAAAGAGAGCAGGATTATTAATAAACTTATTATTATAGTTTTTTTAACATTCATTTTTTCACTAGCTTAATCCCCAAGTTAGCAATTTGAGATCCACCAAAGATTAAAATCCCGGCTAAGAGCGACCAGCTAATCAGATTAAAAAGTTTAGGCAAAAAATCAATTGGAATCATCTCTTTTAATTGTCCTCTTATCATCTCCTCTGCCTGAATCTGCACATCTCCAGATTTTATTTCTCTTTCTGTTTCTTGACTGAGAGGAATAGAGAAAATCTCGGGAACTGCTGTTTTGGCCGTAAA
>CAYYDV010000044.1:0-4576 GCA_964470765.1 uncultured Candidatus Saccharibacteria bacterium
AGTATTAGAAGAAGTTTTATTATCTTGTGATTTAGCTTTAGCTTTGAGAGAAAGACTAGAAGAGGAAATTGAGAAATTTTCTCAATCAGCAAGGAAATTTAATTATCAGTTCAGATACATCCATGCTGACGTTGGGGCTGAAGGAGCAACCAAGGATATGATAAAAGAAGTGACTGGTTTAATTCGAGGTAACGGCTTTGAGCCAAAAATAAAACCCGAAGCTTATGTTGCTTCAGTTGTAGCTGATAGGTTTTCCTAGGAGATAGAATCTAGAAAGTAGGAAATAGAATTGAGCCGCCAGAGGTGGCTTTTTAGATTAAAAGATATTGACAAATTTTAAATATAAGCGTATAATACAAATATAAGATAGTTCTTTTGAAGTAATTATAAGGAAGAAAAAGAGAAATTCTCCTGCTGGTTGAGATTCTGAAGATTGTTCTTTGGAGTTTCAGTCAGCAGGAGAATAAAAGATTTTCCTGTATAGTTGCATTGTAAGATTTCTATTATAACAAGGGTGCCCGAAATTTAAAGTAGGGCTAGGAGGTTAGGAAATGAAAGAATATTCAGAACAAATGAGTATAAAAGAAGCCAGAGAGAAAGGGTTAAAATACCGTTGTTTCCACTGCTTAAGCTGGTATAAGAAAAAGCCAAAAAAGTGTATAGCTCCTTTGTATCCAGGAGGACCAAGATGTAATTGTCCGTACTTCACGCCCATTGAAAAATGTGAAGAAGAGGAACGATTGATCGACGAAAGCGCTCAACAAGCAGCTCAGAGCTCAATACCCGAAGGGTATGCGTTGACAAAATTCAATGCAATGGAAACATCAAGGATAAGAAGACTCACAACAAATTAAAAATTCCCTCTTTCTCTTCCTTTTCTTTTTCGAACCCTGGAATATAAAGAGTCAAGGGTTGGAAAAAGGAGGTAAACTAAATGTCATTTTGACCAAAAGAGGGGAGAAAAGGGATATTGCTCAAAAATCCACTTCTTCCCTCATTACATTTTAAGAAATAAGTTTTTAAAACCAGTGACTGGTTTTTTACACTGTTTAACGTCAGATGTTAAACAGTCTTTGTTTTATTATTGATTTAAATTTTCTAACGGGGTAAAATTAAAATATGAGTTCAGATGAACTTCGTCAGAGATTTTTGAAGTTTTTTAAGAAAAGAGGACACCGGATAGTGCCTTCTTCTTCACTTATACCTTCTGACCCTACAGTTCTATTTACTACAGCTGGAATGCAACAGTTTTCTTTATATTTAGCTGGTGAAAAAGATGTTTTGAAAGATTTTGGAAACAGGCATTTAGCTTCGGTTCAGAAGTGTGTTCGAACTGGTGATATTGAAATTATTGGAGATGATACTCATCATGTTTTTTTTGAAATGCTGGGAAACTGGTCAGTTGGCGAAGATCCTCAGGCTGGTTATTTTAAAGAAGGCTCAATAAAATATGCCTTGGAATTTTTATTAGATGATTTGGGTTTGGACAAAAATCGGCTCTGGGTTACTACTTTTAAAGGGGAAAAAGGTATTCCCAAAGATAAAGAATCTTTAAAAATTTGTAGAGATTTTGGCTTTGCTAAAGAAAGAATGAGAGAGTTTGGGATGAAAGATAATTTCTGGGGGCCAGTAGGAGAAACCGGTCCTTGTGGTCCTTGTCTGGAAATTTTTTATGACCGAGGTAAGGAAGTTGGCTGTGGTAAAAAAGATTGTGGGCCAAATTGTTCCAGATGTAAAAGAATTATAGAATTATGGACATTGGTTTTTATAGAATATTTAAAAGATGAGAAAGGTAAATTTAAGTTGCTTTCTCAAAGAAGCGTTGATACCGGACTGGGTTTTGAAAGATTGATAGCCATATTACAAGAAAAACCTTCAGCCTATGAGACAGATCTTTTTTGGCCAGTAATTTCAGAAATAAAGAAAATGTTAGGACCAAAAGAAATCAGAGAACCTTCTAGTTTCGACCGCCTTTATAAACCCTCAATTGCTTTTGAGAAAGATAAAGAGAAATTTTTTCAGGAAGTTAAAAGCTTAAAAATTTGGAGAATTTTAGCTGACCATATCAGGGCTTCGGTTTTTTTAGCCGCTGAGGGAATAGTTCCTTCTAATGTCGAAAGAGGATATATTTTGCGAAGACTTTTAAGGAGAGCTTTGTGTGCCAGTAAATCTTTGGAAATGCCTGAAAATTCTCTAATTACTTTAGCCCAAAAGGTAATTAATATTTACAAGGATGCTTATCCCGAGGTTCAATCAAATCAAGCTGAGATTCTAACTATTTTTCAGAACGAAGAAGAAAAATTTGGGAAGACCTTAGAAAAAGGAATAAAAGAAACAACTTCCGTTGTTACCGCCGGCGATATTACTGGAGAAGAAGCTTTTAAGATATATGAGACTTATGGCTGTCCTTTAGAATATATTGAAAGAATAGCTGAAGAAAAAGGTAGGAAGATTATAGATAAAGAAGGTTTTTATAAAGCTCAAAGGAGACATCAGGAAATTTCCCGAGCGGGGATGGAGAAAAAATTCGGCGGAATTGGAAAAGGAGCTACCTATGAAGCCACCAAACTTCATACGGCTACTCATCTCCTCCATCAGGCCTTACGTCAAGTCTTAGGAGAACACGTCCAGCAAATGGGTTCAGATATCACCCCCAAAAGGCTCCGCTTTGATTTTTCTCATCCTCAAAAAATGACCCCGGAGGAAATTAAGAAAGTTGAGGACCTGGTTAACCAAAAAATCAAAGAAGATTTAGAAGTAAAAAAAGAAGAAATGCCCTATAAAAAAGCAATTGAGTCTGGAGCCTTAGCTTTTTTCAAAGAAAAATATCCTCCAGAGGTCACTGTTCACTCAATAAATAAATTTTCTAAAGAAATTTGTGCTGGCCCTCATGTCAAAAGGACTTCGGAATTGGGACACTTTAAGATTATTAAGGAAGAAAGTTCCGGAGCCGGGGTAAGAAGGATTCGGGCTATTTTGGAATAAATTTTAATTAAAAAGTATGCCTAAAGAAGTTATTGATATTATATCACCAGAAAAGATTGAAGAATCTAAACCTCTTCCTCTAAAGAAGGGAGGTTTTAAAAAGCCTAAAAGAAAAATTAGATTGAGGAAGTTTTGGTTTTTCCTAGTTTTAATCTTAATAATAGCTGGTCTCGGTTATGGTTTTACCTTTTCTAGGGTGGAGATAGAAATTTGGCCAAAGATGGATACTTTCGAATCGGGACTGAAAATAACTGTAGATAGCAAAGTAAAGGAAGCTGATTGGTCAGCCAAGATTATTCCCGGTTATTTCTTAGAAGAGCAAAACTCCTTTTCTCAGCAATTTTCTGCTTCGGGTAAGATTGTTAAGGATAAAAAAGCGGAAGGAGTAATTAGGGTCTATAATAATTATTCTGGCCTTTCTCAATCTTTAAGGGCCAATACCCGTTTTATGGCTGCTTCCGGAGAAGTTTTCAGAACGCCAGCTAGAATAGTTGTTCCTGGAAAGAAGACAGAGAAAGGGAAAGAGGTTCCGGGCTATGTTGATATCAAGGTAGTTGCTGACCAGCCCGGACCAGAATATAATATTGAACCAACTAGTTTTTCTATCCCCGGATTAGTCGGTACGGCCTTATATACTAAATTCTATGGAAGATCTTCTGAACCAATGACTGGTGGTTTTAAAGGTGAAACTCCTCAGGTAACCAAAGAAGATTTAGAAAAAGCTGAGGCAGCAGTAGTAAAAAGATTAAAGATCGAAGGGGAGCAGGTTTTAGAGAGAAAAGCCGTTGATTCTGATTCAATTTTGTTAAAAGAAACTTTTGAGCAGGAAGTTAAAGCTACCTCTTCCTCGGCTAAGGCTGGAGCTGAAGTAGAAAATTTTGACTTTTTAGCTAAAGTTAAATCAACTGCTTTGGTTTTCAAAGAAGAAGATGTTAATAAACTAATTCTAGATCAAGCTCCTCAAGGGATGAAACTTTATGAAAAAAGCTTAGATGTTAATTGGAAACCCAAAGAATTAGATTTAACTCAAGAAAAAATTACTCTTGATTTAGAATTTTTGGGAGAGATTTATTTTGACCTTGACCAGTTAGTCTTGAGAAAAGAGTTAAAGGAAAAACCTCTTCTTGAAGCTAAAGAGTTTTTAGAAAAGAAACCTGAGATTTCTAAAGTTGAAATAGATTCTTGGCCCTTTTGGGTTAAGAAAATCCCTCGGGACTTAAATAAAATTAAGCTTAAGTTAAAGCTTGACTAAAATAGATATTTTTGCTATTTTAGTAAACAGTTTTTAATGAATAAAGAAAATTCTAGACCAAAATCAATTCGGCCCCAAAAAGAAAGACTGGACGGTAATGTTTTAGAAGCTCTACCCAGCGCTTTTTTTAAAGTAAAGCTTGAAGATGGCTCGGAGATTCTAGCCCATCTAGCTGGGAAATTAAGACGTTTCCGGATTAAAATCCTGCCCGGAGATAGGGTAACCGTGGAGATGTCGCCTTATGATAAGACAAGAGGCCGAATAGTCTACAGAAAAAAGTAAAGACTATGAAGGTTCGTTCTTCAGTAAAAAAAATTTGTAAAAACTGTAAAATTGTCC
>CAYYDV010000045.1:0-4557 GCA_964470765.1 uncultured Candidatus Saccharibacteria bacterium
CTGGGATCTGTGCGGGGGCAGTCGGGTGACTGGCTGTCCTACCGTGACAATCTATAGGATCTGAGGAGTTTCTCAACCGGATAGTTGAAGCTTTAGGTATTATTATAGATAGACGTCCTAAAGAAAGAACTTGTAAAATGGAAAACTAAACCATAGAAAAAATAGGATGTATCCTTATTTAAATTAAAAAAAATGAAAAAATATTTTTAAAGGGGGGGGTAATCTTGAAATATTCTCGTGGTTCAGAATGGAGAAAATGGGATTTGCATGTTCATACACCAGATTCAGCTTTAAACAATCAATTTACGAATTGGAATGACTATATTTCAAAGCTTGAATCAATTAGGGATCATGCTGTTTTTGGCATTACAGATTACTTTTCAATTGATGGGTATAAACAAATTCTTAATTATAGAAGCCAAGGAAAATTAACAAATTTTGATTTGATACTTCCAAATATAGAAATTAGAATTCTGCCTGTTACTAGCAGTGAAAAGCCAATAAATCTTCACCTTATTTTTTCTGATCGTTTAAAAATATCCGACTTAGAATATTTTTTAAAAGAGTTAAAGTTTGATTATAGGAATAATAGTTATTCATGTGAAAGACACAAATTGATCGAATTGGGAAAAGTTTTTAATTCAAGATTATCTGAAGAAAAAGCATATAAAGAAGGAATTAATCAGTTCAAGGCCGACATAACTAAATTAAAAAATATTTTTAATAAAAATAAAATTTTAAAAGATAATGTCATCATTGCAGTTAGCAACAGAAGTGGGGATGGCGTTTCAGGAATTCAACATTCAAGCCTCGCAGCTACAAGAGAAGAAATTTATAGTTTTACTGATATTATTTTTAGTTCTAATCCTAAAGACCAAGCATATTTTTTAGGCCAAGGCACCGATAGCGAAGAAAAAATAAAGGCTAAATTCGGTAGACTTAAGCCTTGCGTTCATGGATCTGATGCTCATACTTTAGATAGAGTTTGTTATCCATGTGCAAAATATGGCATACATGATTGCGTTAATGATTCAGACAATTGTGAATTAAGATATACTTGGATTAAAGCAGATCCAACCTTTGAGGGTTTAAAACAGATTATTTATGAACCAGAGGAAAGAGTACATATTGGAATGCTACCTCCCAAAGGTAAAAACGATGCAAAAGTTATTGATAGAGTTGAAATTAAAAATTCAAACAATTGGTTTGAGAGTGTTCCAATTCTTTTCAATGATAACTTAGTTTCAATAATAGGTGAAAAAGGTGCTGGAAAGACAGCATTAGCTGATTTTATATCTTTAGCTTGTGGTGATTTTGATACTAAAGAAGATCCAGTATCTTTTATCTTTAAAGCACTAAAATACTCAAAACAAATACAAGAAACAATCGAAAATTGTGTAATAACTATTTATTGGCGAGATGGAAGTACAGATCAAATAACTATAACAAAGGATTTTAAAGACTATAAAGAATTAAAAAAAGTGAGATACCTTTGTCAAAGTTTTATTGAAAGAAAATGTAGACCTGAGCAAACAGGAGAATTGCAAAATGAGATTGAAAAAATTATTTTCCAATATATTCCAGCGCAAGATAGGATGGGTCAAACAACTTTTAATGACTTAAGAAAGAACAAAACTCAAAGTACCCAGTTGAAAAAAACAAGATGTAAGCAAGATATTATGGATCATAATGTTCAAATTTTCAATTTAGAAGAAGAGATTAATAGTTTAGATGCCAAAAAAGAAGAAAAAAATACACTTCAAACTGAAATAAATCAACTCGAACAACAAAAACCCAAACCAATAACAAAGGAAGAGAAAAAGATTGAAGCAAAATTGAGTCTTTTAGATAATAGAAAAAATAAATTAAATGAAAAAGTTGCAATTTATAAAGTGCAGCTTAGCACCATCGAAACCATAAAAACCAAAATAGAAGGTTTGGAAATGTACGTAAGTAAGCAACTTAAAGATATTAAAAACGATCTTGAATCTGTTGGATTAGCTGATATTTACAAAAAATTACAATTCTCAATCTCTTCTGATTTTAATGATCAACTCGATAACAGGAAAATAAAAATTGAGACCCTAGTTCAAGAAATTCAAGGAACTGAAGAGTCAAAAGAAAAAACTGAAGAATCAAAAGAAGCAAATCCGAACGTCTTAACAAATAAGTATATATTTAAACTTCCCTTAAGCAAGATTGACGCTTTAATTTCTCTACTTGAATCAAAATCAAGTGTAGCAGAGGATAAAAGAAACACCATTAAATTATTTGAAGGAAAAATCAAAAAGAATCAAGAAAGAGTTAAAGGTTTAAACAAAAATATAAAAGAAATAAAAGAAGTAAAGAAGCCTTTACTCCTTGAAAAGGTTGAAAAAAGAGATAAAGCATATAAAGATTATTTTATTTTGTTGCAAGAAGAAAAAAAGATGTTAGAAGAATTGTATACTCCATTAAGGGAAGAATTGAGCAAAGAAAACTTAGGAGAAAGAAATCAAATAGAATTTTTTACCCGGATTGAACTAGACGTAGAGAATTTTTCTAACAAAGCAAATGCCATCATTGATTTTAGTAGATATGGTAGATATCATCAGAATAAAGAACTTTTATTTAAGAAAATTAAATCAATTTCTGAAAAAATTGAGCTTATTGAGATTTCAGATGTTTTCAACCTTATAAAGAATTTATATACAACTTTTAAGGAATACGATAATAAATCTATTGATATCAAAAAACAACTAAAAGTAGATAAGAAAAAGATTGATTTTTATAATTGGATTTTTGATGTTTCCGATTTTAATGTAAAATATAGCATAAAGTATCAAGACACAAATATAGAGCTTCTTTCTCCAGGTAAAAAGGGTATTGTATTATTGCTTATGTACCTTGTTTTAGAAACAGAAAATAATATTCCTCTTATTATTGACCAACCAGAAGAAAATCTTGATAACAAATCTGTTTATCCTTATCTTATAAATTATTTTAAAACAGCAAAAAAAAGAAGACAAATTATTGTTATAAGCCATAATCCTAATTTAGTTTTAAATACTGATGCAGAACAAATAATCGTTGCAAATTTTGAAGCAATTCCAAATACTCAAGATGCAAGAATTAGGTACATAAGTGGGTCAATTGAAAATTCTTTTGTTAGGGAGATGGCTAAAATTCCCCTTGATAGACAAGGCATAAAAGAACATGGTATTGATATATTAGAAGGAGGGCCGGAAGCATTTAAGAAGCGCGAAGATAGGTATGAGATCGAAAGATTAAAAAAGTAATTATTGCTAGATGTGACAGGGAATCTTTGTACTAACACAATAATTCGATAACTTTTTCTAACTTTTCGTAAGGAGTCTGATAAGTTCAGGTTCCTAATGTCTTCTCAAATGATTAAAATATGGCAGGAGAAAGAACTTTATTACGCTTTTATCATATTTTAAGAAATTACAATATGTCAAATGTTGAGACTTTGCATTATATATTTTGTCTTTTTAAAGAAACAATAGAGGTCTATAACGGAATAATTATTAATATACGGAAAAGGAGAGAAAAAGATGAAGGTTTTTATTAGCTGGTCTGGAAATAATAGTAAGAAACTTGGTGAAACCCTTCGTGATTGGCTTCCTGCTGTCTTGCAGGTGGTCAAGCCGTATTTTACTCCTTCGGATACCGAGAAAGGAACTCGCTGGAACTCGGAAATTGCGAAGGAGCTCGAATCCTCCGAAGTGGGCATTCTTTGCGTTACCCGAGACAACCTTCATAGTGATTGGGTCATGTTTGAAGCGGGTGCTTTATCGAAAAGCATAGACAAGGCCCACGTCTGCCCTGTTTTATTCGGAATCCATAATACTGACCTTACTGGACCGCTTAAGCAGTTTCAAACCACTGAATTCGACAAAGAAGACTTCAAGAAACTTGTTTCTGTCATCAATAACAAGCTGGGTGAGAACAAACTCCCTGTAAAAGTATTGGACTCCGTATTCGAGAAATGGTGGCCAGAATTGAAAACTAAAATAGATATAATCATTAAGAAATTTGGCCAGGATGACATGGAGCCGGTTCGGACGGAAAGGGATTTACTTGAAGAGATCCTAAATTTGGGTAGGGTGACTTTGAAAAACACGCGAAAGGCATCACCGTCAATCAATCCTGATGCAATCCAAGAACTATTGCGGATGTATATTGACTTGCATGACAATCAAGTTGCAGGCATGGGTGGCTACCAAGATACGCTAGATGGTCTTAAAAGTATGAAGAGGGCGATTGATTACCTCGCGGACCGTTTCCAGGGGCGAAACCTCGAATTGGATGAATTAATTGAGAAGCTTAAGAGTCTAACTTTCAAGTGTCAGAAGAAAGAAGATAACACAATACGTGAAGAAGATATACCGTTCTAATTTCAAACAGAGGAATATACAAATGGGGAGAGGTTATTTTTCTTCCAAATTAACCATGCTGAAATATAGGGAGAGTGAAGGCTAAAGAAGAAAGTTGATAAATAGGTGCCTGTTATACTAGATCAATAATTCGGTAACTTTATTTTAAGAATTATTCTAT
>CAYYDV010000046.1:0-4399 GCA_964470765.1 uncultured Candidatus Saccharibacteria bacterium
TGGGCGGTACTGGATTTGAACCAGTGACACCCGGCTTGTAAAACCGGTACTCTACTATTGATGTTATTCAACATAGATTTGCCACTCATTTGCCATTCAGTGGCAAAAATAACCTAAAATAACATACTATGGCTAAAACTGTACTATGAGGAAAACTATTGAAAAATAAGGGGTAAGTCTGGAGCGGACGATGGGATTTGAACCCACGACCTTCTGCTTGGCAAGCAGAAAAAGACCCAAGGGGGGGATAGGGACTCCGTGACTCCTAATGATTTAAGCATAAAGATTACTTATGATATCAACAGCAAAACACCATAAACAATCCCTTATTCAAGCTACGTGGGGCAGCTTATTTGATATTGATTAAGAGAGAAAGGGAAGGGACATATTTTTCAGGCCGCTCCTGGTTATTCTTAAACAAGGTTAATGAGGAAAATGGGAAGATACTAAGGGTCAAAAATATATTTCTCTTTTTGCTACTTTCTTCCTAAATCAGGATAATAACCAAACCTTTTCTTATATTCTTCTTCTGCTATTTCCTGACCAGGCGGTTCCTTTATAGGGGTAGATTTTTTAATCTCTAATATGTTCTTTCATTTTTTTTAGAGCCATATTTTCTATATTTCTTACTGTAGTGTGACTTACTTCTAGCCAGCCAGCGATCAACCTCAAACTTTTGGTTCCTTGTCCTTCTAGGTTATATCGAAATCTGAGGACTCGGGCCTCTTCCGGGCTTATTATTTTCATTTTTCTAGCAATTAAAACTTGAGACATATTGAATTTGAAAGGTTTTTTTATTTCTTTCGTTCTTTTTCCTTTTAAGAATTGATGTTCACTAAATAATCTATTTAGCTTTCTTGTTTGTTTAATGAATTCTTTATCTTTTTCAACAAAATCCCATACAGCCTCAATATCCTTTTTTTTGTATCGACTATATTTATTTTGAAGATCTCTCAAAATTTTATTATTCCAATTGATATTCAACGCTATTAGATTTTCTATTTTATTCTTGAGATGATTATATGTTATATCACTTCCAAAAATTTCTTTAGAGGAAGGATAGGCTTCTATTTCAGATATGGGCTTCGGTTCAATTTGAGTAACAAATCTTCCCTCTTTTTTTCGTTTTCTCATTTGCCTAAGGCAGTCTCTTAGTTTCATAATATCGCCTTCACCCTCAGGATTTGGATTATCAGGTTCATCAGCAAATTTCATTCTAATAAATGTGCATTCTTTCATTGCTTTTTTTTCATCATATTCTTCGATTTCAAAATATTTTCCATCTTTATATTTTAAAGGCTCAGATTTGAATCCTTCATCCATAACCCAAAAGAAATATAAATTGTCTCTTTGTTCTTTTTTTAAATTAATCTGTGATTCGTATCTTTCTAAAATTCTAATCCTATCTTTTGAAATTTCTTTTATTATTTTTTTGGGGCAATTATCAGGGCAGTCTTTATGTGCAAGTCCCTCCGTTAGTTTACAAAATTTCTTCTTTACTTTACTTAACTTATTTGTTCTCTTCATCTTAGTTTGTCGCAAAAATGCACCTTTCCAATCAAAGATAAATATACATAAACTATTTATAGATGTAAATGTAAAAACTTTTAAAAGGAAAGAAATCATGAACAGATTACGAGAAGCGAGATTTAAAGCAGGAAAAACACAAGTTCAAATAGCTTTATTAACAGGCATACCTCAGCCCAAGATCAGCTTCATTGAGAATGGATTTTGGAATTGTAGCGAAGAAGAAGAAATTCGGATATCAAATGCACTAGGCTTTGAGAGGAGTTGGGTGTTTACAAGGGGAGATAGCAAACTAGAAAAGTCATAGAAAAATGGACCTAGATGAAATAAAAAGAGAAGTTAATTTAATAGAATATGCCAAGACTCATTATGGATATAAATGCGATTCTAAAGGAAGGGGTAGTTGCCTCTTTCATCCCCCTGACAAACATCCGAGTTTTTCAATTTGGAAAGATGACGATGGAATCTGGCGTTTTAAATGCTTTCATGAAGGGACCACAGGAACAATTGTCGATTTGAAAGCAAAGTTAGAAAGCAAATCAGAAGAAGATTCAATAAAAAAGCTATTGGAAGAATTTGAAGACAGAAAGCCGATGAATAAAGAAAGAGGTAAAGGAAAAAAGAGCTTTTATACTTACAGGGGAATTGACGGCAAGGAAGTCTATAGGAAGGTTAAGCTGAGAAACAAAGATGACAGGAAAAGTTTTTGGTTTGAAATTAAAGACAAGACCGGATGGAGAAAGCCAAAAGAGAATGAAAAATATGAAAAAATCCCCTATAACCTTAACAGATTCAACAATCACAAAGGTGTGATTATTTGCGAAGGAGAGAGAGATGCAGATACCATAACCTCACTCAACATCAAATTTCTAGCTACAAGCGCCCCCACAGGAAAAGGGAGCTGGCCAGACAGTCAGACAAAATATTTTGAACACTTCAATGATGTGACCTTTCTTTATGATGTCGGAAATGATGAGGATGTCAATAAACATGCAGCGAAACTTCAGGAAGCATTTCCAAATATGGAGATTTATGTTGCCAAGGTCCCCCTAGAAAAAAAAGAGGCCGATATAACAGACTATCTTAACCAGGTGGCTGACAAAGAGAAGGCATTACAATATATAATGACACAAAGAAAAAGGTTTGAAGTAGCAGATAAACCGATCACAACCACTCCAAAAAAGAAAATTAACCGAAGAAAAGAATTAATAATCAATAACAAGTTTCTTGAAACATATATTGACACTATCTCTAGGGTTACAGATGCACCGAAGATATTCATTCTTTTCTCTGGAATAGCCTTATTGTCTGGAGTTCTTAATAAATTCTATTTTATGTACCCCGACAGAACACAGTTGAATCTTTATATTCTTCTCCTGGCACCCTCTACCTATTACAGAAAGACCACTATTATTGAAATCGCGGGGAGATACCTTAATGATATTAATCCTTCCCTGCAACTCCCGGAATCATTTACCACCGAGGCTCTTTATGAGATTTTGAAAAAATATCCAAGGGGGCTGATAAGCTGGCGGGAATTAATCCAAATTAAAGAATTCCAAATGAAATCAGAATACAATAAGGGCCTCCCGGCTTTTTTAACAGATCTCTATGACTACAAACAAAACTGGAAACGATGGACTAAGGGTGATGGCGAAATAACCTTAGAAGAGCCCGCTATTATAAGCATTCTGGCGGGTGGTATAACAGGTTGGTTTGTAAAAAATCTAAGCGAGCTTGATTTTCAAGGGGGGCTATGGACCAGGTTTCTATTTGTCCCTGTGCCTGAAGAAGAAAGAACGTTTCGTTTACCGGGGCGTGAAGTCACTAATCCTGCATTAACCGGCCCTCTAAAAGAATTGGATAATCTAGAAGCAAAGGAAATTAATCTTTCTAAAATTCTTCCTTTGATGGAAAAATGGGGAGCAAAACATCAAACACAAAGTTTGAACCTTAATTCTGGGCTCCTTCAAGCCCAGTACCAAAGGCTTGAAGTCATGTTATTAAAGCTAGCTGCTCTTCTTCAGTTATCCCATGACCAATCAACTATTGTTCTGCCTGAATCATTCAATGAAGCTGTTAAAGTCATCGAATATATAAAACAACTATTACCTACTTTCTTTGAAGAAGAAATCCAGTTTACCAGCTTTAATCAAGCTAAAGGAAGGGTAAAAAAACTTATAAAGAAGAAGGGAAAAATAATGCGGAGAGACCTCCTGCAAGGTGGCAATGTCAGTGCTAATATAGCAAATGAAGTCACTATCCAATTAGAAGAAGAAGGAGATATTATGATTGAAGAATTCACACCTGACGGTGGTGGTAAAAAAGGAAAAATGTATGAATGGATCGGTAAAGAAGAATGAAAAAACGATAGTAGTACGGTATTAGTAAGTTAGTAAGGAAAATAACGAGGATTAAGAGAAAGTTAGTAAAATGATTAGAAAGTTAGTATGTGGGCTTACTAACACCGTTCTTATTGTAAATAAAGGAAATAAGTATAAAGATAGTATGTTAGTAGTATATATAGAAGACATAGTAAAAAGGGGAATATATAGAACCTCTACTAACAAACTAACATTCTATTTTTGACAAATTTTCCTATGACCGAGAAGCTTTTAACTACTCAAGAAGCTGCTGACTATTTGAGAGTCTCAAAAAGTACTGTGTATAGACTCTATTCTCGTGGTTCGCTCCCTCACATAAAGAAAAACTTTGGAATCCGTATTAGGCAACATGAATTGGAAAAATGGTTAGAGCAGGATAAGAGGAAGGCTGCACTCGCTGATAATTTTCTGAGAAATGTTTTGACAAACTCGCCTCCAATCGCTATTGATAGAGCGAAAGGAGGTAAAGAAGTGGCGAGAACTATAAA
>CAYYDV010000047.1:0-4330 GCA_964470765.1 uncultured Candidatus Saccharibacteria bacterium
GAATATATGATTAAAAAGGAAGGAAAAGGAGATTTTAGATTTCCTTTTTTAAAGATTGCTGGAGATTTAGAAAAAGCTGAATTCTGGAGGAATCAAGGTTCTGCCGAGCAAAGCGAGGCAGGTTCTTATATTTTATTCGGAAATTTAGAAGGGCCAATTTCAACAAAAGGAGAAAAAGTAGGGAGTATTTATTCTTTCAGAGCCGACCCTAAAGTAGTAGAAGGGTTGAAATACGCCGGATTTGATATTCTATCCTTAGCCAATAATCATACTCTTGATTATGGAAGAATTGCCCTAAAAGATACAATGACGATTTTAAAGAGTAATGGAATTGATTACGTGGGGGCTGGCTTTGATGAAGAAGAAACTTTTTCGGTAAAGATTAAAGAAATTAGAGGACAAAAAATAGGCTTTCTTGCTTACACAAATTTGGGCTCTAAGTTTGCAAAGGCAGGAGAAAATTCTTCGGGGATGGCCTGGATCAGCGAAAAAGATATAGGCAGGATTAAAAAAGAGATTGAAGAGGCTAAGAAAAAAGTAGATGTTTTAATTATTAGTTTACATTCTGGTCAGGAATACAGTTTTGAACCAACAAATTTCCAAGTAAAGTTTGGTAAAGCTTGTATTGAGGCGGGGGCAGATATAATTTTAGGTCATCATCCCCATGTGGTTCAAAAGATTGAAAAGTACCAAGATGGTTGGATTGCTTATAGCTTAGGAAATTTTGTTTTTGACCAAGGTTTTTCCCAAGAAACAATGAAAGGACTTTTGTTGGAAATTAGAGTAATAAATGGTAGAATAGTAGAAGTTAATTCCAGAGAAGTTAAAATTTCTAAATTTTTCCAACCTTATTTTGAAGATTAGCAATGCGGGGTTGACACCCGGTTTCATTTTGCTAATATTAAAAATGAGGCCCGAAAGGGCTTTTTAGATACAACATGGACATAACTACCAAAGTAAAAAATACACCTAAAAAAACTATCTCTTTTCTAAAAGACGTTCAGTTAGAAGTAAGGAAAGTTAACTGGCCTACTAAAAAAGAGACTTTAAAATACACTTTAATTGTCATTGGAGTTTCAATAGTCGTGGCTGCTTTTTTAGGAGGGTTGGATTTTATATTTTCAACCTTATTAAATAAATTTATTATTCGTTAGTTGATTTTTTACTCTTGATAACAAAACATGCCCAGACAAGAACTTCCTCAAGAAAAAAGATGGTACGTAATTCACACTTATTCCGGCTATGAAGATGCGGTAGCTAAAAGTTTAAAGCAACGCATTGAGAATTTAGGTATGGAAGACAAGATTTTTAATGTCTTGGTGCCTAAAGAAAAAAAGATTAAAATTAAGAATGGGAAGAGAAGAGTAGTCGAAGAAAAAATTTATCCTGGTTATGTTTTGGTAGAAATGATTGTTACCGACGATTCTTGGTATGTGGTCCGAAACACTCCTCGGGTAACCGGCTTTATTGGAGCCGGGACTATCCCTATTCCAGTTAAATTAGAAGAAATTGATAATTTAAAAAAAAGAATAGGAGTTAAAGAGCCGAAGTATAAGATTGAGTTCAAAAAAGGAGATTTGGTGAAAATTGTTGATGGGCCTTTTAAAGACCTTGATGGAAAGGTTTCCGAGGTTGATATCGAACGGGGGAAGATTAGGGTCTTGGTAGATATGTTTGGCCGAGATACACCAGTAGAATTGGACTCGTTACAAATTAAAAAAGTTTAAATATTATGAAAGTTAAAGCAATAATTAAGCTTCAGATTCCAGCTGGCCAGGCTACTCCGGCTCCTCCGATAGGACCTAGTTTGGCTCAACACGGAATAAATATTGCTGAGTTTTGCCAAAAATTTAATGCTCAGACCGAGAATCAAAAAGGCTGGTTAATTCCAGTTGAGATTAAGGTTTTTGAAGACAGAAGCTACGAGTTCAAACTGAAACAGCCTCCGGTTTCCGAGCTCCTCAAGAAAACAATCGGAATCGAGAAAGGCTCCGGTGAGCCCAACCGGGCCAAAGTAGGTTCAATTACTAAGGCTCAACTTAAAGAAATTGCCCAAAGAAAGATGGAAGATTTAAATGCAGATGACCTTGAAAAAGCTATGAAAATTATTGAAGGAACAGCCAAAAACATGGGCATTGAGATAAAGCCCTAAGCTAGTTTATAATAATAGATTAGGTAAATAAAATATGATTTTATCTGACCGTGATATTAAAAGGTGTCTCAAGGAAGGAAAAATTAAGATTACCCCTAAACCAGATTTTAAAAAGCAATTAGGACCTTGTTCCTTAGATTTACATTTGGGGAAAGTCTTTAAAATCTTTAAGCATACCGAATATCCTTTTATTGATTTAAAGGACCACAAAACTCCGATTGAGAAAATAATGAAGACAGTTAGGATTACTTCAAAAAAACCTTTAATTTTACGACCCCATGATTTCGTTATCGCTGTCACTGAAGAAGAGTTTATTCTTCCTCCTGATATAATGGGAAGGCTGGATGGAAGAAGTTCTTTAGGAAGATTAGGATTAGTAGTTCATTCAACCGCAGCCCGATTTGACCCCGGCTGGAAAGGAAAAGCCATCATGGAAATAGGAAATTTAGGAGTAATTCCCATTGCTTTATATCCAGGAATTAGAATTTGTGCTCTAACTTTTGAAACCCTTTCTAGTCCTTCTGAAATTCCTTATTTAAGGCAAAAAGACCACAAGTATGCTAGACAAAAAGCTCCTCGAGCAAGCAGAATAAATGAAGAGTCTTACTAAAAGATATGAAAATTTTGACTACTGACAATCTGAAAGTAAAGTTCTTGGGAACTGTACCTATTTTAGAAAAGAAAATAGGTTTTTTTAACCCTCAGGAAATTGTTTCCTTTTCCGCTTTATTGACTTTTAAAGGTAAGGCTGTTCAGAAATTATTAAAAGAAACTTTGAAAAAAGGAGAAAGGGTAGAGGAGAGGATTAAAAAGATTTTAAGGAGGTCTTCCCTGAAGGGCCACGCTTCTCTTTCAACAACACCGGTTGTTTGTTTCTTATACGAAGGAAGTAAATTCTTAGATTCTCTTTTAACCGGAATGTACTTCGGTTCTTTTTTAGTCAGTTCCGGTCGAAGAACAGATACCACTAGAAAAGACATTGTTTATCCAAGAAATATCTTAAAGAATAAAAAAGCTCGGGAGATTTATAGAACCTCTTCGGAAAGAACAATTGATTTTTACCGGTTTCTTTTAGAAAAAGGAGTTAAAAAAGATATTGCCTCTAAGATTTTACAATATGGAATTTATGGTACCGGAATTATCCAGCTTCCTCTAGAATCCATTATTTCCTTAAAAAGAGAGTATCAAATAGAAAAAGAATGGATGCCCGAGGAAGCAGGACTTTTGATTTCTAAAATTGAAAGTCAACTAAAAAAGATGGGTTTAGATTTACTTTACAGCACTCGTTTAATTGCTCCTCGAAATACTTATCCTTATCCTAATATTTTTAAAGACCCTGACCAGCCAAATTTAACCCGGGAATTAATGAAAGAAAAAAGAAATAATGATGGATTTAGAATTATTTCAGCTAATTTTGCTATCACTCCTGGACTTAAAGGGAAGCTGAAGAAGCTGGAAAAAGAAATAAAAAAAGTTGCTAAGAACAAAAAAGAAATTAAAAAAAATTGGCTTAATCTGTTATCACTACGTCGTCAGATTAGCCGAGACTATAACTCTGCTCTAAGGATAAAAGTTTTATCTTCAGTTCCCTGGCGAGTCTGGGGAGAGAAAAAAAGACATCGAACTTGTCCCCAAATCATAGAATCAATTTATTTTTCTGTTCAAAGAGCAGTTCAAAGATTTAATAAATTTAGAGATCAAATTGAAAAAGGAAAAATTAATAAGAAGCTAGTTAAAGAAATTGAAGAAATTTTTTCTATTCCTTCAGTAATTAAAAACAATCCAAAATTATTGAAAGAATACTTGTTAACTGCTTTAAATTCTTTCCAGAATTATCAGAAATTAGTAAGATTAAAGATTAAACCTAGAGAAGCAATTTTCTTAATTCCCCGGGCAGTCAAAATTGATATTTTGCAGGAATACGATTTATATAATCTTTTAACCGGCTATTATCCTTCAAGACTTTGTCAAACGGCCGAAGAAGAAATGAGAAGAAATACCTTAAGAGAAGTAGCTCAAATTAAGAAATTATTAGCTAAAAAAGGCTATGGCTGGTTGAATAAATTCATTGTTCCTAAATGCCAACTAATTGGATTTTGCCCTGAAGAAAAAACCTGCGGTCAGATTAAAAATTTAGTCAAAAATTACAATGATAAATTCCATCAGGAGATGAAAGAT
>CAYYDV010000048.1:0-4291 GCA_964470765.1 uncultured Candidatus Saccharibacteria bacterium
TTTGATGGGGTTTTTTGTAATATTCTCAGGCTGGCTTTATCCTGTTTTTAAAGCAGTGTCTTTTACTGTTTCGGCGGTAAATTCTTATTTCTGGAATAAATACTGGACTTTTGAGAAGAAAGAAACCAAGCCTGGAGCTGGTGAATTCGGAAAACTTTACGTTATTACCGGGATTGGTTTTTTCTTGAATGTTGGTATTGCTTCTCTCTTGGTTAATATTATTGGGCCTCAATTTGGATTAACCGAAAAAATCTGGGCTACTGCAGCCGCTGGATTAGCAGCTTTTGTTGTTTTTACCTGGAACTTCTTAGGTTATAAATTCATAGTTTTTAAGAAGTAATAATCTTTACCGAAAAACTTAAGAAACAAAATCTCGTTGGCGAGACGAGAATTTGTTTTTCCTGTAATTCATGTTAAACTGTTAAAATATGAACAGACAAAGTTTAGTTTTATATAGAAAATATCGACCTCAGGCTTTTTCGGAAATCATTGGCCAGGAGCATATCGTTCAAACTTTAACCAACGCTGTTTCTGAAGAAATGGTTTCCCATGCTTATTTATTTTCTGGCCCCCGGGGGAGCGGAAAGACCACTACAGCCCGACTTTTAGCTAAGGCCGTTAATTGTCAGAATCGCAAAGAAAAAGATTTTGAGCCTTGTAATAAATGCTCTTCTTGTCTAGAAATAAGAGAAGGAAGAGCAATAGATTTAATTGAGATTGATGCTGCTTCTAACAGAGGAATTGATGAAATAAGAGATTTAAGGGATGGCATTAAGTTTGCTCCTACTAAATCAAGATACAAGGTTTTTATCATTGATGAATCTCATCAGCTTACCAAGGAAGCGGCCAATGCTTTGTTAAAAACCTTAGAAGAGCCGCCTTCTCATGCCATTTTTATCTTAGCTACCACCGAGATTTATAAAATGATTCCGACCATTATTTCCCGATGTCAACGTTTTGATTTCAGAAAACTAACTGTTTCTGAGATTGTTAAAAAATTGAAGTTTATTGTTCAAAAAGAAAAAGTAAAGATTGAGGAAAGAGCTTTAAACTTGATTGCCTTAAATTCCGAAGGTTCAATTCGAGATGCTGAGGGTTTTCTGGACCAAGCTTTAACTTTTAGCGGCAGCCAGAGACAAAAAGAAATTAAAACCGAAGATATTAAAGATTTATTAGGAATAGTTGAGATGAATTTAATTGGTCAATTCGTAGATTTTCTGGCTGAGAAAAATAGCCAGAAAGCTATTAATTTTCTTAATGAAGTTCTGGAGAAAGGTTATGATCCTCGGGAGTTTGCAAAAACCCTTATCAATTACTTGAGGCAGGCCTTACTTCTAAAAATCAGTGCTAATTTTCAAAACCCTTTAATCATTAGTTTGACTAAAGAAGAAAAGGAGAAACTTCAGAATCAAATTAATGTTTTTGAGGAAAAAGACATTCAAAACCTTTTGAACCTTTTCTTAGAAGCCGAAACAAAAATGAGATATTCTTCAATTCCTCAATTACCTTTAGAGTTAGCCATAATTGAAGCAATCAATTTTAAAGATTCTAAATGAAAAAAGGATTTCTAATTTTACAGATGGATGGGCTTCCTTACGAAGAGTTAAAAGGAGCAATTGCTAAAGGGTATGCTCCTTTTTTGAAATCTCTTCTAAAAAGCAGGAAGTTTAAATTGGAGAAGATGTATTGCGGACTTCCTGCTCCTAGGCTCCAAACCGGAATTATGTACGGAAAGTATTTAGATGTTCCAGGATTAACTTGGTTTGATAAAAGAAAGTTTCGGTTTGCCAGTGTAATTAATACTAAGGATTTAAAAGAATTGGAAAGAAAGTTACCAAATGGGATTCTTAGAAAAGGAATAAGTATCGGAACTATTTTTTCAGGAGGATCGAGAAAAGGTTTTAGCTCGTTAGCAACCCTTAATTTATCTGCTCTTTTGAAACGTTTCCCAAAGTATGAAATAGCTTTCTATTTTATACTAGCCCCTTTTGTTTTATTAATTGACTTTATTGTTTCCGTAATTACAAAGTTAAAACGGGGAGCAGTTTTTGAAGGAATATTCACAGATAAAATCTTTCATCGTTACACCCTTGATTTAGCCAGAAGGGAGATTGAAAAAGGTTGCCCTTTTCTTTTTATAAACTTTTCTGGATATGACCAACGGTCTCATAGGTTTGGAAAAAAGAGTGTTTTTGTTAAAAGAGTAATTAAAGACATAGATGAGAGAATAGAGAAAATCTATAATTTAGCTAAAGAATCTAAATCTGTAGATTATGACCTGTTTATTCTTTCTGATCATGGTCAGGCAGAATCAATTCCTTTTAAGGATTGTTTCGGAGAAACATTGAAGGAAAGCATTGAAAGGAATTTAAAGATTGAAGTGATAGAAGGAGGCGAGGCAGAAAGAGAGATTATAATGAAAAAGATGGAAAAGATGCTTAATGAGATTCCTTGGTTAAGGAAAGTAAGCTGGCCCTTGAGAATGTTAGCTGAAAAGTATTATCAGAGATTTCATGTTTCCTTTACTCCCAAGAACATTATCTTAATGTCTTGGGGAGATTTTGCCCACATTTACCTTAACATGAAGAAAAGACAGGTTCTTTATGAAGAAATAGAAAAAGTTTATCCTGGATTTCTTGATTTGCTTTTGAAGCATAAAGGAATAAGGCTATTAATGGTTGCTTCAAGAAAAGGAGTTAAGATTATGGGGAAGAGGGGAGAGATTTTGGTGAATCGGAAAGAAAAACTGAAAGGTAAAGATCCTTTAACTGGAGTATTTGACCGGGATTTCATTTTGAGTTCGATAAGGAGGTTGACCAAGATGAAGAGTTCCGGTGATATAATAATGTTTAGTTCTAAAATAAATAACAAGGTTGTTGATTTTGGAAATCAATTTAGTTGTCATAATGGGATAGAGAAAGATGAGCAGGAAATATTCATAATTAGTCCTTCTTATTATAAATATTCGTTTGGAGGAGCAGAGAATTCAAAAAACCTTTACAAATTCTTCAAAAAGTATTTAAAATAGATATAGAAGATTTCATTTACAATTTTGAACCATAATGTTATAATCAAGATGGTATAAACTATGGTTCATTATGTCTAAGGTTAAAGAAAAAGAGGAAGCGATTAAATTAAGAAAGAAAGGTTTTTCTTATAGAGAAATTTTGAAAAAAGTTCCAGTAGCAAAATCTACTTTATCTTTGTGGTTGAGAAGCGTGGGATTAGCTAAAAAACAGAAGCAGAGATTGACAGAGAAAAGAATACTAGGTCAGCAAAAGGGAGCAAGAATAAGAAGAGAGCAAAGAATTCAATTAACTAAAGAGATCAAAGAGAGAGCAATAAAAGAAATCGGTAGAATTAGCAATAGAGATTTATGGTTAATTGGTGTTGCTTTATATTGGGCAGAAGGAGCTAAGGAAAAGTCGAAAGGTAGCATAGTAAGTTTGGGAAATTCTGATCAGAATCTGATAAAAATATTTTTAAAGTGGACTCAAGAGGTCTGCGGGATTCCAAAAGAAGATATTTATTTTCGAATTTTTCTTCATGAAACTTCGACTAACAGATTAAAGAAGGTACAAAAATATTGGGCTAAAGTTACTGGATTCCCGGTTAATAATTTTGGGAAGGTTACTTGGAAAAAACATAAAATTAATACCCGTCGAAAAAATATTGGGGAAAATTATTATGGATTATTAGAAATGAGAATAAGAAAGAGTACAAATTTAAACAGAAGAATATCAGGATGGATTGAGGGAGTTTATAATAATTATTAAAAATTATTGCGGGGTCGTCTAACGGTAGGACATCACCTTTTGGAGGTGACTATCTTGGTTCGAGTCCAAGCCCCGCAGCACTTCGGCAAGCTCAGTGCAAGCTATTATATTATGTGGTATTTATATATTTTACTTTGTAATCAAAAAACTTTTTATGTGGGAATTACTAATAATCTGGAGGAAAGACTGGAAGCCCACAAAAATAAGAAATCAATTTTTACTAAAAAGTTTTCTGATATTAGACTGGTGCATAAAGAAACACTTAACAATAAAACTAAGGCAGCAAAGAGAGAGAAACAATTAAAAGGATGGACTAGAATTAAAAAGCAAGCTTTAATTAATAATAGCTTGTAGTGAGATTGACGATTGGGTTTGTGGGATTGGACGGTTTACCCTGAGTTTATTGAAGGGAGTCCAAGCCCCGCAGCACGAGTCAGCGCAGTATCGAGGCCGACCAAGGGGCCTATTTTGAAGCTATTTTCACGACGGGTCTAAGGCGTCCTAAACCCGTACCC
>CAYYDV010000049.1:0-4290 GCA_964470765.1 uncultured Candidatus Saccharibacteria bacterium
GATATAGAGAGAGTGATTCAGAATGCTCAGACAATTAGATTACCTTCCAACAAAGAGATTATTGATGTTTTTCCCAAGGAGTTCATTATTGATGGTGAAGGAGGAATAAAAGAAGCTTTAGGAATGAGAGGAACAAGGTTAGAAGCTGAGGTTCTTTTAGTTTGTGCCCTTTCTCCCTTTTTGCAGAACTTAACTAAAGCAATTCTGGGGGCTAATCTTCAGATTATTGATATTCAATCCTCACCAGTCGCTGCTGCCCAAGCGGTTTTAACTCCTCAGCAAAAGGACTTGGGAGTAGCCTTAATAGACATCGGAGCCGATACCACCGGACTGGCTGTTTTTGAGGAAGAAAATTTAATCCATACGGCTATTTTTCCCATTGGTTCCAATCACATTACCAATGATATTGCTATTGGTTTAAGATGTGATATTGATTTAGCTGAAAAAATAAAACGAGAGTTTGGAACTTGTAGTTCAAGGAGAGAGAAAAAAGAAAAGTATAAAAGAGATAAAATAAAAGCTTCTGATTCTTTAAGTTTTTCCAGAAAGATTTTGGTCGGAATTATTGAAGCTCGAGTTTCGGAAATTTTTGACCAGGTTAACAAAGAATTAAAAAAGATTTCTCGCCAGAAATTACTTCCAGCCGGAATAGTTCTGACCGGCGGAGGAGCAAAATTGCCTAAAATTGTGGAATTAGCTAAAAAAGAGTTGAAGCTCCCTTGTCGGATTGGTAAGCCTAGAGGCTTCCTTGGTTTAAATGGAAATCCTTCTTTGGCTACTGTCTGTGGTTTAGTCTTGGGCGGGGTTGATTCCGAGACAGGACGAGGTTTTTCTGGTTCTGGAACTGGAAAAGGGATTATCAGTAAAATAAAAGGATTTTTTAGAATTTTCATTCCATGACCCCTCGATAAACTCAGGGTCATAGTGAGAGCATTCGACTGAGTTCAGCCGAAGCCCTTGTCGAACTATGAAAAAATATAAGCCGAAAATTAAAGTAGTGGGGGTAGGTGGCTCTGGTTCCAATGCCATCTCTAGGATGGCTGAGTGCCGTATTCCCGGAGTAGATTCGATTGCTATAAATACTGATGCTCAAAATCTCAAGTACACTTCAGCCGATTTGAGACTTCAAATTGGAAAGAAAACTACCCAGGGATTGGGGACGGGAATGAATTTTAGATTAGGAAGAGCAGCGGCTAAAGAAAGTAAAGAAGAAATTACTGAAATTCTGAAGAATTCAGATATGATTTTTATTACCTGTGGTTTTGGGGGAGGAACTGGCTCGGGTGCTGCTCCACTTGTAGCTGAAATTGCCAAAAATTCAGGAGCTTTGACTATAGCTGTAGTTACTGAACCCTTCCAGTTTGAGGGAGGCCAGAGAAAGAAGATTGCTAAAAGAGGACTCAAAGAGTTAAAAGACAAGGTAGATACCCTTCTGGTTATTCCTAATGATAAGTTATTAAAGATGAGAGACCGGGATATTTCTTTAATAGACGCCTTTTGGACTTGTGATGAGGTATTAAGAGAAGCGGTTCAGGGAATTTCTGATTTGATCGTTAAACCGGGGATTGTTAATCTTGATTTTGCTGACGTTAAATCAATTATGGAAGATTCTGGACCGGCTATTTTTGGGATAGGAAAAGCCATCGGGTCCAATAGAGCAATGGTGGCTGCTCTTCGGGCCGTTAATTCTCCCCTCCTTAATTTTTCTATTAAAGGAGCCAAAGGAGTTTTGTTTAATGTTTCTGGAGCCGAAGACCTTACTCTTTTTGAGATAAATACCGTAGCTAAAGCCATTACTCAAAATATTGACTCCAAGGCTAAAATAATCTTTGGAGCCGCAAAAGACAAAACTTTAAAAAAGGGAGAAATAAAAGTGGTTGTTATTGCTACTGGATTTTAAGCTCGCTTTTAGAAATGACTTCTTCCAAGGTCTTTTTATATTTTTGCCTTTTTTTATTTTGGGTATACTTTTGAGTTCTCTTTTTCCTATTTCTCAGCTAATGATGCTGGGATTTTTAATTTTTGGAGTCGTCTGGATTATAATTTCTCTTTTTGGCAGGAATAAGGAATTGGCAGTTTTGGCTTTTTGTTTAGTTCTTATTGGAATTGGAGCTTGGCGTTATCAGATAGCCGAATCAAAGATAATAAATAATGGATTACAGGGCTACAATGATCAAAGTCAAGTTATTTTAGTCGGGATAGTTTCCGGAGAACCGGACGTAAGAGAAAGCAGTACCAAACTTAAGATAGAAGCGAAGGTTTAGAGGTTTTCCTCGGATGAAATATCTCAGGTTTTGTGGTTGTTGAAAACTTTTTTTAGCAAATATTGACATCCTTATTAACTAATATATATTTAATTGAGAGAGAATTTTAGCAAGAGGGTCGCTTGTGTTAATTCTCTTATAAAAAGAGCCTCTCGGTCTTAAAAAGATAACCATGAAATCCTTTTGATAATAAGACCATTAGAAGTTCTCATATATGGCTAAAAGAAAGCCCAAACCAAAAAAAGGGTAAAAGAAAAGGGGGCTCTTGCCCCCTTTTTGGGTTGAATAAAAAGAACTAATTAAATTTAAAAATAATATGAACTGGAGAAAAGTAGAAGTAATTTTCGAATTCTTAATTTTCGGAATTATTATTGGAATAACCGAAGATTTGATAGCTATTAAATTTACTACGGGAGGGTCAATAACCCTGAGAATAATTGGGATTGTCGTTCTCATAGCTATTCCTTTCGCTATAGTAGGAGAGATAGTTTTTGACAGAATAGATTTCGCTAAAATCTTTAAAAGCATCTTTGAGAGAGATAAGTAAATTTCCACCAAAATTAGCTGTTGATAACCTCTATTGACAACTTTTTTGGTTGAAATATATTTATTATCAGAGCAAAAAGGTCGTCCGTTAATCTCTTACAAAAGCCCATTATTAACTTTTAAAGGATACTCAGAGATTTAAAAGTTATAAAGCTTTAAATAAATGATTGAAGAAAAACAGCTTAAATGCTCTCTACCAGAAGATGAAGAGGAAGAAGAAAAAGAAGATGAAGAAGAAGAGAACGAAGAAGAGGAAGAATGATAGTAAAAGGCGCTAAACCGCGCCTTTTTAATTTAAAATTTTTTAAATCATTCTTATAGAAAGAAAAAATACCTCTCTCTTTTATTTTCAAATCCCCGCTATATAATCATAGCAGTGTGGGTTATTGGGTTTTCCACTTTTCCGAGCAAAATAGCTCGGGTTTTGTGGTAAAATAAAAGAAGAATTATTTAGCTTGCGCATACAGGTTTATTAAAAATACATTATGTGACTTAAAGAAATGACTTCTTCCAAGGTCTTTTTATATTTTTGCCTTTTTTTTATTTTGGGTATACTTTTGAGTTCTCTTTTTCCTATTTCTCAGCTAATGATGCTGGGATTTTTATTTTTGGGAGCTTTTTTCTTTTTAATTTCTTTCTTCTTGCTTAATAAAAACAAAAAGCTGGTGGTCTTAAGTTTTTGCTTGATTTTTATTACAGTTGGAGCCTGGCGTTATCAGATAGCAGAATTAAAGATAATAAATAACGAATTACAAAATTACAACGACCAAGACCAAACTATTACTTTAGTAGGGATAGTCTCCGGGGAGCCGGATATAAGGGAAAACAATATTAAACTCGAGATAGAAGTTGAAGGTCTTAGGGGAAATAAAATTTTGGTAACTACTAACCGCTATCCAAAATATAGTTATGGAGATAAGCTCGAAATTAGGGGAGAATTAAAAACCCCTCAAGTTTTTGAGGATTTTAATTACAAAGACTATTTAGCTAAAGAAGGAATTTATTCAGTGATTTATTGGCCAAAAATTGAAAAGATAGCTGAAAATCAAGGGAATTTAGTTTTTGAAAGAGTTTTATCTTTTAAGGAGAGATTACGAGAATCAATTTATCAAAATTTATCACCTCCCCAGAGTTCAATTTTAAGTTCCATGATTTTAGGAGATAAAAGAAGAATGTCTGATAGTTTAAAGGAGAAATTGAATATTGCTGGAGTTCGTCATATCACCGCTATTTCCGGAATGCATATCACTATCTTATCGGTGGTTTTAATGCAATTCTTGATTGGAATTGGTTTCTGGCGAGGTCAAGCTTTTTATTTGACTATAATTCTTTTAGCTTTATTTATTTTGATGGTTGGATTACCCAGCTCAGCTATTCGGGCGGGAATAATGGTGGGATTTTTTCTCTTGGCTCAAAAAATTGGTCGGAAAAGTTCTTCTTCCCGGGTAGTTGTTTTTGCGGCTACAGGTATTTTAGCTGT
>CAYYDV010000050.1:0-4248 GCA_964470765.1 uncultured Candidatus Saccharibacteria bacterium
AAGGGGTTCTTGAAAATCTAACTCGACAGATAGAAAAAACCTATGAGTTGAAATCAAAGGTAAAAGGAGCCTTAGTTTATCCGGTCGTGATTATTGTGGCTATGACCGGAATTGGAATTTTGATGTTGGTTATGGTTGTTCCTAAACTATCGGCAACTTTTGATGAATTAGGGATTGAACTTCCTTTTAGCACGCGCCTCATAATTTCTGCTGCCGACTTTATAGTTAAATTTTGGTTTGTTTTCCCGGTAATTATTTTAGTTCTAGTTTTTTTAATTAAACAGGCTTTAAAAACAAAAGAAGGGAGCAAAACGGTTGATAAATTGTTCTTGAAGGCTCCGATTATTTCCCCAATTATCAAAGAAACCAATACTGCCTCTACGGCAAGAACTCTCGGGACCCTTATCAGCTCCGGCGTTCCTATTGTTAAATCTTTGGAGATTGTTTCTAAAACCTTAGATAATTTTTATTTTAGAGAAGCAATGGCTGAAGCGGCTAAAGAAGTTAAAAAAGGAACTAAGTTATCTGAAGCTTTGGAACCTTTTTCAGAGATTTATCCTCATTCTTTTTCTGAAATGATAGCCATAGGAGAAGAAACAGGAGAGACCTCAAGTATCTTAGAAAAATTAGCTGATTTTTCTGAAGCTGAAGTCGAGAATCTTACCAAGAACTTATCCTCAGCAATTGAACCGGTAATAATGATAATTATAGGGGCAGCGGTTGGTTTTTTTGCTGTTTCTATGATCCAACCAATGTATTCAATGTTAGGAGGATTATGATTTCAGAGAACAGAGAACAAAGAACAAAGAACAAGAGAAGTTTTACTTTAATAGATGTATTAATAGGAGTAGCTTTAACTCTGATTGTTTTTTTAGGTATTTTTGGTGCTTTTCAATTAGGCTTAAAAGTAATTGACCAAAGCCGAAACCGAATTGTTGCTACAACTGTTGCTAATGGGCGAATAGAAATGATTAGAAATTTGTCTTATTCTTCAATAGGAACAAAAGGAGCAGTTCTTCCTTATGCTGAAGGAATATTGGATGTAGCTACTACTACTACTTTAAATAATGTTGAATACAATGTTGAAACCCAGGTTAAATATATTTCTGACTCTGCGGATGGAATCGGAGCAGAGGACACTTGCGACTTAGATTATAAAAGAGCAGAAGTAAAAGTTTCTTGGCCAGGGAGGTTTGGAGGCGAAGTAAAATTAGTCACTGATGTAGCTTCTAAAAATAAAGCTGAAGAACTTTCTTCCTGCGAGGCTCAACCGGCTGGAGTTCTTTCCGTTTCAGTATTCGATGCTTATGGTCAAATGGTTGAGTCTGCTTTAATTGAAATTTTTGACCCGGAAACAGGTATCTTGATTGATTCATCATATACTCCTCCTTCTGGAAAATATGATTTTCCCTTAGCTACCTCTACTTATAAGGTGATTGTTTCCAGATCTGGTTTTAGTACTGACCGGACTTATGGAACCAATGAGGTAGCTACTCCCGAAAAACCCCATCCCGTAGTTCTTGAAGGTCAACTTACCGAAATTAGTTTTTCTATTGATGATGTAAGTACTTTTTCAGTGGATACTTTATCTCCCTGGGGGACAGATGATTTTTCTGATTCTTTCAATGATGAAAGTAAGATTTCTGAGCTTTCTAATGTCCTAGTCAGTGAGGGAGAGATCAATTTAGTTTCTGCTAACGGAGGATATGTCTCCTCTGGTTATTTAATTTCAACTTCTACTACTCCCCAAAATTTAATTAGCTGGAATGAGTTTTCTTGGACAGATTCTGAGCCCCTAAATGCTGATTTAAAATATAAGATTTACTATGCTTCCGGGACTGATTGGTATCTTATTCCCGACTCTGATTTAGCCGGAAATTCAGGAGGTTTTGATGATTGGCCGGTAGATTTATCAGGTTTGAGCACCACCACTTACACTCAATTAAAACTTAGAGCTAACTTCTCTACTGATGATTCAGCCACCAGCTCTACTCTTTATGATTGGCAGGTTTCTTGGATAACCAGTGAAGCTGTTCCAATTCGTAATCTTACTTTTTTACTCGAGGGAGCAAAAATTATTGGCACTGATGGAGATGAAAATCCTGTCTATAAATATTCAACTACCTCCACCTCTGATTCCGGAGGCCATGTTGACATTTCTAATTTAGAATGGGATTCTTATACCTTTTCTATTGATCCAGGTTTAGATTTAATTAGTACTGACCCTTCGCCTCAACCTATTAACCTTCTACCTGATGGGGTAATCCAGCCGGTTAGTTTGTACTTTGAGGCCGAAAACTCTCTTTTCTTAACCATCAAAAACATCACTACTTTAGAACCAATTTTTGCTGCTACCGCAACTCTATCCAATATTGGCCTAGGTTATGATACCACTCAATATACTAACGAAAAAGGCCAAACTTATTTTATTCCTCTAGAAATAGCCAATTATGACTTAGAAGTTCAAGCTCCGGGATATTCAGCTACTTCAACTATAGTTTCAGTTTCTGGAGATGTTACGGAAACGGTCTTATTAGAACAAGTAGAATAAAAAATCAAAAATATGAAAGGATTCACCATAGTTGAAACTTTAATGGTCATTACTATTTTCGCTTTAGTAATAGGAGCGGTTTCTACCTTCGTTACCATGAGTTATCGGGTTTATGGCTACAGCTGGCAGCAGTCAGTGGCTATCAATGAAGCCAGAAAAGGGATAGAGATTATGGTTAAAGAAATAAGAGAGGCTAGAACCGGAGATGATGGCTCTTATCCGATTAAGAAAACCGAAGATAAAGAGTTTATATTCTACTCAGATATTGATAAAGATGGCGAGGTTGAAAGAGTAAGATATTTTTTAGGAACGGCTGGGTCAGGAGAATTGACTCAGGAATGCGTTACTTTTGCCCCCGGTGGCTCTTGCAGTGTTATCTTTTCTGATTTTTTAAGTGGAACTCTAGAATCAGCCGAGGTTAAAGTTTCGGTGGAAGGAGATTTTGGCTGGAAGAACAAGGAGTATGCTGAAATCTATGTATTTCCTGAGGGAGTTCATTTGGGAGATGTTTGCCGAACTGGTTGTTCTGATTGTCCTGTTACATGGCAGGGAACTGCTACTTTTGATGTAACTGATTATGCCGGAGATGATTTGATTGAATTTATAGCCGATGCTAGTGAGCAAGTTGATCCTTGGTGCCCTCACTCAATGAAAGCCAGATTTGAGTTCAGCTGGACAGAAACCTTGGCTGGAGGAGAAACTGACTTTAAAAAAGGAGTAATTAATCCCACTGGCGACCCTATTGAGTATCCTTCAGACCAGGAAGAAATTTCGGTTTTAAGTTCTTATGTTCGGAATACACCGCCAATTTTTACCTATTTTGATGGAGAGGGGAATGAAATTGAAGATTACCCTTCTCGATTAGTAGATACTAAGTTAATGAAGGTCTTTTTAATAGTTAATATTAATCCTGATCGATCTCCTCTCCCTTTTGAATTAGAATCTTCGGTTCAACTCCGAAATTTAAAAACAGAGTAAGAATCTTATGACCAAACCTTTTTCTAAAGGAATAATTACCACTTATGCTTTAGTCTTTGGAGCCATATTTCTGATAATGCTGGCTGGTCTTTTAGGATTTGTTCTTCTTCAATTAAAGCAAGCCTCTCAGAAGGTAGCCTGGAACGAGGCTTTGCATATTGCCGAGGCCGGGGTTGATTATTACCGCTGGTGCCTTAATAATGAAGTTGAAGAGCAGTGCCAGACAGAAAAAGAATACACTGACCCAGTTGGGAACCCAATTGGTAAGTTTTCTTTGGAGGTAACTTCAACAGCGAGTTGCCAGGAGACTGTTTCAAAAACCATTGTTTCTACCGGCTGGACTTATGATTTTCCAGATATAAAAAGAGAGGTTAGTGTTTTGTATGCTCGGACTTCGGTAGCCCAATATGCTTATCTCTTGAATGATAATGTTTGGGCTGGAGCTGACCGGGAAATAAGAGGTTTATATCATTCAAATGGCGGCATCAGAATGGATGGAGAAAATCAATCTTTGGTGACCAGCGCTAAAGAAGATTGGGTCTGCACCTGTTCTTTTGGCTGCAGGTCGCTTGAGAGTTCTCAATGTCAACTTAAGAGCTGTTCTGATCCTTGCGCGTGGGATGGTTCAAATTGTACTTGCCCGGGAGTATTTACTACCACTGGCAATTCAAACCCAGATTTATTTGACTTTCCTGTTCCTCCTTTTGATTTTGATGGAA
>CAYYDV010000051.1:0-2805 GCA_964470765.1 uncultured Candidatus Saccharibacteria bacterium
CCGGCTTTGTTGATAACTTTGGACTGCGGGATAGGCAATTTTGAAGAAGTAAAAAGAGCTAAAAAGATTGGCTTTGAAGTAATAGTCATTGACCATCACGAAGTCTT
The DNA here is from genome assembly GCA_964470765.1 of uncultured Candidatus Saccharibacteria bacterium. Classification (GTDB taxonomy): domain Bacteria; phylum Patescibacteriota; class Minisyncoccia; order Minisyncoccales; family JAGGXC01; genus CAYYDV01. The sequence continues at coordinate 108 of CAYYDV010000051.1, forward strand.
GAATGAGATTCCTAAAGCTTCCATTGTTGTTGACCCTAAACAAAAAGGAGATAAGTATCCTTTTAAAGAGTTAGCTAATGTCGGCATTGCCTATAGGCTTTCTCAGCTTCTCTTGGGGGAAAAACTAGGGGGACTATTAAAGAAAAACTTTCTGGAATTAGTGGCTTTGGCTACTTTAGCTGACATGATGCCTCAAGTTGGAGAAAATAAAATTTTAACTGAAGAGGGCTTATCTGCTTTGAGTGAAACATTGAGACCAGGGTTGAAGGTTTTCTGGAAACTGGATTCAATTAGAGAACCAGTTCAGATTAAGATGGTAGCTTCAAAGATAATTTCTGTTTTGAACATTGCTGGCTCTAAGAATCATCTGACTGAATCTTATTTACTCTTGAATTCCCCTGATGAGAAAAAGGTAGAAAAGCTGATTAAGGATTTAATGGAAAGAAGCCAGGAAAGGTATTTTAGAATTAAGGAAATAACATGGGAAGTTCAAGAAAGAATTTTAAAAGACATAAAATCTCCTCTTGTTTTTGAGGGAGACAAAGATTGGCCTTTAACTTTGGCTGGCTCGGTAGCTTCCAGAATTTGCCGAGATTTTCAAAAACCAACTTTCATTTTTAGAAAAAGTGAGACTGAAAGTAGAGGAGCAGTGAGAGTACCAAAGGGTATGAATTCGGTAAAAGCGATGGAGAACTGTTCTAAATTTCTGAAAACTTTTGGTGGCCATCCTCTAGCTTCTGGTTTCGCTGTTAAAAATGAGAACTTAGGAGAGTTCAAAGAATGTTTAATTAAATACTTTGAGTAAATTATATGGAGAAAATTATCCTTTATACTGATGGTGGTTCCCGAGGTAATCCCGGGCCTTCAGCTATTGGGGTAGTGATAACTAATAAGAGAAATCAGGTTATTAAGAAATATTCTCATTACCTAGGAGATGATTTTACTAATAACCAGGCTGAGTATGAGGCGGTTATCTTTAGCTTAAAGAAAATTAAAGCTCTTTACGGTAAGAAGAAAGCTAAGGGTTATGAGATTGAATTAAGAACTGATTCTGAGTTTCTGGTAAGTCAATTAAATGGAAAATACAAGATTTTAGATTCAAAGATTCAACCTCTCTTTATTAAAATCTGGAATTTGAAGTTAGATTTTAAAAAAGTTAAGTTTACTTACATTCCTCGGGAGGAGAATAAAGAAGCTGACTGTTTGGTTAATGAGAGTTTGGGAGAGAAATCTAAAACTCAGAAATTGTTTTAAGAGATTGACAAAGATTTTGTTTTTTGCTATTCTTAGAATAGCTCAACTAGGTGAGGTAATCGCCCCTGCCAAAAGTAGGGGAGGAAAGTCCGAACACCAACTTTCTTTTGAGAGTTAAAAAGATAGCGGCTAACAGCCGTCGGTCGCAAGACTAGAGGTGCGAACAGAGACGTTTCAAGCCGAAAGGTGAGAAACATCCTGATTATTCAGGATGAGCCTAGAGAGTAATCTCTGGGGTGAAACGGCTAAATCCTTATCGGGTGTAAGAACAAACTTTTCGGCATTCTCCGGATTTGTCGAAGAGAGAAAGTAGTTCGCATGAACCAGAGAGTAATCTCCGGTCCAGAGTAATGATTACCCTCTTGATGAAATTCTTTCATCAGGAAGACAGAATTCGGCTTACAACCTAGTTGGGCTTTTAATTTTGGCTGAAAATAGGTAAAATAAAAGCAGTTATGATTAAACGCTTTTTTAATTCTCAAACCAAGACTGTTACCTTTGCGGCTGGTCTTTTAAGTATCTCGGCTTTAGCTAGCCGATTTTTAGGTTTAATTAGAGATGGTTTATTAGCTGGTCATTTCGGAGCCAGCATTGAAACTGATATTTATTTTGCTGCTTTTAGAGTTCCTGATTTTGTCTATAATTTCTTGATTGTTGGTGGTTTAACCATAGCTTTTTTACCTTTGTTTTCGGAATATTATTCCAAAGATAAAAAGAAGGCCTGGGAGATGACTAACAATCTTTTAAATGTTTTTTTGTTTTTCCTTGTTTTAGTCAGTTTAATTCTTTTTATCTTTACTCCCTGGTTAATGAAATTTATTGCTCCTGGTTTTTCTCCAGAAAGCAGAGCCTTGGCTTCAACTTTGACCAGATTGATGTTCTTAAGCCCAATTCTTTTTGGGATATCTAATATTTTTTCCAGTCTTCTTCATTATTTCAATCGTTTCTTAGTTTATTCAATAGCTCCGATATTATATAATTTTGGGATTATTTTTGGGATTTTATTTTTAGTTCCTTCTTTTGGAATTTTGGGAGTAGGGATGGGAGTGATTTTGGGAGCTTTCCTCCATCTGGTTATCCAGATTCCTTCAGCTATTACTTGTGGGTTTAAATACAGGCCTCTTTTTAATTTGAAACACCCGACCCTTAGAGAGATTATTCGGTTGATGATTCCTCGGTCCTTTGCCGTTGGAGCCCAACAAATAAACTTGATTGTTATTACGGCTATTGCTTCTACTTTAATTGCCGGCAGTATTGCCATTTTTAATTTTGCTAATAACCTCTATTATATTCCGGTTGGGATTTTTGGGATATCATTTGCTATAGCTGCTTTTCCTAATTTGTCTAAAGCCTGGGCTTTAAATCAGAAAGAAGAATTTTTTAAGAGTTTTTCTTCGGTATTTCGCCAAATCCTCTTTTTAGTTATTCCAGCTAGCATCTTACT
>CAYYDV010000051.1:2905-3981 GCA_964470765.1 uncultured Candidatus Saccharibacteria bacterium
TTATAGTCAGAATCTTTGACCTTCAGGGAATTAACGATGTTTCGGTGACCGGACTACCTTTGGCTTTTTCCATAGCCGTAGTTTTCCAATTCATCTTACTTTTGGTTTTTCTTTACAGGAAAGTTGGAGATTTCAGAATAAGAGAAATTCTCTGTTCTTTTGAGAAGGTTCTAGTAGCAGTAATATTTGGGGGAATTTTTACTTATTCAACTCTTTATTTTGTGGGCAATTTAGTAAATATGCAGACTTTCCTTGGAGTCTTCGCTCAGGGGATTCTGGCTGGAGTAATAGGGATTTTAGTTTATCTCTTGTTTAGTTTAGCTTTGAAATCACCAGAACTTAAAATTATTAAGTCAGCAATTTTAAAACAATTTTCTAAAGATTAAATATTTTTATATGACTTGGTCTATATTTGCAATTTTGGGAGCTTTTTTTACGGCAACCTATTACACATTGATTAAGAAATTATTAAAAGATATTAACCAATATATCCTTGCTAGTGGAGCATTTCTCAGTTGTTTTTTAATATTGTTCTTGGTTTCAATTATTAAGGGAATACCTGAGATTGGTTCTGCTTTTTATACCTCTGTTTTGGCTACAGTAATATTGAATATTATTGCCGCAACTCTTTATTTTAAAGTCCTTAAAACTACTGATTTGTCTTTATCTATACCCATATTATCATTTACACCGATTTTTTTGATAGCTACTTCTTTTATCCTGCTAAGAGAGCTTCCTACTATTTTCGGAGTAGCGGGGATATTTTCAATAGTTATCGGCTCCTATATTTTAAACTTAAATAAAAAAGGGGCTCATTTTTTAGCCCCCTTTAAAGAAATCTTTAGAAACAGAGGAATTTTCTATATGTTAATTGTAGCTTTTTTGTTTAGTATCTCTGTAAATTTTGATAAATTAGTGGTTTTGAATTCAGACCCGACCTTCGGTTCCTCTATGGTTTATTTGCTGTTAGGATTGTCTTTTTTGGGTATCTCGTCTGTTAAAAACCGAGATACAAAAACAGTATACAAGAAAAATCTACTTAAATTCTTTTTGCTTGGGGTAATTCTTGCTCTAGT
>CAYYDV010000052.1:0-3935 GCA_964470765.1 uncultured Candidatus Saccharibacteria bacterium
ATTGGTCGCTGATTGATAATCTTGAATGGGCTAAAGGTTTTTCTCCGAGATTTGGATTAGTTGAAATCGATTATAAAACTCTGGAAAGAAAACCCCGACCCAGCGCTTTTTATTATGCTCAAATTTGTAAAGATAATAGTTTAACATGTGGTTAACCTTAGCTATCTTAGCTTACTTTTTTATAGCCCTAGCCGCCTTTCTAGATAAATATATCTTAGGAGGACCTTTACCCTCTCCTAAAATATATTCTTTCTATGCTGGTCTTTTAGCTTTGTCAGTCTTACTGATTGTTCCTTTTGGAGTTTTGCTTTCTTTGGAATTCATCCCTTCTTTACAAGTGATATTTCCTGAAGCCTTTGAAATTCTCTTTATTCCGAGTTTTTCTTTGGTTGCTTTAAGTCTTGCTACTGGAATAATTTTCCTCTTAGCTTTACTTTCTTACTACAAAGGAATTTATAATTTTGAGGTTTCTAGGATTGGGCCAGCCGTAGGAGGAATTGTTCCTTTATTTACCTTAGCTTTAATTTATATTTTTACTTTTATTCCTCTAGAGCTTGGCTTTGAGAGAAAAGCCTTGATTCCTCGGGAATACTTAGCTTTAATTTTCCTTGTTCTAGGAAGTGTGGTTTTAACTTTACATCGAGAAAAGTTAGCTACTTTGAAAAGTTTTAAAATTTCAATCATTGCTTCCTTTTTGTTTAGTTTAACTTTTATTTTGACTAAGTTAGTTTATACTTTCTTACCTTTCTGGACTGGTTTCATTTGGATAAAATTAGGAGTATTTTTAGGAGCAATGCTTCTTTTAGCTTTTTCTTCGGAATTAAGAAAAGGAATTTTCAGGCACAAGAAAGGTTTTGGTAAGAAAATAGCTCTTCCTTTCATTTTTGCTCGAGGAGCAGGAGCTATTGGTGGGGTTTTACAAAACGGAGCTATCTTCTTAGCTCCAATGATTTTCCTTCCTTTAATTAATGCCTTAACTGGGGTTCAATATGTCTTTTTAATAATTTTAGCTACTTTATTTTTCTTTAAATTCCCCAAAATCTTAAAAGAAGAGATTTCTAAGAGGGTTTTGCTTCAGAAAACTTTGGCTATTTGGTTGATTGTAGCTGGTTTAGCTCTTCTATCTTTAGGTTAAATGAGAATGAGAAAAACTTTTAAATTAATTTTAGTAATTCTAATTATAGCTTTCTTTGGTTATCTTTTTATTGGAAAAGCTCCCCAAGCCGAAAAAATTGTTTGGGGAGTTAATTTTTCTCAGAAACAAGCTGATTTGTTAGGGCTTTCTTGGCAAGAAAACTATTTAGCTTTATTAGATGATCTTAAAGTTCGTGATTTGAAAATTATTGCCTACTGGGATTTGGTTGAGCCAGAATTGGGAGAATACTTTTTTGAAGATTTGGATTTTCAGGTAGAAGAAGCTGAAAAAAGGGGGGTGAAGATAATTTTAGTTATGGGAAGAAAAGTTCCTCGTTGGCCCGAATGTCATCTTCCTGACTGGGCTAAGGATTTGAATGAAGAAGAGCAGGAAGAAAGAATATTAAAGTTGATTGAGGAAATTGTTCTTAGATACCGTGATTCTGAAGTAATCTGGGCCTGGCAAGTAGAAAATGAACCCTTTTTTCCTTTTGGAGAATGTCCGGAAATTACCGAAGAGTTTTTAAAAGAAGAAATTAGCTTAGTTAAGTCATTGGATTTAAGTCGGCCAGTTATTATTAGTGATTCTGGCTCTAATCGGTTTTGGTTCAGAACAGCTCGGCTCGGTGATATGGTTAGTATAAGTCTTTATAGGAAGGTTTGGTTTAAAGAATTTAATTCTTATGTAAATTATCCTTTTCCTTCAGTTTTTTACTGGCGGAAAGCTTTAATCATTGATAAGTTTTTTGATAAAGAAGTATTTTGTGGTGAGCTTCAAGCTGAACCCTGGGGCCCAGTTTTAATTTATGAGTTGCCATTTGAAAAGCACCAGGAAACAATGGATTTAAAACAATTTCGAAAAAACATTGAATTTGCTAAAAAAACCGGCTTAAATCAGTTCTATTTATGGGGTTCAGAGTGGTGGTATTGGCTAAAAACAAAACAAAATCAGCCGGAAATCTGGGAAGAAGCAAAAAAAATTATTTGAAGTAATCGGGAAGCCATCCCAACCAATTCATCCCGAGTGAAATAGCTCGGGTTTTATTTCTTGCTTCTTGACATCATCTCTAATTGATGATAAACCGTTTTATGGAGGTATGAAGAATTGAAAATATCTTCATCTAATATTCACCGATGGTTAAAAGAGGAACTGGAGAAAAATCCAGTCCATCAAACAATAGATAATGGAGGGACGTTTGTTTGCCCAAAAGAGCTTCCCAAAGGAATAGAAATTATGGAGGCGGTAGATCCTTGATTCTTTTAATAAACTTAAGTCTTGTCCTTTCTGCGGGGAAAAATTGGGTAAATTCATTGAGATAAATCCTAATATGATTCAGTGGAAACACTAAACTTATTTTAAGAGACGAAATTATTTTGTCTCTCTTTTATTTACATCTCTATTAAATAGACTCTAACCCTGATAGAATGTAGGATTTGATTTTTAGAACAAAAAAAGTTAAGATAAAAACTGCTGACATGTCTAAGAACTCATTTCAATTATCTAAATTTTTGAAGGAAGCAAAATTTTTAAGAACTCAGATTAAGATTAAGACAAAACAGTTTGTTTTAATTGTAGTTTTAATTATTTTTGTTTCTTCTGTTTTTGGATTCTTAGCCGGAGCCATAGCCAGCGGTTACTATTACTTAGAAATAAAGGAGTTTCTTTCTAAGTTGAATATTGAAATTCCTGAACGTCTTACATCTTTATCAGAGACTACTCAACCTTCGGATACTCCTTATTCTCCTCAAACTTCCCAAGAGGAAGCCATTATCAAAGTAGTTGAGGAAGTTTCACCTGCCGTGGTTAGTATTGTTATCACCAAAGATGTTCCTATAGTTGAAGAGTATTATACTTACCCTTTTGAGGAATTTGAAGAATTCTTTGGCGAAGGTTTTGAGTTCAAAGTCCCTCAATACAGACAAAAAGGAACCGAAAAGAAAGAAGTTGGCGGAGGAACAGGATTTATTATTTCCCAAGAGGGGATGATTATCACTAATAAACATGTTGTCTTGGATGAAAAAGCTGACTATACAGTTTTTACCAATGACGGAAGAAAGTTTCCGGCTAAAGTCTTAGCTAGAGATCCTTTTCAGGACTTGGCTATAATTAAAATTGAGGAAGAAGGAACATCTTTTCCTGTAGCTAAACTTGGTGACTCTTCAAATTTAAAAATTGGTCAAACCGTAGTAGCCATCGGCAATGCTTTAGGAGAATTTAGAAATACCATTTCCGTGGGAGTGATTTCTGGTTTAGGCCGAAGCATTACAGCTTCGGGAGGTGGTCTAGTTGAGACTATTGAAGATGTTATTCAGACTGACGCTGCTATTAATAAAGGGAATTCTGGTGGTCCTTTATTGAATCTCAAAGGAGAAGTAATAGGGATAAATACGGCTACTGTTCTCGAAGCTCAAAGTATTGGTTTCGCTATTCCGGTTAACAAGGCTAAGAGAGACATTGAACAGGTTAAAAGAGAAGGTAAAATTACTTATGCTTTCTTAGGAATCTACTATACTCTAATTACTCCTGAGCTCCAGGAAGAATATGATTTATCAGTAGCTAATGGGGCCTGGGTAGGGAGAAGTAGAAATGGTCAGCCAACCGAAGAAGTTATTTTCCCAGACTCAGCAGCTGAGGAGGTTGGGCTCAAGAGAAACGACATAATTTTAGAATTTAATGACGAAGAAATTACTCTGGAAAATTCTTTGGCTAAGATAATTTTGAAATATAATCCTGGTGATAAAATATCTTTGAAGATTTTAAGAGAAAATGAAGAAAAGATTCTTCAAGCTACTTTAGGAGA
>CAYYDV010000053.1:0-3888 GCA_964470765.1 uncultured Candidatus Saccharibacteria bacterium
AACCACCAAGTTAAATTTTCAACATCTTTAACTTTAAGTTTTAAATCGATCAAGATTCGCTTTAAAATTAAGTCGTGTTCAGCCAGAGCGGTTAAAATGTCTCCTACTTCAACTCTCAAATGCCCTTTTCTCTGAGCTATCTCCAAAGATTTTAAAACTGTCTCCTGAAAATCATCAGAATAAACTTCTTCAAACCCGTTGGTTTTCTTCAAGGTTTTTAGATAGTCTCTAAATATTTGTTTAACTTTTTTTAAATCTAGGACAAGCCGGGAAAATATAAAACTTAGCTCAGGATTATCTTTCAAAATAAAGTGAGTTAAAATTGAAGAATTTATTTCAGATAATCTTCTAGATTTAGCAAATTTCAAAGATCTAGAAACTGCTTGAGCTACTTCAAAGCTTAAAAATTCAGCCAGGTTGTATTCGCTAGGAGTTAAAAGAACTTCTTCTAGGAAACTTTTTATTTTTGGTTGCTTTAATTTTGAATTAAAAAAGAGTTCTTTCAGCCAGGCAATTACAGCTAAAATTAAAGAAATCAAAGAGTTTCCTAAAAGGAGTTTAAGTAGGCTTTTAGGAAAGGCTTGGCTGAGAAAACCGTAGATAAAAAGTAAGAATAAAATAGCAAATAGAGCCAGGAGTAGTTTTCTTAAACTCTTAATTATCCTAAAACTCCTTGACCATCTAATAGCCTGATAAATTGCTGCTTTTTTTAAATTAAATTTAAACATAGTTTAGAACAAAATTTTGAAGCCAAGGATTAATCCTCCAAGTAAGATTAAAGGTAAGAAAAACCAGCCAATTAAAGCAATCAATCCTCCAAAAAAGATAGTGATTTCTAAGAAAACACCAATTAAGATTAAAAAAAATCTCAGGATTGCTCCTAAGACTCGGGAAATTAAATTGGAAACAAAAGCTTCAAGATACCTTCTAAAATTAAATCTCCGACCATAAGACCAGGTGTATCTTCGCCAGGGAGAGAAAAAAGTCTTTAAAAGTAAAGGAATTGAGAAATATTCTAAATTAAATCGGAGTAAATTTTTCCAGACCTTCAAAATGAATCTGGGCTGGTCCCGAAGATACCAATCCATAGCTTGAGCAAAAATATTATGTTTTTTAGCAACCTCTTCCATCAATCTTATTATATAGTAAATTCCAATAAAAAAACAGCTTTTAAGCTGTCTTTTTTCTCAACTAGATCTGTTTTTCTTTCTTTTCAGTAGTTACTCTTCCTCCTTGCCATTGACCCTTATATAAATTTGATTCTCCTTTGACTTCAAAAAACATAATATGGAAAATCCGAGAACCCATTTCTAATTCAAACTCTTCATCTCTAAAGTTGTAAATTCCCACTATCAGCTCGCCTTTATACCCAGGAGAAGTCTGGCCACCAAAGATATAGACTCCGGACCTAAAAAGAGTGGAACGAGGAGTAAAAATAGCCAGAAGATTCTCCGGCATATTTAATTTCTCAATAGTTCTCATTAAATAATAAGTCTTAGGTGCTAAAGAAACCTTGACTGGCTTCTGAGGATTAAATCTGGCAATTAATCTAATCTGAGGCGTTTCTCTTTCTTCAACTCCTAAAAATCCTCTCCCTTCAATTTCATATAACTCCCTTATTCTTAAATCAAAACCAGCTCCTTCGGGATTCTTAAGTTCCCTTTCCGAAAGATTTTCTACCAACTTCTTTTCCTTAACTAGTTTTAATAATTCTTTAATTCCTAGAATCATTTTTTTGAAGCTGAATAGACATTTCTCAAAAGCAAAGCTACGGTTAAGGGCCCGATCCCACCAGGAACCGGAGTTAGAAATGAAGCTCTCCCAGTCACACCTTTCCTGTCTACGTCGCCTACTAGCTTTTTATTAATTATTCTTATACCAGCATCAATTAAAATAGTTTTTTCTTTGATCATTTCTCCCTTAATAAAATGAGTTTTACCACAAACTGAAATAATGATATCAGCTGATTTTAGTTTTGATTCAACTCCTTTTTTTCTAAGAAAGTACTTTACTTTTATTCCTTCTTTCTCAAAAAAACTTTTCAAAGTTTTACCAAAGATATCAGAATTAACTAAAGCAATAATATTTTTCTTTTTAAAATCTCTAGAGGCTGATTTTAAAGCAGTTAAAATTGCTGAAGGTAAAACTGGGAAGAAATAAGGATTGTCCTTTTTTAATAAAGCTCTGTTGATTCGGTGAAAACCATCAACATCTTTTTTGGGACTGACAGAATTTATTACCTTATTGGTATCAAACTTCTTAGGTAAAGGGAGCTGAACAATAATTCCATCTACTGAAGGATATCTATTTAGTTTCTTTATCTTCTCAATAATTTCTTCTTCTTTAACACCTTCCTTAAATCTATAACAGAAAACTATTACCCCAATTCTCTTAGCAGCAATTCTTTTATTCTTGATATAGAGTTCTGATTCTGGGTTTTTTCCAACATAAATTATAGTCAAGACGGGTTTCTTCTTTTCTTTTTTAATCTTGCTTTTTAAATCTTTTAGAATCTCTTCAGCAAATTTTTTACCATTGAAAATTTTCATAGACAGGAAACTTCCTACAAAACCCCTTCACTACATTCTTAACTCTAATCTTCACTTCCCTATTCTCAATATCCCTTATTAACTGACAAATTAGATAAGCTAATTCTCTGGCTTCTTTTTCTTTCAGACCTCGGCTGGTGATAGCTGGGGTACCCATTCTAATACCAGAGGGATTGAAAGCTGTTCTTTTATCAAAGGGAATTTTATTTCTGTTAACAAAAATATTTACTTTTTCCAATTCATCTTGAACAAGCATTGAAGAAAGGTTAGTCGGAGAAATATCTATAACAAACAAATGATTATCAGTCCCATCACTAATTACCCTAAACCCTTCTTTTTTAAAAACCTTAACCATAGCTTGAGCATTCAAAAGAACCTGTTTCTGATATTTCTTAAAAGCAGGTTTCCGAGCTTCTTCAAAACAAACTGCTTTAGCCGCTATGACATGCTCCAAAGGTCCGCCCTGGATGCCCGGAAAAACAGCCCGGTCAATTTTCTCAGCTAAACTCTTCTTATCAAATCTGTCTTTCTTCTTAGATAAAATTAATCCTCCTCTTGGTCCTCGCAAAGTTTTATGAGTAGTGGTGGTGACAATATCAGCAAAAGGAAAGGGATGAGGATGATAACCAGCTATAATCAGACCAGCAATATGAGCTACATCAGCTAGAAGATAAGCTTTTACTTTATCGGCTATTTTCCTAAATTTTTTAAAGTCCAAAACTCGGGAATAAGAAGTTGTAGAAGTAATAATTAACCTGGGCTTATACTTCAGAGCTTTTTTCTCTACCTCTTCAAAGTCAATCATCTCTGTTTTTTTATCAACTCCGTAATGAAAGAACTTATAGAATCTTCCCGAAAAATTAACTTTAGCTCCATGGCTCAAGTGGCCTCCTGAAGACAAATTCAAAGCCAAGACCTTATCTCCGGGCTTCAAAATAGCCAGATAAGCTGCTTCGTTGGCCTGAGAACCCGAATGAGGCTGGACATTAGCGTGTTCGGCTTTAAATATTTTTTTAGCCCGTTCAATGGCTAAACTCTCAATCTCATCAATAAATTCATTGCCGGAATAATATCTCTTTTGAGGATAACCTTCAGAATACTTATTACTCAAAGGAGTAGCCATAGCTGATAAAACTTCAGAAGAAGCGTAATTTTCTGAAGGAATCAAAACCAAACCTTCTTTCTGGCGGGAGATTTCTTTTTGAACAAAGGTATAAATTTTAGGATCTAGTTTCTTTAATTTCATATTTCTTTTAAAACTTTCTGAAATTTACCTTCTAAATTATCTTTCATCTCCTGATGGAATTTATCATTGTAATTTTTGACTAAATTTTTAATC
>CAYYDV010000054.1:0-3881 GCA_964470765.1 uncultured Candidatus Saccharibacteria bacterium
TATGACCGTTTCTGGCAGAAGTCAACAGTAGGATTTTTACATTCTTTAAATCTTAGCCATTATTCCTTAGTTGGTTTAGGATATTACATTAAAACTTCTATAGTAGAAAAAGAAGTTGAGACCTTAGCTTCTTCGGTAGTTGGTCCAGTGGGGATTTTAGCCCTAACTAAATTAACTATTCAGGAAGGATTCTCTCAAGTAATCTTCCTTTTGGCTATAATTTCTCTGGCTTTATTTATCCTTAATATTCTACCTATTCCTCCTTTAGATGGAGGGAGGTTAGTCTTCATAGTTTTTGAATCTGTAACTAAAAAAAGGATTCCTTCAAAGATAGAAAGAAGAATTCAAGAGGTGGGAATGGTGTTTTTTATTATTCTATTTATCTTAGTTACCTCCAAAGATTTAATCCAGTTTAAGGATATATTGTTTAAAGGAATATTTTGATATGACTAAAAAACAAAAATATATTCTCTGGTATAGAGAACTTTCAGTAAAAGATGTTCCTTTGGTTGGCGGCAAGAACGCTTCTTTAGGAGAAATGTTTTCTCAATTGACTAAAAAAGGGGTTAATATTCCTGATGGTTTTGCTTTAACTTCTAAAGCTTACTGGTATTATTTGAAAAAGAATAAGATTGATAGAGGGTTGAAGAGGATTTTTAAGAAGTTTAATCCTAAGAGTTTAGAAAGCTTAAGGAAGACCGGGAAAGCAGCTCGTCAATTGATTCTTCAAGCTGAAATTCCTGAAGATTTAAAGAAGGGGATTTTAAGGAATTACAAGAAGTTGTCTCAGAAATACAATCAAGAGAATATTGATGTAGCAGTTAGGAGTTCAGCAACGGCGGAAGATTTGCCAAGCGCATCTTTTGCAGGACAACATGAGACTTATTTGAATGTGGTTGGTTCTGAAGAATTATTGAAAGCAGTTAAGAACTCTATAGCTTCTTTGTTTACTGACCGAGCTATTGCTTATCGGGAAGAAAAGGGTTTTAAACATTTGAAAATTGCTTTATCAGTTGGAGTTCAAAAGATGGTTGGCTCAGGTGGTGCTTCAGCTGGAGTAATGTTTACTTTAGATACTGAAACTGGTTTTTCTAATGTAGTTTTAATTAATTCTATCTTTGGGATAGGAGAAATGATTGTTAAAGGATTAGTGACTCCTGACCAATTCTATATCTTTAAACCAACCCTTCGACAGGCTCAGGGCAAGCTTTATAGGCCTATAATTTCTAAGAAGTTGGGCAGGAAGAATAGGAAATATATTTATGGCCAAGGAGGGGGATTAAAAGAAGTTAAGGTTTCTTTGAAAGACCAGTCAAGGTTTTCCTTGACTGATGAAGAGATTTTAACTTTAGCTAAATGGGCTCAGATTATTGAAAAACATTATTCTAAAAGAGCTGGTAAGTGGATGCCTCAGGATATTGAATGGGCTAAAGATGGAAGAACTAAACAATTGTTTATTGTCCAATCAAGACCAGAAACAGTTCATGCAATAAAATCTAAGGCTACTTTTGAGGAATATAAGATTAAATCAGAAAAGAAACCAGTTTTAACTGGAATTGCTATTGGTGATAAGATTGGTCAAGGAAAGGTAAGAGTTATTTCTGATATATCAAAGCTTACTCAATTTAAGAAAGGAGAAGTTTTAGTAACTAGAATGACTGATCCTGATTGGGTTAGTGTTTTTCCTTTAGTTTCAGCAATTGTAACCGATGAGGGCGGGAAAACAGCTCACGCAGCTATAGTTAGTCGGGAGCTAGGAATACCTTGTATTGTTGGAGCTAAAACAGCTACCAAGGTTTTGAAATCTGGTCAGGAAATAACAGTTGATTGTACTCAAGGTCTGAAAGGAAGAATATTTTCAGGAAAAATTCCTTTTAAAGTTAAGAGATATGATTTAAAAAAAATTCCTAAGCTGAAAACAAAGATATTAATTAATATTGGAGCACCAGATATTGCTTTTAAAACTTCCTTTTTACCTAATGATGGAGTTGGTTTAGCTAGGGAAGAATTTATCATTGCTGAAAAAATTAGAATTCATCCTTTAGCCTTATGTGATTTTAACAAGATTAAAGATGGAAAAGTTAAAAGAGAAATTGAAAGATTAACTATTTGCTATAAAGATAAAAAACAATATTTTGTTGATAAATTAGCTGAAGGAGTAGCTCAAATTGCAGCTGCTTTCTGGCCTAAATCAGTCATTGTCAGGTTGTCTGATTTTAAAACAAAGGAATACCGGGGCTTAATTGGAGGAGAACCTTTTGAAGAAGAAGAAGCTAATCCTATGTTGGGATTTAGAGGAGCTTCTCGTTATCTTGATAAAGGTTTTCAACCAGCTTTCAGAATGGAATGCCAGGCTATCAAGAAAGTTAGGGAAGAATTTGGTTTAAGGAACATTGTTCTTATGGTCCCTTTCTGTCGGACAGTTGAAGAAGGAAAGAAAGTCATCAGTTTAATGAAGAAGTTCGGTCTGGAAAAAGGAAAAGATGGTTTGAAAGTTATTGTTATGTGTGAGATTCCTTCTAATGTTATTTTAGCTGAGGAGTTTTTGAAAGTTTTTGATGGGATGAGTATTGGTAGTAATGATTTAACTCAGCTTTTAATGGGAATGGATAGAGATAATGCTCGAATTGCCTACATTGCTGATGAAAGGAATGAAGCAGTTAAAAGAATGATTAGTAAGGTTATTAGACTTTGTCGTCAGAAGAAGAAATATTCAGGAATCTGTGGCCAAGGCCCTTCGGATATTCCTGAGTTTGCTGAGTTTTTAATGAAGGAAGGAATTGAAAGCATATCTATTAATCCTGATACTGTTATTAAGACCATTTTGAATTTAGCCAAAATAAAACGAAAATGATATAATATTTGAGTAAACTATCAAGGTCGATAACTAATTTAATAAAAAATATTTATGGCAAAAATTACCTTAAGTATAATCAAAGCTGATATTGGAAGTATTGGGGGACATATTAAACCCAGCCAGAAATTACTTCAGGCCGTCGAAAATCATATCAAAAACAAAGGTAAAGGTTTGTTAATTGATTCCTATATTGGCCATACTGGAGACGATATTGCTATTCTCTCTACTCATAAAAAAGGAATTTTAAATAAAAAAGTCCACAAACTTTGTTGGGATGCTCTCATAGCTGGTACTAAAACAGCTAAAGCTCAAGGTCTTTATGGAGCTGGTCAGGATTTACTAAAAGATAGTTTTTCGGGCAATGTTAAAGGAATGGGACCAGCCGTGGCTGAAATGGAAATTGAAGAAAGACCAGCTGAACCTTTCCTTTTCTTTGCTGCTGATAAAACCGAGCCTGGTGCTTATAATCTTCCTTTGTATTTATCTTTTACTGACCCAATGCATAATGCTGGTTTAATGCTTTCTCCGAAAATTAAACAAGGATTTAAATTTGTCATTATGGATGTGGGATATACTAAAGCTGATAAGGTTATTGAGCTGAACACTCCTGAAGAAACTTATGACATTGCTGCTCTTTTACGGGATAATGGCAGATTTGTAGTAGAAAGTATCTGGTCCCGGGCGAGTGGAGAACAAGTAGTATCTGCTTCCACTACTCGTTTACATAACATTGCTGGAAAATATGTTGGTAAAGATGACCCAGTGATATTAGTAAGAGCCCAGAAGAACTTTCCAGCTACTGGTGAGATTTTATCTCCTTATGCTATTGGTCATTATGTGGCTGGTTTTATGCGAGGTTCTCATAATGGTCCTTTGATGCCCGTCAAGAAAAATTCTCCCATTTCTTTCTTTGATGGACCTCCAGTTGTCAGTTGTTTGGCTTTTTCAGTCAAAAATGGTAAATTGACTGAGCCAGCTGATGCTTTTGACCATCCTTTCTGGGATTACATAAGGAATAAAGTTT
>CAYYDV010000055.1:0-3779 GCA_964470765.1 uncultured Candidatus Saccharibacteria bacterium
ATTCGCCTTTGACTCCAAAACATCTAATCTCTTTCAAGCAGATTTGAACTTCTTGACAGGGTTTTACTTCTAGGCATTCCTCTTCAATTTCAGCTTTTAAAACCAAAGGGTTAACAAGATTAAGCTCTTCTTCAGAAAGACTTTTTTGAAATTCAGAGAATTTAGTCTGAAAATTCTTCAAATCTTTCTCATTTTGAAAGAATTTCTTGAATTTAGAGATAAGAATTGAGCTTTGGACACTCAAAAGAGACAAATCATCTTCAGTAATTGACTGATGAAGCTCAGGTTTTTGGAAAATCAAAGAAAGTAATCTTTCTTCTATTTTTTGTCTCCTGGATTTAGAAGGAAGAGAAACCTCTTTGGCTCCAAAATCCTCTAAGAAACTGGTTTCTAGTTTAGCTTTCTTAAGCTCTTCTTCAATATCCTCCATTCTAACTTTTAATTCCCTAGCTAATTTCTGAATCCAATGAGATTGAATAATCTTATTAGGAATTCTCTTGATGACCGGTAAAAGGATTTTGGAAATTTCTCTCTTTCCTTCAGGGTTTTCTTTATCAAATCTAGAAAGAGTAGTCTCAAAATAGAAATCAAGGATAGACCGAGCTTCTTTAATTAATTTCTGCCAAAGTCCTGGGTCTTGAGAAACAACATCAGCTGGATCTTTCCCTTCAGGCATAGTAATCACCTTTATACTGAAATCCATATTCTGAGCCAAACCTATTCCTCTTTTGGTAGCTGTATCACCAGCCACATCCATATCAAAAGCAGTAATTAAATTTTCCGAATAACGTTTCAAAATTCTTAACTGGGAAGAGACTAGAGCCGTTCCCGAAGTAGCCACCGTATTCACGTAACCAGTCTGATGAGCCATAATACAATCAGTATAGCCCTCAACCAAAATACAGAAGTTCTTTTTCCTGATTTCTAATCTACCTTTGTCTAACCCATATAAAGTTTGACTTTTATCATAAAGAAGAGTATTAGGAGTGTTAACATATTTAGCAATTTCTTTTTTCTCTCTTTCTCCGAAAATCCTTCCCCCAAAGCCTACTATTTGAGAATTTAAATTAAAGACAGGAAAAATAATCCGGCCTCGAAAGCGGTCAAAATAATCTCCTTTTTCACTCCTAACCATCAAACCAGCCTTCCTAATTTCCTCTACTTCATATCCTTTGGAGATTAAAAAATCAGTCAGACCTCTAAAACTATCAGGGGCATAACCCACTCTCCATTTTTTAATTGAATCTTCGTTAATTCCTCTATCTAAGAGGTACTTCTTTACTGACTGGCCAATTTCACTTTCTTCAAGCTGTTTCTCAAAAAACTTAGTGGCTAATTCACAAATCTCATAAAGTCTTTGTCTTTCCGTTATTAACTCTGGCTTTATTGGCTTGAGCTGAACTCCGGCTTTCTGAGCTAGCATTCTTAAAGCATCGCCAAATTCTACTCCTTCAATTTGCATTATAAATTTAAAAATGTCCCCTCCCAAGGAACATCCGAAACAATGCCAAATCTGTCGAGCCGGTGAAACAAAAAAAGAAGCTTTCTTCTCGGAATGAAAAGGGCAACGGGCTCTATAATTTGCTCCGCATTTTTGAAGCTTGATATAGCTCCCTATAACCTCAACAATATTTAATCTATTTTTAACTTCTTCAATTTGATTAAGCATAGACGGGGGAATCAAAGTTTGCTATACTTAAAATTAGCAAATATTAAGAAAAAAACAAGTTTTTTGCTATGAGTTCTTCATCTTCAAAAAGCTCAAAGAGAGCTAACTCTTCAAAAAAACTGAAAATCCTATTCGTTGCCTCGGAAGCAGCTCCCTTTGCTCAAGCCGGAGGCTTAGGAGGAATTATGCACTCCCTGCCTTTGGCTTTGAAAGAACTAGGTCAGGATGTTCGGTTGGTGATTCCCCGATACGGGACAATCAATCCTAAAAAATATAAATTAAAAATAGAAATAAAAGGATTAAAAGTTCCTACTGACCAGCCTAGTGCTTATCCTTACCTAATCTGTAATGTCAAAAAGAGTAATCATGGAAAAACAATTACTACTTACTTCCTGGAGAACATGGAATACTACGAGAAGAGAGCTAATGTTTATGGTTATTCTGATGACCATATAAGATGGGTTCTATTCTGTCGGGGAGTATTGGAGTTTATTAAAAAATCTCCTTGGAAACCCAATATTATTGTAGCTTCTGACTGGCAAACCGGTCTTATCCCTAATTACCTTAAAACAACCTATCAAAAAGATCCCGACCTTTCAAAAATTACCACTGTTTTTGCTATTCATAATCTTCGCTACCAAGGAATGTGTGATTTCAAATTTATCCAAGAAACGGAAAAAGATTCAGGTCAGGAACTAATTCCTGATTTTTTTAATCCCCGTCTGGCAAAACTAAACTGGATGCTAAGAGGCATAATGTACAGTGACTCAATTGTTACCGTCTCTCCAAATTATGCCAAGGAAATCCTCACCCCTGAATACGGAGAAGGTTTGGATAAAGTTTTAGCTGAAAAAGGAGATAGAATCCACGGAATCCTTAATGGCATTCATTATAAGAAATATGATCCAGAAAAATCTCCTCATATTCCAGTTCATTACAATGTCAGGACAATCAATAAAAAGAAAAAAAATAAACTTCAGCTCCAAAAGAAATTTGGCCTAAATCAAGATGAGGACGCCTTTCTTGTTAGCATTGTTTCTCGCCTTACTGAGCAAAAAGGTTTTGATCTCTTAGAACAAATTGTAGAGTCACTTTTTAAACATCTCCCCCTTCAATTAGTCTGCTTAGGAGAAGGAGAATCAAGATATAAAGAAATGTTGCAAAAGGTAGCTGAAAAATTCCCAGGACGAATAGGTTGTTCTTATCAATTTGACCCAGACCTTCCTCATCTCATTTTTGCTGGAGCTGATGTTTTCCTAATGCCTTCTCAATTTGAACCTTGTGGGACAACTCAGATGCAAGCTATGAGATATGGCTGCATCCCTATTGCTAGAGCTACAGGAGGATTGACTGATAGCATTAATGATTTCCTTCCCGAGAAGAATTATGGCGAAGGATTTTTATTTAAAGAATATGACCCTTCGGCCCTGTTGATTACTATTACCCAGGCCTTCACTGCTTTTGGATTCAGATCTAAATGGAGTAAATTAGTTAAGCGAGCGATGAAAAAAGATTTTTCTTGGAAGAAATCAGCCAAAGAATATTTCCAGCTCTTTAATTCGATTGTTAAAAATAATTCTAAGAAATAAATTTATTTTATGTACTGGGTTAATTTTTTGCATATCTATCAACCCTCTGACCAATCAAAAGAAATCTTAGAAAGAGTAGCCAACGAATCTTACCGGCCTTTATTCAAAGGTCTTTTAAAAATTCCTAAATGCAAAATCAATCTTAATATCAATGGAGCCTTAGTTGAATTCCTAGTCAAAGAGGGCTACAGAGATATTATCGTGAATATCAAAAAACTGGCTGAAACCAAAAGGCTAGAATTTACCGAGAGCGCCAAATATCACGCTCTCCTGCCTTTTCTAGACAAAGAAGAAATTATTCGCCAAATTGATAAAAACTATAAAACAAATAGAAAATATTTTGGGAAGAGCTATCAACCTGTTTGTTTCTTCCCTCCAGAAATGGCCTATTCTCAAAAAGTAGGCAAGATTGTCTCCGAACTAGGATACCCAATGATTCTTCTAGATGAAATAACTTACGAAGGAGAATTCGTTCCCCCTCCAAAAGATAAATTAAACACTATAAAAGGAACAGATAATTT
>CAYYDV010000056.1:0-3745 GCA_964470765.1 uncultured Candidatus Saccharibacteria bacterium
CTCATGGGGCAGTGGCTAATTATTTAGGTGATCCAACAGCTAAATTAGCTGGCCGACTTACCTTGAATCCCATAAAACATTTAGACCCAATGGGATCTATTATCTTGCCTTTGATTCTAATTACAATAGCCAAGTTGGCTGGGGGAGGAATTATTTTTGGCTGGGCTAAGCCAGTTCCCATTAACCCGCTTAATTTCAGAGACCAGAAATATGGCAGTGCCAAAGTAGCTTTAGCTGGACCGGGAGCAAATCTAATCATAGCCTTAGTTTTCGGTTTGATTTTACGGTTTCTTCCGATTGTTGCCCAAATACCCGGTCTTAGCTCAATGTTCAGCTTTATTGTCTTTATAAATATCCTTTTGGCTATATTTAATCTACTCCCCATTCCTCCTTTAGATGGTTCCCATATCTTGTTTACTTTCCTACCTGCTTCTTTGGAACACATAAAGGTATTTCTTTTCCAATATGGGTTCTTTATTTTATTATTTGTTATTTTCTTTTTGCTTCAGTATTTATTTCCTTTAATTGCGGGAATTTATAAATTGATTGTTGGTTCGTCCTTGGTTTTCTAAAAATTTTCTATTGACATTTCTAGATTTATTTGTTAATTTTAATTTTGAGCGCACAGCGCTTAATTAATTTTAACTACTATGCCTACTATTCATCAATTAATCAAAAAAGGCAGAAAAAAGACCAAAAGACTTACTAATAAAAGCCGGGCTTTGAAATTTGGTTTTAATGTCTTGAAAAATCGACCAGCTAAGTATTTCTCGCCACTGAAGAGAGGTGTTTGTATTAAGATTTCTGCGGTCACTCCTAAGAAACCAAATTCGGCTTTAAGAAAAGTAGCCCGGGTGAGATTAAGTAATGGACGGGAGGTTACGGCTTATATTCCCGGTGAGGGTCATAATTTGCAGGAGCACTCAATAGTTTTAATCCGAGGCGGCCGAGTAAAAGATTTGCCCGGCGTTAGATATCATGTTGTTCGGGGAGTTTTGGATACCGGGGGAGTAGAAGGAAGGAAAAAACAGAGGTCAAAATACGGAGCTAAGAAACAAAAATAATATGTCCAGAAAGAAAAAGAAAAAAACAATAATCTTACCTGACCCTGTTTATGATAACGTTGTTATTGCTAAATTCATTAATCAGGTGATGAGAAAGGGAAAGAAGACAATTGCTGAGAAGATTGTCTATCAATCCTTTGAGGGAATTAAGAAAAAAACCAAAAAAGACCCTTTGGAAGTTTTTGAAGAAGCTCTAAAAAACGCTTCTCCTTTACTGGAAGTAAAGTCAAAAAGAATCGGAGGGGCAACTTATCAGGTTCCGATTCCAGTAGAAAAAGATAGAAAATTAACTTTAGCTATGCGCTGGATAATTGAAGCTGCTAAATCCAAAAAAGGAAAACCAATGGCTGGAAAATTAGCTGAAGAACTGATAGCTGCTGCCGAAAATACAGGCAAGGCTATCAAGAAAAAAGAAAATATCCATCGGATGGCTGAAGCTAATCGAGCCTTTGCCCACTTTGCCTGGTAAAAACGCTCGGCTACCACTTTTTAGGGTACGCCATTTTTTTCCCAGCGAGAAAAAATTAACTCGCATTACGTCGCCTCGCTCTCTCGTTCGCTTCGCTCACTCAAACCATACCTGCTCGGCGACTGAGCGTCCCTAAAAAGTATAACCTCGCTTAGAAGATATTTTTATTTACTATGCCTAGAGAATATCCTTTAGAAAAATACAGAGATATTGGAATAATTGCTCATATTGATGCTGGTAAAACTACGGTTACCGAGCGGGTTTTATTTTATACAGGAATTTCTCATAAAATTGGTGAAGTTCATGAAGGAGAAGCGATTATGGATTGGATGGCTCAGGAAAAAGAAAGAGGAATTACTATTACTTCGGCCGCTACTACTTGTTTTTGGACTCCCGGAGAAACCAAAAGAATTAAAGAGAAAGAATACCGAATAAATATCATAGATACTCCAGGCCACATTGATTTTACAGTAGAGGTTCAGAGGTCTTTGCGGGTTTTAGATGGAGCAGTGGTTATTTTTGATGGAGTAGCTGGCGTTGAGCCTCAATCAGAAACTGTCTGGCGTCAGGCTGATAAATTTTCCGTTCCTAGAATTTGTTTCATTAATAAGATGGACCGGATGGGAGCTGATTTCTATAAAAGCTTGGAATCAATTTGGTCAAAATTAACTCCCAACGCTGTAGCTTTAGAATTACCAATTGGAGCTGAAGAAAATCTTGAAGGAGTAGTTGACTTATTAAAAATGAAAGCTTTGAAGTTTAAAGGAGAACTTGGTGAAGAAGTGGTTGAAGAAGAAATTCCTGAAGATTTGGTAGAAAAAGCTAAGGAATGGAGAAAGAAATTAATAGAAAAGATTGCAGCTGAAGACGAAGCTTTGTTAGAAAAATACTTAGCTAATCAGGAAATTCCTGTTGAAGATTTGAAGAAAGCTTTAAGAAAAGCTACTTGTGACTATAAGCTGGTACCTGTTTTTGTTGGCTCAGCTTTAAAGAATAAAGGAGTTCAACCTTTATTAGATGCAGTTTGTGATTATCTTCCTTCGCCTTTGGATTTACCTCCAACTAAAGGAACTGATCCTCGGAGTGGAGAAGAGGTTGAAAGAAAACCTGATGATTCTGAGTCTTTTGCTGCGCTAGCTTTTAAAGTTGCTGCTGATTCTTACGTTGGGACCTTAACTTATTTCCGGGTTTATTCAGGAACTTTAACTAAGGGTTCTTACTTATTAAATACAACTACTGGAGAAAAGGAGAGGATTGGTCGAATTTTAAGAATGCATTCTCAGGAAAGGGAAGAAGTAGAAACTCTTTATGCTGGAGATATTGCAGCTACTGTTGGTTTGAAAAATACTTCTACTGGCCATACTCTTTGCGATGAAAGTAATCCCATTGTTTTAGAACAGATGGTTTTCCCAGAACCAGTTATATCTATTCGGGTTGAACCAAAAACCAAAGCTGATCAGGAAAAAATGGGCCTAGCTCTTAAGAAGTTAACCACTGAAGATCCTACCTTCAAAGTTAAATCAGATGAAGAAACCGGAGAGCTGATTATCTCCGGAATGGGCGAATTGCATTTGGAAATTATCGCTGATAGAATGAAAAGGGAATTTAACGTTGAAGCTAATGTTGGTAAGCCTCAAGTAGCTTACAAGGAAACCATTGCTGAATTAGCTGAAGCTGAAGGAAAATATGTTAGACAGTCAGGTGGTCGAGGTCAGTATGGTCATGTTTGGTTGAGGGTTAAGCCTAAAGAAAGAGGTCAGGGTTTTGAATTCGTTGATGAAATCAAAGGAGGAATTATTCCTAAAGAGTTTATTCCCGCTGTTGAAAAAGGAATTAAAGAAGCTATGTCCAAAGGAGTAGTAGCTGGCTATCCCATGGTTGATATGGAAGTAGCTCTATATGATGGTTCTTTCCATGAGGTAGATTCTTCAGAAGTGGCTTTCAAGATTGCCGGGTCAGTTGCTTTACAATCAGCCTCTAGAAGAGCTAAACCTATTTTGCTGGAGCCAGTAATGAAATTAGAAGTAGTCATTCCCTCTGAATTTTTTGGTGATGTCATTGGTGATTTAAATGCCCGACGAGGGAAAATTGAGGAAACTGGAGATAGGTTGAATCTTAAAATAATTGATGCTAAAGTTCCTTTATCTGAGATGTTTGGCTATGCCACTGATTTGAGGTCTTTGACTGAAGGCCGAGGAACGTTTACAATGGA
>CAYYDV010000057.1:0-3717 GCA_964470765.1 uncultured Candidatus Saccharibacteria bacterium
CTCGTTGTTCATCTCTAATTACTTTTCCTTTATCCAAAGTTATTACTCTTTTTTTCAGATTATTGATTGTTTCTTTATCATGGGTAGCTAAGATTACCGTAGAACCTAATTCCTGAATCTTCAAGAGAAGCTGAACTATGTCCCGGGTATGATAAGGATCAAGATTTCCAGTCGGTTCATCAGCACAAATAAGCTTTGGTCTAGTAATTAAAGCTCGGGCAACAGCTACCCTTTGTCTCTCTCCCCCGGAAAGTTCTTTGGGAAAGTGTTGAGCGCAATCAGCCAAACCGACTATATCTAAAACCTGAGGAACATCTTGGTTAATTTCTTCATCAGCAAACCCTATTACTTCTAGAACATAAGCAACGTTATCATAAACAGTTTTTGAAGAAAGAAGTTTGTAATCTTGGAAAATTGCCCCAATCTTCCGCCGAAAATAAGGCAAGTCTCTTGATTCTATTCTTTGAACCTCAATTCCATTAAAGAAAATTCGGCCTTGGCTAGGTTTTTCTTCTCCTAAGAGCAATTTAAGAAGAGTTGACTTCCCTGCTCCTGACCTGCCAGCCAGACAAATAAATTCCCCCTCTTTAATTTCAAAAGAAACATCCTTTAAGGCTTCAATGCCTCGGGGATAGGCTTTGGTAATGTTTTGAAAGGATATCAAAGTTTTATTCTTTAAGTTTAATTTCGGCGGTGATAAAATCATCTAAATTACCGTCTAAAACTTCTTCGACTTTATTAGTTTCAACCTCGGTCCGATAATCTTTGACTAATTTATAAGGGTGGGAAATGTAGGACCTGATTTGACTTCCCCAGCTAGCCAAAGAAGGTTTACCTTTTATTTTCTTTATTTCTTTTTTCTGAGCTAAAACTTCAGCCTGATAAAGTTTAGCGTAAAGAAGGGCTTCAGCTTTTTGACGATTTAATCCCTGGAGTCTTTCTACTTGACAACTTACCCTAATTCCGGTCGGGAGATGAGTAATCCTAACCGCTGTCTCCCGACGATTAACATTTTGACCACCTGGTCCTGAAGCTCTAAAGGTTTCTAATTTTAAATCTTCAGGCTTAATCTTTATCTCTAGTTGTTCAGGTTTAGAAATCTCAGGTAGAACTTCAACTAAAGCAAAGGAGGTATGTCGTAAACTTTGAGCAGAAAAAGGAGAAAGTCTAACTAATCGATGAACCCCAGCTTCTTTTTTAAGGATACCGTAAGCATATTTACCTTTAACTTCTAAGACAACTTGTTTAATTCCGATTCTTCCTTCAGGCCCTCCACCTTCGCCAAAGGATTGGTCCAAAATCTTAGTTTTAAACTGCTTTCTTTGGCAAAATCTTTCATACATTCTTAGCAACATTGTTGCCCAATCTTCGGCATCTTGTCCGCCGGCTCCCGAATAGATGGAAAGAACAGCACTCCCTTTATCGTATTTTCCGGAAAGAAAAACTTTGAACTCTTCACTACTAATCCTTTTCTCTAAATCCGAAAGTTTCTGTTCTATCTCCTTTTCTAATTTCTCTCCCGGCTTGACTATTTTACTTATTTCCATCAATTCTCTCAGCTCATTATTTAATTCGTTCCATTTCTCAATTTCTTCTTTTAAACTGGAAAGCTCTTTGTTAATCTCTTTAGCTTTCTCTTTATCCTGCCAAAAATCAGGAAGTTGGGTTGCTTTCTCTAATCCTCTAATCCTCCTTTCTTTCTTCCTAACATCAAAGACAGTCCCCTAAATAGAGGAGCTTACCTTTTAATTTTCCAATTTTTTCTTTAATTTCTTTCATACAAACCATTTTACCATTTAGGTCTAAAAAATCAATCCCGAGATAAATCCCGAGTTAGAATCTTTTAATAAAAATTAAAAAATATTATGAAATTATTTTTCAACTAACCTGTATCTTTCCAACCCTTCGGCATAGTGTCTTTGGATTTGACCAAGAGTTAAAGGTTCATTGTAAATCCTGACCTCATCAATGATGCCATGGAACTCATAGCCTGTACCACCCCAGGCATACTCAGCTCCAATCTCTAAGCCTGCTTGACCTGGATAGATTCCACTGGCCACTACTGATGAAGTATCTTTAAGTTCTCCATTGATATAAAGCCGGGTACCATTGGTAGTATCAAAAGTACCAACTAGATGATACCAAGCATCTAAGTCGCCGAGTCTGGTACCTGCTGCATAACTTCCACTCCAAGTGCCAGTTGCAGAAATATCAAACCAAATAAAACCTGTCCCCATAATCCTGAACCTATATGAAGCTGAACCACTAGGCCATTCCCATTTGGTAACTATCCGCTGCTGGTCAGATTTATCAAGGGGCTTTATCCAAACCTCAACTGTTAATTCGTCAGTTATACTTGGATTATTGAAGCTTGGATGGTTCCCGCAATCAACATAATCATCTACTCCGTCAAAGTACAAGGCATTTCCTATGATTCCTTCAACAGTAGTAGCTCCATAGACTGTACAGTAATTACCATACCCTGACATATCAGGAGTAATGTCAGTTCCTGATTCTACCTTTTCAAAATTCCAAATACCAGCAGCATAAGCTCCTAAGGCATGGTAAATACTTTGGGAGAACTGTAAACCCTTAGCAATTCTAGCTTTCTCTCGAGCCCCACTCATGTTAACCAAAACAATACTAGCTATGACTCCAATAATAGCTATGACTACTAAGAGTTCAATAACAGTGAACGCTTTTTCTTTCATTTCCTATATTTTATCACAAAACCCGAGATAAATCTCGGGTAAGAAAGAGCCAGAGATCGGGCTTGAACCGATGACCTACGCTTTACGAAAGCGTTGCTCTACCGCTGAGCTACTCTGGCTTACTGGAGCGGGATACGGGAGTCGAACCCGTCTTTTTACCTTGGGAAGGTAGCGTTGAACCGCTCAACTAATCCCGCAAATTAACCGCTACGCAGAAATTCACTTTATGAATTTTAGTTTTCCTAAAATTTTCTCCCAAATATTTTTTTCCTCTTCTTTATCCTCCTCTTCTTCCTCGGGCGGCAAAATAACTACCACTTTCTCCCCCTTCTTTTTATACAAACCTTTTTCCCTAAGTACCTTCTCAGCATAATCTGATTGAAAGGTTTGAGAAACACCAGCCTTAAGTTGTTCATTTCTTTCTTCTAAAACCTGGGTTTCTTGTCTTAACTCCAAAATTCTCTGATTAAGCCCAGTTCTCCTTTTGCTTATTTTCCAATTTGAAATAATTAAAGAAATGATTATTATTAAAAATAGAAGTCCTAAAAACAAAGGAAAGAATATATTCTGAAAAGATTTTCCTCTTTTCTTTTTATATTTTTTCTTTATCATAAATAAATGGTCAAAATTAAACCCAAAACATTATTCAAAATAGTCTGGATTATTCTAATATCGCTGGTAGTCTTGAGTATGCTTGGCTGGTTGTTGGTCGGTTTCCTCTAACTAAATCTTAATAAATTTAGAGGTAGCTGGCAAGTATCGTAGTTTTTTAATCTCAAAATAAAAAGAGGTTTCTCTAGAACCTCTTTTTGTTTATAATTTCAGCAGTTAAAGAAGAATAATCAGAATTGCTCCAGCTAACATTATCAAGGCCGCAAGGCTTCTTATAAGAATGTTTTTCTCTTTGAAAATTAAAAATCCAAAAAAGACACTAAACAAAATGCTTAATCTTTTCAAGGAAATTACATAAGGAACAATCTGCATAGCAAGGGCTATATTTATTGTT
>CAYYDV010000058.1:0-3703 GCA_964470765.1 uncultured Candidatus Saccharibacteria bacterium
GTCTAAGCAAGGGATAATTTATTATAAAGCATAGACGGCTGGGTTACAAGTTCTTAGACCAAACACTTTAAATTTTCTGCCAGTCAGAATCTGTTCCGTTGTCGGAATCTGGCTGTTGAGAATTCTCTTTTATATATACTTCTCTTGGTTTGGCTCCATCAGCTGGTCCAACCACTCCTCTTTCTTCTAACATATCCATCAATCGAGCAGCCCGGGCATAACCTATCTGTAATCTCCTCTGTAAAAGGGAAGCTGAAGCTCTACCTGATTCAAGGACTACCTGTCTAGCACTCTCATATAAAGGATCTTCGCCTCGGGAAAAAACATCAAAACCTCCACCGGTTTCTTCGGTTAGCTTTTGTTTTAAGCTCTCGGCTAATTCCTCGCCATCAATTTCAGCTGAATCAAGTTCCGACTTTATAAAGTTAACCACTTTTCTTACTTCCTTCTCGGTAACTAAAGGAGCCTGAATTCTTCTGGGCTTGGAAACTTCTGCCGAAATGAAAAGCATATCTCCTCGGCCTAACAATTTCTCCGCTCCGGCCATATCAAAAACAGTTCGGGAATCAACCTGAGAAGCCACCTGAAAAGCAATCCGGGAAGTAATGTTAGCCTTGATTAAACCAGTAATTACCTCAACCGAAGGCCTTTGAGTAGCCACCACTAAATGAATTCCGACGGCCCGGGCCATCTGGGCCAACCTGACAATCCCGGCTTCCACTTCTCTGCCTTTGGCGGCCATTAAATCAGCTAACTCATCAATTATTAAGACAATATAGGGAATCTGTTCAGCTGACCCATTCAAAACCATCTCATTGTAGGAAGCTATGTTCTTGGCTTTGAACTTAGAAAAAAGATCAAACCTTTTTTCCATTTCCTCGATCAGCCAATTCAAAACCCCAACTGCTTTCCCGTTATTACAAATAACTGGTCCTAATAAATGAGGGACGCCAGCATAAACAGGAAATTCTACCCTTTTAGGGTCAATTAGAATAAATTTTAGAGTATCGGGAGAATTTCGATAAAGCAAACTCAAGATTAAACTATTTAAAAATACTGTCTTTCCCGTTCCCGTACTCCCCGCCACCAAAAGATGGGGCATTCTAGATAAATCAGCATAGTCAGGGTTTCCAGAAACATCTTTCCCTAAAATAAAAGTTAATCGGGAAGCTGAGTTTTGAAAATTAGAGTCCTGAATCAAATCTTTAAGCCTAACCTGAGCCCTTACTTGATTAGGCACTTCAATGCCTACCAGAGATTTACCAGGAATAGGAGCTTCAATCCTAATCGGATGAGAAGCCAAAGCTAAGGATAAATCATTGGAAAGAGTAGTAATTTTAGAGAGCTTAACTCCTTCGGCTGGCTTGAGAGTATACTGGGTAACCGTCGGGCCAACATTGACCTGGCTCATCTCCACAGGAATGTTGAAGTTTTGTAAGGTTCTTTTGATAATAGCGGCATTTATTCGCAAATCACCGGTTTCAGGAGCTTTCTTATTTTCTTCTAATAAATCAAAGGGGGGCCTTTTGTATTCTCTTTCAATTTTTGATATCGGTATTTGCTTTAGTTCCAAACCAGGAGCAACTTCTCTTTTTTCTGGCTCTTCTATCTTTTCAGAAGTAAGAGGTCTTGGCCGAGAGATTTCCTTAATTTTGAACCGGGGAAGAATTTCTCTTTTAATAAAAGAGACCTTGCCTTCTTCCTCCTTAACTGCCTTCTCGGTCTTTTTCTCTTGATAAAGAGGGTAAAAAATTATTAACCCGGCAATCAGACTAATCCCTCCAAAGATAATTAGACTTACCCAAAATCCAAACAACCGTAAGAGAGGCCAACTAACTATATATCCTAACCAGCCTCCTAATTTTAAATCAGAATTAAAAGACCCTAAAATTCCGGAAAGGCTTAAAATGAAAATAAGAAGGGCTAAAATTGCCAGCCAGTATTTCTTTCTAAAGATAGTTAGCCCTTCCCAAAATATTAATCCGCCCAAAACTAGAAATAAAGGAAAAGTGAAGACTATTTTTCCAACTAAAAAAGTAAAAACTTTCAGAGAGCCTCTCCCGGCTATTCCCGCTAAATCAAAAAAGCTCAAGCCAATAATTATCGCTAATAGTATCATTACTACTCCCAAAATCTTTTGTTTAATCTTATCAGGCAAAACAAATCCCAAATGTTTTTTGGAATTTTTCTTCATCTTATTCCTCTTATTTTTCTTTTTCTTTTTTCTTTTCATATTTCCCTACGAATTACGAATTTTTACGAATTTACGAATGATTTTTAAGCGAGGTAACTGCTGACAAGGACGCTTCGGAGGCCGAACGGCCATGGTTTCCCCGATGAAATCGGGGAAGAGTGAGGCTGAGAAACGAGCAGTAATTTTCTCGGTGGGAAAATTGACTGCGTGCCTTGGAAGCAGTCTGCCGAGCGAATATTCCAAAAACCACCTTCTCAAGCGACTACTTCTTAAATCCGGTCCCTGCTGGTATCAGTTTACCAATGATAACATTTTCTTTCAATCCCCATAATTTATCTTCTTTTCCTTCAATGGCCGCTTTAATCAAAACTCGAGAAGTCTCCTGAAAAGAAGCCGAAGACAAGAAACTCTTAGTTGTCAAAGCTATTTTTGATATTCCTAGTAAAAGCTGAACGCCATTGGCCAGTTTTTTATTGAGTTTCTTCAGCTTCAGATTTTCCTCAACAAATTCTGCCCTTTCAATAATTTCCCCGGGAATGAAATCCGAATCCCCCGGGTCTTTAATTCTCACCCGGGAAAACATTTGTCTGATTATTACCTCAATATGCTTGTCATGGATATCTACTCCTTGAGAAGCGTAAATCTTCTGAACTTGTCTGACAACATAACGCCAGACTTCCTTAATATCAATCAAGCGATATAGCTTCTTTAAGCTCAAATTCCCCTCGCAAAGCTGACTACCCTTTTTAACTTCTTGGCCAGTTTTGACCCAGATAGCTGATTCTACCGGAATCTTGTATTCAATTTCCTTGGCTTCCCTCGTCTTTTTAGAATTGGAAGTCGGAGCTATTTTCACTACTCTTTTTTTCATATCTATTCCCGTTACTTTTCCTTCAACCTCACTCATTACTGCTTCTCCGCCGGGAATCCTATTCTCAAAAATCTCTTCTACCCGGGGCAACCCCTGAGTAATATCTCCTCCCTCAGCTACTCCTCCAGTATGAAAAGTTCTTAAAGTGAGCTGAGTACCGGGTTCACCAATGGCCTGAGCAGCAACAATTCCTATAGCTTCTCCAATATTGATTAAGCTATTTTTGCCCAGATCCCAGCCGTAGCACTGCTGACAAACTCCCCAGGCTAATTTACAACTCAAAGGAGAACGAACTCTTAATTTTTCTATTTTGGATTTATCTATGACTCTAGCTTTTTCAAAATCTATAATTTCTTCTTTCTTGACAACAGTTTTTCCTTTAATCTTTACTTCTTCTAAAGAAATTCTACCTAAAATTTTAAAAATAAACTTCTGGTTAACCTCCTCAGCATCTTTTCTAAAAACTACGATTCCGTTTTTATCTTTACAGTCTTCTCCAATTATCATTACATCATGGGAAACATCAACTAATCTCCTAGTTAGATAACCAGCCTTAGCCGTTCTCAAGGCAGTATCAGCTGTCCCCTTCCTGGCCCCATGAGTAGAGATGAAATATTCCAGAACATTAAATCCTTCGG
>CAYYDV010000059.1:0-3659 GCA_964470765.1 uncultured Candidatus Saccharibacteria bacterium
TCCCTTACTGACTCTCCTGGGGATATCATAAAAACAATCCCTTATAAGAGTTGCCTTCCTTTTTGTTGGTTAAGGTCTAATTAATCGTATCTCTTTAGTTTCTTCAGCGAGGTGATAAAAATATACCGTTTTTTCTCGCTCCAAGGCGTCTATATAGGCCATATGCATTCAAACGATGCCTAGTTGCATGTCTAACCATTCGGAAAATAGGTTAACAGGTGTAGCAATAAAAAGGGATTAATCCGCTCAGCGTCCTTTTTCAATCCAGGGAAGCCAAGGCTTTAGGGGATTTGGTTTCCACTCGCCGTATATGTCCGCTATGCGTAATTAACGGATATGCAATTATTTAATCCTTCAAGCAAATTTTTAGGTCTATTTCCTTTTTTTTAAGCTACAGTATAGTAGCTTGTTTTGTTACACTGACTTTTCTTCAATTAACTCTTCAACTTTCTTTTTAGCTTCTTCCAAAAGCTCCTTTGCCTGTTTTCGGGCTTGGTGGGATTGGGCAACAAGGGTAGCTAATTCTTGCTGTTTTGTTTCTGATAAAAAAGGAATAACAGTATTTTTTATCTGATCAGGTCGCCAATGATTTATTATTAAACCACCAGCATCTCTTTGCATTTGACATTGTACAACAAAAGAGTTTAAGACTAATGCTAAATATTCGCTGTTGATCTCACCAAGAATCTTTAATCTCAAAATCCCACTGGAAATTATCATTTGTTTATCTTCACTAACCACAAAAGCAACACCAGGGGTAGCATCTTTAGAAAGTAGTATCTCCCCAACTTTGGGTTTATATGAAATCTTAAATTTATTATAAAGGTCTTCTGATAAATATTGCTGATTATTATCGTTTATTTCATATTTTTTTAAATTACTTACTCTTACAAAAGGGATTCCGTTATCTTGATATACATCACTTCCAGGCTCGATTCCTTTCTTTATTGCTACTAACTCTCCTAAAAGTTTTGCTGTAGTATTCTTTCTTATATGTGTAATCAACCTCTCATATTTTGGTTGATAATAATTAGCATCTATACGATGGGATTGTTTAGTATCTTTGAGATTAACTATATAAAAAAGTTTGTGACTCAAATCTAAATCTTTTATTCCTAATTCCTCCGAAAGTATCTGCTCAGCTTGAGAATATTTCATTATAGAAAGACGAAGAGCAAAAAAATGTTCTTTTATCGATTGTGAAACATCTTGAATAGCTTCTTTACTTTTAGGGATGAATACTTTTATTTTCTTTACTCTATCTAAAGTAAGTTGAAGTTGAATTATTAACTCTCTTTCTCTCATCAATTGATAAAAACCATATTTCGACCTAAGAAAAGCAATTAAATAATAAGGATTTATGCTTATATTTCTAAGGCCTAAGACAGTTCGTGAGAGAGCAACTTCT
Source organism: uncultured Candidatus Saccharibacteria bacterium (assembly GCA_964470765.1). GTDB lineage: Bacteria > Patescibacteriota > Minisyncoccia > Minisyncoccales > JAGGXC01 > CAYYDV01. The sequence goes on from CAYYDV010000059.1 coordinate 1,409, forward strand.
TTTAAACTTGCATCAATGATGCTTGCGTAACAAGGAGTGCCAACTTTAGTTATTACTATATCGCCACTTCTCAAAATCTTAACATTTTTATTTTTCTTTAAGAAATCTCGTGGAAGTTTTTCAAAAGCATCAATCTGAACATCAGAAATAACAGGATACTTAATAACATCGACGCATCTCATAAATGGTATTTCACCTACCGAATATAGTTGGGTTGCGGCAGGATAAAAAGCACTTGCTGTTACATTACATATTTCTCCTAAGGTAGGACAACTCACTCTATGATGGAGCCTTGTAGCAACTTCCAGAAATTTGGGCTGAAAATACTCAGCGTCAATTCTATCTTTAATGTCAATTTTCGATGTCTTTACTATGCTCCAGACAGCCATTTTTATCCCCAAAAATCCAGTCTTTGCTCTCTGGCGAATTCAATGAATCCTTCAGCTATTTCGTCTAAATCGTGGTCAATGACCTTCTTTTCTTTATTAGGGTCAATGACTTTGCCTGACCTATCAATATATTGACTCTCTTTGTTTTTTTTGAAGACATAATCTCCGCTATTATTTTTACCTGATTTTTCAGAGGTTGCCATAAAAATAGGGTAGTCTTCTAAAACAGAGCCTTCATCTCGCCATTTCTGTAAGAATAAAACAGAAGTCTTTGTGCCTGTAAAGGGTTTGAAGGTATTTACATCAAGTCCCACTATTGCTAATATTCTTGCTTTGTCCATTATGAATTTTCGCACGTATCCAGCACTGACATTATTGAAGTTACTTTGAGGTAGAACAATAGCCATCCTGCCACCAGGTTTAAGGAAACGGAGGCATCTTTCTAAGAAAAGGACATCTCGGGTAAGCTTATTTACTCTCTTGTTCTTGGTCTGGTCGCCTTTATATGCCAGGTCAAACTCTCCTAATATCTCTGGTTGTTTAATCTCCCCGGCAAAAGGAGGATTAGTCATCACTACATCAAACATACCATCTTTAATCGTAAATCGGACAGGATTATTTTCCCATTCCCTTGAATCTAAGGAATTGACCCTATAGACATTGCTTCTACCGTCTCCTGCAATTAGCATCATCGCCATTGCTACACGTACTAAGCGAGGGTCAAAATCAATAGCATAGAGTTTTGAGTTGGCATAGTCGGACTTTCTTTTGGCAAGGTTATTTTTGTAGCGTACTTTTATATATCTATCATAAACCCAGTTCAAGGTATGGAGCATAAATCCACAAGCACCACAGGCAGGATCAAGAGCAGCCTTATCAGGTTTAGGATTTAGCATTTTAATGCACATCTTGACTATCGGCCGAGGAGTAAAATACTGTCCTTTGTCTCCTTTTTGTTCAGGGTTGATCATATATTCAAAGGCGGCATCAATGACATCAAAGTCGGTATCAAAGAATTTGTCGTATTGGAGAGCAGAGGCGACAGGAATTAAGGCTTCGGGAGTGAGTTGAATCTTATCATTTTCATCAAAGATGCCTCGCCATTCAGAGATGGCCTTTTTAAATAGACCATTCAGGCGTTCATATTGTTTTTGAGGGGTAGCAGTAGTAGTGCGAAATTCCATTGTGTCATTTTCACCCTTATCGTTTTCATCCCAGAGTTTGGCAAAGATAAGAGGGAAGATAGTATCAAAGGCACTTACTCCTGCATTGGCTAAGACAGTATTCTCTAATTCTTGAATTTTACTTTTTAAATCGTTTATGGGTTTTAGGTCTTTTTTCTTTATCGGCTCTCTAATATCGTCAATATTTTCGTTGACACCAGGAAGCCTTGATATAGTTTCAAAGGTATTAGGCTCTACCCTTAGGTAATATACTTCGTCATTACCATTTATCCAACCACCATAATAGACGCCTGTAGCGTTCATATAAGAGTGGAGTTGTTCTATCCCATCCTTACGCTTAGGCTTTTTAACCTCAATGATAACATAGGGAGTTTCCTTAGAATCCTCTTTATAAACCACAATATCTGCGTTCTTTGGGGCATAGGTTGAACCCATCTTTATCGGCACTTCGATATTTATCCTTTCTCGTGAGTAGTTGAGCTCATTTATCAATTTATTTAAAACTAATTGGCGAATGATTTCCTCAGGCTTGGCAAGAAGCCTCTTTTTCTTTGGTATAGGACAGCTAACATAGTACTTAGCTTCTTCCTCTCTAATTATTAGGGCATCTATCTCTTTCTTAGAGAAGACCTTTAATCCATGTTTGACTTCAGGGTCCTTAAAGATAGAGTCTAAAAT
>CAYYDV010000060.1:0-3626 GCA_964470765.1 uncultured Candidatus Saccharibacteria bacterium
ATAAAGTTTATGCATTCGGCTACGATATTTTCAGGAAGCTCCCTGAACCCATAACAGAAGGCCCTGTTGATGAGCAGTATTTATTGAGTCCAGGTGATGAGATAATCATTAATGTTTGGGGGCAATTGAACCTTGAGTATCCTTTAACTGTCAGTGAAGCCGGTTATATAGATATCCCGCAAGAAGGAGGGAGGGTTTTTACAAACGGAGTAAGTTTAAAAGAATTAAAGGGATTGGTAACCAAGAAGCTTTCTCAGATATATTCAAGTTACATCAATTTTAACAATCCTTCCAGAAGTACAGCCTTTGTAGATGTAAAACTTGCCAAAGTGAGGAAATTGCTGGTTTATGTGGTTGGAGAAGTAGAAAATCAGGGTGTTTATACAATTAGTTCGTCAGTTGCCACCCTGTTAAATTTGTTAAATAACGCGGGTGGAGTTAAAGAGACAGGTTCATTAAGAGAGATAAAAATAAGAAGAGCCGGGGGATCAGTAGATGTGGTTGACCTCTATGATTTTCTCCTAACAGGAGAGATTGATACTAAAAAGTCCCGTATCAGATATAACGATTATATTATTGTTCCATTAAAAGGGAAGTCTGTAACTATAAAGGGAGCGGTAAAGCGGCCCGGAATATACGAGATAACCGGGAAAGAGGGAATTAAAAACCTGGTACAATTTGCCGGAGGCTTGACCTCTAACGCCTATTTAAAAAGAAGCCAGATTAGACGGCATGAGATAAGTGTCGGAGAAAAGTTTGTCGATTTGAATATTGAAAGCATCTTTAATGATCATCAGAACGATTTTGCTCTTGTGGACGGAGATGAAGTGACAATTTTCCCCAATATTGATGTAAGAAGAAGAATGGTTCAAATAGGAGGTGATGGGATAAAAAGACCCGGGACATATGAATACGTATCTGGAATGACTGTTAAAGATTTAATTGATAAGGCTGAAGGAATAAGAGAGGGTGTTTTCCTGGAGAGAGCTGATCTAGTAAGAACTGAGGAAGATTTTTCAAAAAGATTAACAGTTTTTTCACTGGAGAATTTATTCAAAAAAAATAATGAAAATTATTATGAATATATAGGAAATGAAAAGAATAATTTCACTTTAAGAGAAATGGACCAGATAACAATCTATTCTTCTTATGCGATGAAAGGAGAAGATAAGCATGTCACCTTGGAAGGCCATGTGAAGGAGCCAGGAACATATATTCTTCCTGAAAATATGACATTATTAGATTTGATCTTTTCAAAAGGAGGCTTTCAGAACGAAGATTTTAGAAAAAGAGCTTATTTAGAATTAGCTCACATTTTTAGAAAGATCCCTGGAGAGCTTGAGGAGAGAGTTATTACATTTAATTTAAGGAAATTATTAGAAAGAAAACATGAAGAGAATTTCTCCCTGGAAGATTCAGACAGAGTAATGATTTATTCTTATGAGACAATGGAAACAAAGCCTTTTGTAACTATAGAGGGGCTTGTTAAGCGTCCCGGCATTTTTCCTTTAGCTGAGAATATGACCCTTGAGGATTTAATTCTTCTCGCAGGAGGTCTTCGACCGGATGCGTATAAAGTCGAAGCTGTTATTGCGCGGATGCAGCCTGAAGAAGCAGAAGGTCAAAAGAAGGTTGCTACGATTGTTGTGCCTGTTGAATCTAATTTTGCAAGTATTCCTGATGAAGAAAAAACTCGACTTGAGACTTATGATAAAGTTGCTATAAGAAATTTGCCCGAATGGGAACCCTTACCGGTGGTTAATATAGGGGGTCAGATTAAATATCCGGGAAGTTATTCTCTTGAGAAAATAGAGGAGAGAATTTCGAGCATTGTAAAAAGGGCTGGAGGTGTTAAGAAAACAGCTTATCCTGAAGGAGGTGTCCTTTTCCGAAGGAAAGATATTATTGAGATGACTCAGGAAAGACAGGAAGAAAGAGAGAAGATATCCATTAATCTGAAAGAAGCGCTAAAAAATCCAGGGGGGTCTGATGATTTTATCTTAAAGGATGGGGACCAGATTTTTGTGCCTTACAATCCAGGAACTGTTGAAGTTAAAGGTGCTGTCAGGAATCCATTAATTGTTCAATACAAAGAAGGGCAAAAAATGGATTATTACATAGAGCTATGCGGCGGATACCATAAAGATGCAGACAAAACAAATACAGTATCTTATCTTCCAAATGATGTAGCATATAAGAAAAAGAAATTTCTCTTTTTTAGAGGTAGCCCGGCGATTCTTCCGGGAAGTACAATTGAGGTTCCATTTAGAGGAGTGGCAAAGGAGATAGAAGTTGTTGAAGTGAGAGGTGCAGTTCAAAAACCGACTCTCGTTCAATATAGAAAAGAGGGGAGGTTGGATTATTATATCAATCTATGTGGAGGATATACTCAGAATGCAGATCTTGAAAATATAGTCATTCATCTTCCGAATGGAAGCTCTATTGAAAGAAAAGGAGCCTTATCATTTAATCCATCTATCCTTCCTGGGAGCATGATAGAAATTCCGTTTAGAAGTGATAAAAAAGAGCTCAGAATTAACAGTGTTGAGGTCAAGGGTGCAGTAAAGGAGCCCGGTTTGATCAGGTATAGAGAAGGTGGAAAATTAGATTTTTATATTGATTCCTGTGGAGGATATAGTCAAAATGCAGATATTGATAATATAGTCATCCATCTTCCAGACGGAAAAATAATAGAGAAAAGAGGAGCCTTATTGTTTAGTCCGGATATTCTTCCAGGAAGCGTGATTGAAGTTCCTTTTAAATGAGAGCTGGAACCAGGTAAATTGTTGGAAGATCAGGAGAAAAATAAAGATGGAATTTGAGAGAGAAGATTTTCACGGACGCGAAGAATTTCATTTGATCGATTATGTGAATGTCCTCCTTAAGAGAAGGTGGATGATCGTTATTGGAGTGTTTTTATGTGTTCTTTTTGTTGGAATACGGTTAAAAATGCAGCCTCCTGTTTATACTGCTTCTGCTAAATTCCTTCCTTCAAAGAATCCTGAGATGACATCTCGAATGGGAACACTGATCGGAACATCAGGAAGAATTGAGTCTTTAGAAAACAATGTAACTTCAGAATATTATACACTGTTGTTGAAAAGTTCTCCGTTTTTAGAAAGAATCGCGAATAAAAAATTTTTCAGTAAAGAAATGGGAGAAGAAGTTGATTTAATTTCGTATTATAAAGTTGAGGCAGATAATGAAGTCGAAAGATTAACTCTTATAATCAAGACAATTGGCGGCAATTTAGAAATTTCCACAGATCGAACAACTAAGGTTGTTTTAATAAGCTATTCTACTGGTGAGCCTGAGCTTTCCGCTGCGATAGTCAATGTTTTTCTTGAAGAACTCATAATCTATAATCAGGATGTAAAAGAAAGTAAGACCAAGCAAAACCGCGAATTTATAGAAGACCGGCTTGAAGAAAACAGGAAGCTTTTAAAGAACGCAGAGACGGAATTGGCGAATTTTACCGCTAAGAACAAGATAATAGGAACTCCGGCTTTAGAAATAGAGCTCGACAGGTTAAAACGAAATGTCAAAGTTCAGGAAGAGGTGTTCTTAACTCTAAGAAAACAACTGGAGCTAGCAAAAATTGAGGAACAGGAGAAAAAACCTGTGAT
>CAYYDV010000061.1:0-3589 GCA_964470765.1 uncultured Candidatus Saccharibacteria bacterium
TCTTTCTCTCAAAGCTAAAGCTAAATCACAAGATAATAAAACTTCTTCTAATACTCTTTGATGCCAATTAAAGAATTTCTTATTCTTATATTTTACTTTCTTAAGAAAAAATCTCCCTCCTTCACCTTTCCGTAAAATCACTATAGCTACAGGAAAATGAGGTTCCTGACCAGAAGAAGAATCACAACCAACAATAACATTATAGAATTTCTCCGGCCTCTCCCCCATCCAGTTAATCATTTCTTTAATTGCTTTCTCGAAACTTAAGTTTCCCCGAGTAGGATTATAGAATTTTCCATCAAAAATCTTTTTCATAATTAAATAATATAGCAAAGAAAAGAAGAAATGTCAAAGCTTGCTGATATCTTTAACAATTCTAATAAATTCTTTAGGTCTCAGAGAAGCTCCCCCAATCAACAAACCAGCCATTCTTGACTCTCGCAAGTAATCTAAAGCATTTGTCTTATTGACACTACCTCCATACAAGACCGGAACTTTCTCAGCTATACTCCGGCTATAAAGCCGGGTCATAATTTTTCGGATAAGTAAATTGGTAACCTGGGCTTGAACCGGCCGACAAGCTTTCCCGGTACCAATGGCCCAGATTGGCTCATAAGCTATAGCTATCTCCTTAATTTTTGTTCGGGGAATTTTCCTTAATCCTTTTTCAATTTGAGTTTTAATCACCTGGGGGAATTCTCCCCTATTTTTCTCTTCTTCGGTTTCTCCGATACAAAGAATTGGCTTAAGTTTGTTCTGAAGAGATGATTTTATTTTTTTATTTATCCCCAAATCCCTCTCTTTAAAATAGCGACGACGTTCCGAATGGCCAATAATAACGTATTTACAAGCCAAACTTCTTAACATCTTAGCTGAAATTTCACCAGTAAAAGCTCCTTTATCTTCCCAAAAACAGTTCTGGGCTCCTAATTTTAATTTAGAACCTTTGACTTTTAACTCGGGGAGATAAACAAAAGGAGGACAAATTACCACCTCAACATTCTTAACATTCTTAATCCCTTTCCTGATTGAACCAAAAAGCCCCTTGGCTTCGGGCAAGGATGTAGGGTTACATTTCCAATTAGCAACAATTAATGGTTTCATAATTATTGTTTTCTTAAGTAAGCAGCTGCTTTTTCAGGTTCAATAGTGGAAATTTCCATTCGGGTCCCAATCTCAAAACCAGCCCAGGTTGAGGTCTTAGGCAAAATAGTCCAGTGCCAGTGATAGCTATCGTATTTCTTACCGTCACAAGGAGCAGTATGAAGATAAAAATTATAAGCTGGGTCATTCAAGGCCTTATAAAGCTTACTGAGAGCTATTCGGAGAGCTTCAGCTGATTGCCATTTTTCTTTTTCAGTTGTCCTTTCAAAATAGGCCCTATGTTTTTTAGGAGAAACAATTACCTCAAAAGCAGATTTAGAAGCAAAAGGACAGATAACTATAAAGTCCTTATTCTCAAAAACAATTCTTTTTTTAACCTTTCTTTCCCACTCACCCATTACACAATAAATACACTTCCCATGCTTCTTAAAATATCTCTTAGAATTAACCAGAGCATTCTTAAGGTCAACATCAATAAGAGGAGTGGTCACAATTTGAGAATGAGGATGAGCAATTGAGGCTCCAGCTTCTATGCCATGGTTATGAAAAATAGAAACATGATTAACGAATTTTTCTTTCATTAACTCCAAATATCTGGCCTGGTAAACATCTATTACTTCCTTAACTTCCTTTGTTGAAAACTGAGCCATCTGAATTTTATGGTCATGAGTAATCACTATTTCATGAAAGCCGGCGGCGTTCATTGCCTGATAAACGTTCCCTTCGGTCCGTTTATTCAATTGAGAAGAAGGTAGAAAGGCTGGATATTTATTAGGAACAACAATAGTTGTCCAGTTTTTAGGAACTTTTCCTCTTGGTCCCAAAGAAATCTTTTTCCCTTTAAAAAAAACCAGAGTCGGGACCTCTTGGCCTTCAATCTGACAGAAAGGACAAAGTTTTTTGGGAACTCTTTCTGCTATCCGTCTCTCTTTCTTAAAAGTTTCTGGCCGTTTTGCCCTTCCGGTAGCAATAACTACCCAATCTTTAGAAACAATGTCATAACGAAGTTCAGAAGGAAATTTTGAAAGAGAATTTTTCTTTTTTTTAACCATAGGTTCTTTTAATTAAATTCATTCTTATTTTAACCAAATCAAATCCCATCTTAGCCATATTCTTAAATTTGACTTTACTTTCCGGATCATTCTTCCAGGTTATGGGAACTTCTTTTATCTTATAACCTAGCCTTTTAGCCAGAACTAATATTTCAGCATCAAAAGAAAATCTATCAATTTTACATCGAGGAAGAATATCTTCAGCTGCTTTCTTGGTGAAGGTCTTAAAACCACATTGAGTATCTCGGATTTTCCAAAGCCCAGTAAATATATTAGTAAATAATCTGAAGGCGGCTCCTTTTTTTCTTCTTAGCCAGGATTGGGGCGGATCCAATACTGCTCCCTCTATTTCTCGAGAACCAATAACAATATCAAAACCCTGCTCAAAACAGGGCCACATTTTTTCTACCTGGTCAATGGAAGTAGAATTATCAGCATCAGTAAATAATCGATAATCTCCTTTAGCTTCTAATATTCCTTGTCTGACAACATAACCCTTACCATGATTCTCCTTATTATCAATCAACCTTAGGTTTTTTACCTTAGACATTAATTCTTTAACTACTTCTCCTGTCTTATCCTTGGAACCATCACTAACAACAATTATTTCGTAATTATAAGATTGTTTAGATAAATACTTATCAATTTCTACCAAAGTTTTGGAGATTCTTCTCTCTTCGTCATAAGCAGGAATGATAATAGAAAGATGGATATTCATATTTTTAAATTATTTAAATTATTTGTTAATTCTAAGAACCTTGAGATTAACTTTATTAATTATAGCATTTTTAAGAAAAAATAAAAAAGAGGTACTTTCCTAAGATACCTCTCTAAGGACCTCCTTATTAACTCTGCGAGTATAACTTTGCTATTGCCTCACCTTCTATTCTATATTTTTCTTCTCTTGAAAGATTAAGCTTTTTCCCCATTTCTATTAGAGCTGACGCGTCTTCAATTGTTTTTGTCCCGTCTCCACTAGAGAGACAAGCAAGAGTTTCTAAACTTAACCTGTATTCTCCTCTAGCTTCCAAGTCTTTTAAATAATCTTGTAATTTTTTCTTATAAACTCCTAAATCTTTTTCTCTTTTCTGGTTCATGTTCTACCTCCAAACATATCTTACTTCCTATTAAACCTCTGTCAATACCTTACAACCATCTTTAGTCACGACTACTTCGTGTTCAAAATGACAAGACAGAGAACCATCAACAGTTTTAAAGGTATGGTCATCTTCACCCTTTTTGATTTGGGAACCCCCTATCGTCGCCATCGGTTCCAAGCAAAGAACCATTCCTTCTTTTATCTCGGGCCCAGTTTTTCTTTTTCCGTAATTCAGAATCTGAGGTTCTTCATGCAAATCTTTACCTATTCCGTGACCGCAGAGATCCCGAACAACATTAAATCCCTGGGACTCAACATATCTTTGGATAGTATT
>CAYYDV010000062.1:0-3271 GCA_964470765.1 uncultured Candidatus Saccharibacteria bacterium
AAACATTACTAAAGACCGGAATCTTTAGGTTCTTTGAAAGTTCTCTGGCAATTTCGCTTGCCTGATTAAATCCTCGCTTTTTTAGTTTCTTTTTGTAAAGAGGAATAGGGACAAGAATAAAATCTTGGAAATTTGACTCTTTGTTTAAATTAATTAAGTGAGTTATAATTAAAGAGGACAAAGGTTTTGATAGTTCTTTGATATAAGGTTCGTATTTGAATTGGTTTATCATTTTTTTGACAATAAAATTATTATAGGAAGTAGCAGAGTAAAGACCAATTAGTTTTTTTGATCTTCGGCAGAAACCGCAGGTCTTGCCATCAAGCACAACTCTTGGCTGAAGGCAGAAAGGACAATATTGCCTTTCTGCAACATCAATCAGAGAAAAACAATCTTGGCAGAGATAACTTCCTTCTTTTGAGCAGTTAATACAAAATTTTGGGAAGAGAATATCTAAGATAAACTCCCTAATTGAGGATAGGAATTTTGGCATTTCTATATATTATCATGAAAGCTCAAAACTCAAAACGCAAAACTCAAAACCACAACTTAAAACGTAAAGCTTTTAAAAATAACTAAGTTTTAAATTTTACGCTGTAGTTTTGAACTTTGAGCTGTGGCTTTGAACTTTGAGCTTTACGTTTTGCACTAGTTTCTTTTCCACATAGTTCTTTTTTTTCAATATGTTATAATTTAATTGATGACTTTAAATATCCGTAAATTATTTAAAATACGACCCAAAAAATTTTTGGGGATAGATATCGGAACTTCATCGTTAAGAATTATTGAACTGGGACGGCGAGGACAGGTCTATAGACTTATGAATTATGGAGAGATAGGAACCTCGGCTTTTAGAGAAAAATCCTTTAGAATTTTTCAAAAAAAGAATCTTACGCTTTCTAACAAACAGGTAGCCAAAGCTATTCGGACTATTTTTAAGGAAGCCGAAATTCGGACCGAAGAAGTTAATTTTTCCATTCCTGATTTTTGTAGTTTTTCTACTACCTTTAAATTGCCGGTAATGAGTAAAGATGAAGTTCCTGAGGCGGTTAACTATGAAGTTAGACCATTTATTCCTCTTCCTCTTACTGATGTCACTTTGGATTGGTTTATAATTGAGGGCGAGCCTTCTAGAACCACTCTTAAAATTTTAGCGGTAGCTATTCCCAATGACGTTATTAATCAATATCAAGACATTGCCCATCTTGCCAATTTGAAGTTAAGGATTTTAGAGCCCGAAGTGTTTGCCTTAGCTAGATCCTCAATTAAAGATGAGAAAGAAAAGGAAATAATAGGCTTGATAGATATCGGAGCGCGAAGTACTACCTGCAGTGTTCTTGAAAAAGGAATTTTAAAATCAAGCCACAGCTTTAATATTGCCGGGAATGAGTTGACAGAAGTTATAGCCAGATCTTTAAATATTGATCATAATAGAGCTGAGGAATTAGAAAGAAAGTACGGATTAGTGCCAGACAGTAGTAGTTCCGACGGATCTCCAAAAGAAATCAGAAAAATCCTAATTCCCTTAATTGATTCAATTTTAGAAGAGATTAGGAAAGTTTTTCGGGGTTTTTATCGGCAGGAAGGAAAAAAAATAGAAAAGATTGTTTTGGCTGGAGGTTTAATCTCAATGCCTGGTTTAAAAGAGTATTTTTCCGCCGAATTAAAGAAAAAAGCAATTATTGCCGATCCCTTTTTACATATCGCCTGTCCGTCAATTCTTACCGAAACTCTAAAAGAAATAGGACCATCATATGCGATCGCTGTTGGCTTAGCATTAAAAGGCCTCGAGTGAAAATAGATTTAAGATTAAAGATTAAAGTTAACTTAAAACTTAAAACTTAAATTTTGACTGAGTCGAGCTGAAGCCTAAGCGGAGCGAAGGTGAAAGCGAGGGCGAAGAAACATGGCTATAGAAATTACTCCCAAACAAAAAATTAAAATACCCCTTTGGGCAATTATTATTGGGGTTCTTTGTGTAATCTTAATTTTAGCTTTCTCGGCTAGCTATTTTTATTTGTATAGATCTGCAAAACAAATGTCTCGGGAGATCGAGGAAAAAAACTTAGTAACTTTTCCCTTAGAAGAAGCCATAAGAAAGAAGGAAGGAGAAGTTTTTCCTATTAAGCAAAAAATTGATGATTTTAACGAATTACTCTCAGGACATAAAAAACCATTAAAGATTTTTGAATTTTTGGAAAGGATATGTCTTCCCAATGTTTGGTTTTCTACTTTTAATTTTACTTTTGAGGGAGGAGAACTAACTATTTCTGGCCAGACGGATAGTTTCGTAACTATTGAACAACAAGTTCTTATTTTAAAACAAGAGCCCCTTGTAAAAGATTTAAATCTATCTGAGCTTTCAATGAGCGAGGAAGGAGGGATTAATTTTACCCTCTTACTTACTTTTGATTCTCAGATTTTCAAATAATGCCTCGAATTATTCCTATTATCATTATCATTATTTTACTTGCTTTAACCTCGGGGGGGTATTTTCTTTGGTGGCCTAAATATCAGGAATTTAAAAACAAAGAATTAGAACTTGAAATGAAAGATGAAAGTATTAGGCAAAAAGAAGAACATCTTTCTAAATTAGAGGGTTATATTAACAAACTCTCAGAGTATGCGAATGAGCTTTCCAAAATTGATACTGCTCTCTCTGCTGATCCTTCAAAACCCGCTTTATATAATTTCATTCTGAGAACAAGCGCGGAAAATGGCTTAATTTTAAATTCGGTTGATATAGGGGAAATTTCTTCCGAAGAAGGAATTCAAGAAATCCCTCTTTCTATTTCAGTTTCGGGTTCTTACACTGCTTTTAGAAATTTCCTTTCTGTTATTTACAAAAATGCCAGACTATTTGAAATAGATTCTATTGGTTTTTCTTCTCCCGAAACAACAGAAGAAGAAAAAAAGTTATTTACTTTTAGCTTAGTATTAAAAGCCCATGCCTATCAGGAGGTAGAGATAAAAGAGGCAGAAACAGAAACCCCATAGAAAACTCAAAATTCTAAAAATATGGCTGTAAAATTTATTAAAGAAAGAAAAAAACAGAAATACTTAATTATTGGTTTTGGAGTGGTACTCTTAGTGACCGCTGTTATTTTATGGTTTGGATATTTTAAGAGGGAAGGACCGGCTCCTTCTCTTCCTGCCGGAGTTGTTCCAATCGGAGAAATAAAAATAAATTTTGAAGTTTTGAAAGACCCTCTCCTGATAGAGTTTCAGCCCTTTGAGAAGATTTCTACTCTTTTAATCGGAGCAAAAGATA
>CAYYDV010000063.1:0-3029 GCA_964470765.1 uncultured Candidatus Saccharibacteria bacterium
TAAGACTGAAGGCCATAAAATTTTTCAAAGACTTCTGGGATTAATTGAATCAGCTACTGCTCAGGCTATTTTAAAAGCCGAAGTGAAAAAAGAGCCGGCTTTTGCTATTCAACCTAGCAGTGTTTCTTCAACTGCTTCTTTTCCCAAAACAAAAAAGGTCCCTGGTCGGAATGAGCCCTGTCCTTGTGGGTCAAATAAAAAATACAAAAAATGCTGTTGGCCCAGGTACGGATAACACAAATAATATGAATGATAAAAATTTAAAAATTCAATTTAGAATAAAAGAGTTTTTCTCCCCTTGCAAAGATTATCTTCGTTCCCTTTTACCTTATATTTTAGTCTCGGCATTGCTTTTCTTATTGGGAATCATTGCCGGTTATTATTTCACTGAGGCTTATCCTTCAGAGTCGGAGGAAATTATTTCTCTTTTAGAAAAGACCTATAAGCCAGTATTAGAAATGAATAAAGTTTCTCAGGTTCTCTTTATTTTCCTTAAGAATGGAGTGACTTCCTTTTTCATAATAATACTGGGAGTTATCTTTGGATTTTTACCAATCGTTTCCTTGCTTTCTAATGGTGAGATTTTAGGAATCTTAGCTAACTTTACTTTAGAGAAATATAGTATTTTTTATTTTTTATCAGGAATTTTACCTCATGGGATAATTGAAATTCCTTGCTTCTTGATAACTTCAGCGATAGGATTAAAAATTGGTAAAACCTTAATTAAAAAAATCTTAGGCAAAGGAGGAAGCTTAAAAGAGGAACTTACTTCAGGCTTGAATGTTTTTCTACGAATAATTCTGGTTTTTCTGTTTCTAGCAGCTATCATCGAGGTTTTAATAAGTTCCGAATTATTAAGAATTTATTAGAGTATGTTTTTCTTTCCCATTGGTTGTTTAGTCCTTGTTCTCTTTATTTTATTTCTGCCAATTTTGTTTTTCTTGGTATTCTTTCGTATTATTAGTTTTGGTTTTGAAAGATTAGGTTTTTCACCCGAAGCTACCTTCTTAATTCTCCTCTTGATTCTGATCGGCTCGGCCATTAATATTCCTTTAACCAAGAAGAAAACAGTTTATGCGGAGAGGCCTTATTTCTTTGGTTTGTTTAAAAAACCCCAAATGGAAAAGCAGGGAATTACTATTAACTTAGGTGGAGCAATTATTCCTGTTTGTCTTTCAACTTTCTTTTTGACCAAGATTCCCTTAGAACCAGTTTTAATAGCCACTGTTCTGATGATAATTATTTCTCGTCATCTTAGCCGGATTATTCCGGGTCGGGGAATAGCTCTGCCGGCTTTTGTTCCGCCAATATTTTCAGCTCTTTTTGCCTTAATTTTAGCTCCGGGTTTTGCTGCTCCGACAGCTTTTGTTTCCGGGGTCTTAGGAGTCTTAATTGGAGCTGATATTTCAAACTTGAAGAAAGTCCAAAGAATTTCGCCAGGGATGTTATCCATTGGCGGAGCCGGAGTTTTTGATGGAATATTTTTAGTAGGAATTGTTTCCGTTTTCTTAGCTAGTCTGTAATGTAGGCTTGACTTTTTTATAAGAAGTGCTATAATTGGAAAAGAGGTGATAAGTTGAAAACTAAATATATTGTAGGAACTGTTATAGCTGCGTTAACAGATGTAGGAATGGGAGTTTTAATCTTACATCTAGCCAGAAGAATTTTTGATTATCAAATCCCCGCTCCATTTTATCTATTTGGTGTTCCGGTAATATTCTATATGGCTGGTATGGCTTTCCCTCTTATTCCAGATTTGAATGTTCTACGATTAGCAATATTAGGTAAGAGAATTGACGAGAAACACAGAACCTGGGATCACTATCCGATAATTATGATTTTGAGCGTTTCGATTGTCTTTTACTTCATATCTTTTTTCTGGGCTGATGCTATTTTCTGGGGCATTGTAATTGATCTCTGTTTGCTCTACCACTATATTCACGACAGCATAGAAGTCGGAGGAGGAACAGGAATGCAATGGCTAGGCCCCTTTAGTGAAAAGTATTATCAGCTTTTTGCTAGGAAGGACGGAAAAAGACGATTGATTTCATCTTTCAGGTATGAGGATTTCCAAAAAGAATCACTTGTAACTCTCGAAGAGTGGCTTGATAAATATTATCTTAAACCAACCTTCAAATCTTTATCTGGAATTGCTATTTTCCTCGTAGCTATATCTCTCCCTTTAATCTGGTGAAGATTCACCATCGTCTAGGATAAGATTATCTTAGACGTATTTTTTTATTTAAATTTATATCAACATGGTTCTAGTATCGTTGGATAGAGGGAGCCCACCGAAGTTGAATCATTCAGATTTTATGGTAGAATAAATGACATAATTATGAAGGTGAAAACTTATTCAATTTTAATCCTTGTTTTAGCCATTGCCGTTCTGGCCGGAATTTTTGATTTCTCGATATTTGGGGGAAGACCTTTTAAGTTGGGTTTAGACCTTCAAGGGGGAAGTCATCTGATTTATCAGGCTGATTTATCAAATACTGAAAAAGAAGATTATGATTTTGCTATGGGAGGATTAAGAGATGTTATTGAAAGAAGAGTTAATCTCTTTGGAGTAGCCGAACCTGTAGTTCAGACCGAAATAGCCGGAGATAATTATAGGTTGATAATTGAATTAGCTGGAATAAAGAATGTTTCCGAAGCTATCCAAATGATTGGTCAGACTCCTTATTTGGAATTCAGAGAACCAAGACCAGATTATGAGGAGTTTGTAGAGGAAAATCGTGAGAAATTAGAAACAGGGGAGGTAGAATTTGAAGAGTTTTTTCAGCCTTCGCCTCTAACTGGAAGATATTTAAAAGAAGCAAAAATAGATTTTGACCCTACTACCTACGAACCTTCAGTTTCTCTTCAATTTGACGAGGAAGGGGCTAGGATTTTTGAAGATTTAACTGAAAAGCACGTAGAGAAACCCTTAGCCGTCTATATTGATGGTATTTTAATTTCTGCTCCCGTTGTCAGAGAGAAAATTTCTGGTGGCAAAGCTCAGATTACCGGAAGATTCACGGTTCAAG
>CAYYDV010000064.1:0-2887 GCA_964470765.1 uncultured Candidatus Saccharibacteria bacterium
TTGTGATTGGGTTGGGAAGAGAATTAAGAAGGGGAAAAACCACTTTTTTACAGGGTTTTGCTAAAGGACTAGGAATAAAAGAAAGAATTTTAAGCCCTACATTCGTGATTCTTAAAAGATTTAAGATTAAAGATTTAAGATTTAAGAATTTATATCATATCGACTGCTATCGAATTGAGAAACCTAAGGAACTACTCAATCTCGGTTTTAAAAAAATTATCTCTAATCCTGAAAATATTGTTGTCGTTGAATGGGCAAACCGGATAAAAAAGATAATGCCCGAGGATAGCGCTTGGATCAAATTTGATTTTGTAGATGAGAAAACGAGAAAAATTATTTTTTTCGAAAGATTTTAATTTTATGTTAGTATTAAAAAATGACCGAGGATAAAAAACGTTTAATCATTATTGATAGTAATGCTGTAATCCACCGGGCTTATCATGCTTTGCCTCATTTGACAACCCAGAAAGGAGAGCTGGTAAATGCTATTTACGGTTTTTTGCTGGTTTTTTTGAAAGCTATTAAAGAGTTTAAGCCAGATTTTATCGCCGCCACTTTTGACTTTCCTGCTCCTACTTTTCGCCATCAAAAATACAAACTTTATAAAGCCACCAGGGAAAAAGCGCCGGAAGAACTTTATCAGCAAATTCCTAAAGTAAAAGAAATCTTAAAGAGTTTTGATGTTCAAATTTTCGAAAAGGAAAAATATGAAGCAGACGACCTTATTGGGACTATTTCAAAATCAGCTCCCACCCCCCGCCAGTACGCTGGTGGGGGGCCAGAACTTGAAACAATCATTTTAACAGGAGATTTAGACGCTCTGCAATTAGTTGATAAAAACACCAAAGTTTATACTTTAAGAAAAGGCGTTAAAGATACTGTTTTGTATGACGAAGAAAAGGTTAAAGAAAAATATCAAGGCCTAATTCCTGAGCAGCTGATTGATTTTAAGGCCCTGAGAGGAGATCCTTCGGATAACATTCCCGGAGTTTTAGGAGTTGGGGAAAAAACAGCGATTAAACTAATCAAAGAATTTGGAAGTCTGGATAATTTATATTCTGCGTTAAATCAGCGGCCACTGCCGAAGGCAGTGTCAATCAGTATAAATCAGCGTCTTCGAGCGAAGCTTGAAGAATATAAAGAGCAGGCGTATCTTTCACAAATGTTAGCTGAGATAAAAGATGATGTGCCAATTGAGTTTGATTTAAAGAAATGCCGTTGGGGGGAATATGATAAAGAGAAAATAATTCAGATTTTTAAGAAATATGAGTTTCAAACTTTAATCAGCCGTTTGCCTGCCCGCCCAAATTTTGCAAAACAAAACTTAGGTGGGTCTGAGAAAGAGAAAAAAGATAAAGATGATCCAATTAAAAGTAATTTGAGTTTGTGGTAAAGTAAATATAGATTACCACTGATTAATAGCGGATTACCGCGGATATGTCTATTTGTGTAAATCAGCTATCATTAGCGTAAATCAGTGGTGAGCGAAGCGAAAATGTTTTGGAAAAAGGAAAACAATTTGCCAACTGGCGGAGAAGAAAAACCTTACGAAGAACTCCCAATAAAAGATGCATCAATTATTGATTATCTTATTGATGGACTTTTGGTTTTTGACAGAAAGGGCAGGCTTTCTTTAATTAATCCCTATGCTGAAAAGTTTTTCGAGGTTAAAAAAGAAAAAATTTTAGGGAAATCAATTTTAGAATTAAGCCGTTTTTTAGGTCTTAGGTCCTTGGTTTCTTTTTTAGGAGGCGAGATAAGAGAAGTTTCTAAAAAAGAGCTAAAAATTAGAGAAAACCTTATTTTAGAAGTAACAACTGTTCCATTAAAAATTAAAGAAGTAAAAAGGGGCACTTTGGTTATTCTACGTGATGTTACCAGGGAAAGATTAGTGGATAAGATGAAGAGTGAATTTGTTACTTTAGCTGCTCATCAACTACGTACTCCAACATCGGCGGTAAAGTGGGCCCTTCAAACGTTATTAGAAGGCGATTTAGGAGAGTTAAATAAAAAACAAAAAGAAATGATTAAAGAGGCCTACATAACCAATGACAGGGCGATTAAGTTAGTTAATGACCTTTTAGATGTAGCCCAAATTGAGGAGGGAAAATATCTTTCCAAAATAACCCTTTCAAGTATTGAAGATGTGATCCAATCTGTGGTAGATAGTTATGGCCAGAAGATAAAAGAAAAAAAACTTAAAGTTGGATTGAAAAAATCAAAAGAAGAATTAGCTGCCGTTATGTTAGACGTTGCAAAAATGGAAACAGCGATTAGAAATATTTTTGATAACGCTGTGAGATATACTCTTCCCGGCGGCAAAATTTTAATTGTTTTAAAAAAGCATAAAGAAGAAATAGAAGTCCAAATTCAAGATACTGGACTGGGAATTCCTCTCTATCAACAAGAGAAAGTATTTACTAAATTCTTTCGTGCTGTTAATATAATGAAAGTAGACACTGAAGGGACTGGACTCGGGCTCTACATAGCTAAAAATATTATCGAGGCTCACGGAGGAAGAATTTGGTTTAAATCTGAAGAAGGAAAAGGTACAACTTTCTGCTTTACCATTCCAATAAAAGAAAAATTCGGCGAGTTTCTAACTGAGGAGTTTTATTAACCCTTCATCTTTCGATTAAGTTTGTTATAATAAATAGACGAAGCATTATTTACACTCGATGGTTTCCGAAAGGTGAAAGGTTAACAGTCTATTTGTATTTATTTTTAAAATAAAGTAATATAAATAATATGCCAAAAAAAATTCTAATAGTCGAAGACGACAAATTTCTTAGAGAGCTGATTGCCCAAAAACTTATAAAAGAAGGTTATGATATCGCTGAAGCAGTTGATGGAGAAAAAGGAATAAAAGCAGTTGAAGAAGAGAAAC
>CAYYDV010000065.1:0-2795 GCA_964470765.1 uncultured Candidatus Saccharibacteria bacterium
GAATTATTCTGGGAGCAAAAGAAGAAGCTCCTGCTGAAGAAGAAAAAGGACTGGCAAGTGCAGTTTCAGGAGGTTTAGCTTCAATGATTGATGCTTTAAGAGGAATCGGCAAGCAGGGTTTCATATATTTAATTATTATTTTGATATTAATACTTATTATTATAATTTTGCTTTATTTATTACTTAAAAAGAAAAAGAAGAAAGAAGAAAGAAGAAAGGAAAATAAGTTTATGTAAATGAAAATAGATTAATTCTCAAAAGACAGCTTTCTCAGAAGCTGTCTTTTAGTTTACATAGTAAACTTGACAAAAAATAGGATTTAAGATAATATGTTAAAAGGGTTGGAAGGGATATTAAGCTCTTTTTTTATTAACTAAATCCCATTTAACCGCCTAGGGAGGCAATGTCTTTTTCCGACCCACTCCTCACCATTCTCAAAAGATAAATTGTTCTTTTAATCGACTGATTCCTAATAAAATATACCTCACCAACTTAAAGAGGTATTATTTTTTTTCAGAAATGATATAATCAAACAATTAAATAAAAAGTTATGAGCAAATTCGGTCTTATCTTTGATGCCATAATAGGTTTAATTATCTGTATTATTGGTCTTATCCTGTTATCAACCTCACTTCAGGATAAATTTGCTGCTTTTTCAGCTGACATAAGCAGCTTCATTAAGTAGATTACTGAACTAACTTTATCTTGACAGTCTTCAGGGCTGCTTTTTTATTGCTGACAGATAGCAAATTTTATGTTATTTTTAAAGATAGAAATGAATTCAAATAAATTTAAAGACAAGCGAATACTAATTCTTGGCTTAGGGAGGGAAGGAAGAGATAATTTTATTTTTTTAAGGAAATTATTTCCAAAAAAAATTCTGGGAGTAGGGGATAGGTTAGAATTTAAGAACTTAGATGGAAAAGTTCAAAAATTACTCAGAGGTGATAAGAAAATTAAGCTTCATCTGGGAAAAAATTACCTCAAGACTCTTAAAAAATATGATATAATTTTAAAATCACCAGGAATTCCTTTTAATCTGAAAGAATTGAAAGAAGCCAGGAAAAAAGGAGTAATCATTACCTCTCAAACTGAGATTTTCCTAGAGAATTGTCCCGGAAAAATTGTCGGAATCACCGGAACCAAGGGAAAAAGCACCACTGCTTCTTTGATTTATGAAATCTTCAAAGAAGCTGGTCTCAAGGCTCATTTAGTAGGGAATATCGGCAGACCTGTTTTAAGTTCTTTACTGAAGGCTAAAAAGAATGATGTTTATGTTTATGAATTATCCAGTCATCAATTGGTAAATATTAAAAAAAGTCCTCAGATTGCTGTATTTTTAAATGTTTTCCCCGAACATTTAGATTATTACTCTAATTTTAAAGAATACGTCCGGGCTAAGGAAAATATAGCTAAATTCCAAACTAAGCAAGATTATTTAGTTTTCAATGGTAAAGATAAGATAGTTAAAGGAATTGCCAGGAAATCCAGAGCCAAAAAGATTCCTTTCGGATGTTTAAAACCCGGCTTTAAACAGGGAGTGGAGGGAATAATCGGGAAGAGAGATATTCCTCTTGAAGGAGAGTTTAATCTTTTAAATATAGCAGCAGCAATTAAGGTAGGGAAGATCTTTAAAATCTCTGAAAAAAATATTGCTAAGGCTATCAAGGAATTTAAACCTCTACCTCATCGGCTGGAATTTGTTGGAGAATATAGGGGGATAAAATTTTACAATGACGCTCTATCAACCATTCCTGAAGCCAGTATTGCCGCCCTCGATGCCTTGGGCAGGGACGTTCAAACTATTATCTTAGGTGGGTTTGAACGTAATCTTAGTTTTAAGAAACTAGCTAAGAAAGTTTTAGAAAGTAAGATAAAAACAGTTATTCTTTTCCCAACTACTGGTCAAAGAATTTGGAAAGAAATAAAAAGGGAAGCCAAGAAGAAAAAAACTAAAAAATTACCCAATCACTTCTTTACAGATAATATGAAAGAAGCGGTCAGGCTGGCCTATCGAGAAACCAGAAAAGGTAAAATTTGCTTGCTTTCTACCGCTTCTTCAAGTTTCAGCATTTTCAAAGATTACAAAGAAAAGGGTAATTTATTTAAAAAGTATATCAAAGAGTTCTCAAAAATCTAACCAAGTTTTATGGCCAAAAAACCTGATTATTTCCTAATCTGGATTGTCATCTTTCTGATAATTTTTGGAATTGTGGTTTTGGCTAGTGTTTCCTTTTCTATATCTCAGGAGAAATTCGGTAATACTTTTTATTTCTTAAGCCATCAAATTCTCTTTGGCTTAATCCCAGGAATTATTTTAGCCTGGATAGTTTATAGACTCCCCATAATTTATTTGAAAAAACTTGCCTTGCCTTCATTTCTAATTAATTTAGTTTTTCTGGGATTGGTCTTTTTACCAGTAATTGGTTTAAGCATAAGGGGAGCTACACGCTGGATTTCTTTGGGACCTATCTCTTTTCAACCTTCGGAATTCTTAAAACTCACTTTTATTCTTTATCTGGCTAGCTGGTTGAGTATTAGAACTTCTCCGCCCAAAGAAAAAACCCTTCGTTTAAAGAAAAAGCTTCTGACTGGGTTTAAAGCTAGTCATCATCAAAATACAACTTTAATTGCTTTCTTCTTAGTCTTAGGTCTAATAAGTTTGCTTTTAATTCTCCAGCCCGATATCAGTACCCTGGGAACAATTGCTATCATTGCTCTAATAATGTATTTCCTGGCTGGAGCTCCTTTCTGGCATATTCTCTTAATAGTTTCTACGGGAATAACAGCTTTAT
>CAYYDV010000066.1:0-2748 GCA_964470765.1 uncultured Candidatus Saccharibacteria bacterium
TCAGAACCTATAACTTCCCTCAAAACAGAATAACTGACCATAGAATAAAGAAATCCTGGCATAATCTAGAAAAAATCTTAGACGGAAAGTTAGACTTAGTGATAAAAGTTCTAATTAAAAAAATGGCCTGACCGGGAAGACTTCCCGGGAATGGTAAATCTCACCTTGGGGTGAGTTTTTTATTTGAAGTTGTCCAGTAATCTATCGTGGACTCGAACCAATCTATTTCTCCAGAATCGCAATTTCTCTCTCAAGACGTCCAGCAATAGCCATTACTGGATAACCATAATCCCTCCTGTAAATATTCGCATACCGAGACTTATACCAACTAGGGCCAGCAAAGTAACTCAAAGCAGCATTAAACTCATCATTATAGGTTTGCTTGGCTGCTCCATAATCTGATAAATACAAAGCAGCAGCTACAAAAGCATCTTTAATATCCCAAGGGTCAGCTGGTCGACCAAGAGTTTTTTCCAGCCTATTTCTATAAATCATCCAGGTAGAAGGAATAAACTGGGCTGGTCCCATAGCTCCACCGTAACCATAGCTCATCGGACAGGATACAGGAGTATTGTAAGGATCTCTACCTAATTCCTTAGTAATCGTTAGAAAAGGAGTAACATCTCTTGTTGGCTTCATTACTCGACTAATTGTCTTGCCGTTATAGGCCACTTCTCCGGCTCCTGTTTTAGGATCTTTTAGATAGCATTGACCAACATTCTTACCAATATTTGATTCTTGGGTTAAGACTGCTAATAGAAAAGCTGGTCGAACACCAGTCAAACTCTCTACATACTTAGCCATCTCATAAGCTTCGCCAAAAGTCGGAGCTTCAGGAACTCCAATTAATTCAAAGATTCGAGACCTGATTTCAGCAGCACTCGTCTCTACCTCTTCTTTTTCTTTTAATTGTTTTTGGTATTCAGCTTCAGTTAATTTCAAATAATAATCCTTTTCTTGTTGAGTCTGAGCGCTTTCTTGTTTTTGAAGACCTTGAATTTCAACTATGTTTTCCAATTCTCCTTTTTCTTCGTCTAAGAATTGTTTCTGACCTTCCAAATCAATCTTTAAACTTTTAATGTCTTCTAAAAGTTCCTGATTCTTAGAATTTAAAGCTTCTAAGGCAACTAAATTATTAAAGAAATCAGAAAGTTCTTCTTCGCCCAGTAAAATTTCAATCATTGAACGCTGGTCCTGCTCATAAACTTCTTGGAGAATACTGGCTAACTGATTTTTAGAATCTTCAATTCTTAAGGAAGTCTTTTCAATAGAAGTCTCGGTATCGCCAATCTGAAAACCAAGGTCTTTAATCATCAGATTATTCTGATAAATCTGATAATCTAACTGCTTTATCTTATTCCTTAAAATGTAAATCTGATTCTGTAAAGTTCTTTTCTCTTCCCCAGTTTTAGCAATGTCCTTTTCTATTTCCGCACTTTTCTCCTGGAAATATTTATCACATTTTTCTAAAAGCTTCCGACAATCACTATCAGAAAGCTTTTTACAATCTTCTTCAATCTTATCTATCTGACAGACCTCCTCTAGACTTTCTTCGGCCCAACAATTAAAATCTGGCAAGATAAAACTTGCCATTAAAATCAGAATCAAAATATATCCTAAGAAGTTGTACTTATTTCTAAACATAAGTTAGAAAACTATTTTTCTTCTTTCTTCTCCGGAACCGGCTCTTTTTCTTCTTTCTCTTCTTCCTTTTCCTCTTCTACCTTTTCTACTTCCTCAACTTTTTCTTCAATTGGTTTTTCTAATTCTTCCTCTACTTTAGTTGGTAGAACCACAGAGGCAATAATTTCTTCAGCATCTTTCAATATTTCTATTTCTTTAGAAACTTCTAGATCCGAAATTTTAATATGGTCTTCAAAAGTTTTCAACTTTTCAATATTAACCTTAATTTCACGAGGAAGATTTTGAGGTAAAGCCCTAACTTCTACTTCAGTAATATTCTTAATTAAGGTTCCCTCTAAATTTTTAACTGCTTCAGCTTCCCCTTCAAAAACCAAAGGAATTTTAGCTTCAATCTTTTTCTTTAAAGAAGGTTGATATAAGTCTACATGAAGAAATTCGCTAGTTAAGGGATCTTCCTGAACATCATTAATTAAAACTTGGTAGGTCTTTTTCTCTCCTTTAATCTCCAGAGAAATTAAAGAACTCTCTCCGGCTTCCTTAAAAACCTTCTCAAAATCTCGGTAATCCAATTTTAAAGAAATATTTTTAATTTTAGGACCATATAAAACAGCCGGAAGTTTACCTTCGGCTCGTAAAGGTTTGGTATTTTTACCAACTTCTTTTCTAATTTCGGCGGAAAGACTCAACATATTACTTACTTTTCTAAATGAATACACTGAACTGGACAGCTATCGGCTGCTTCTTGGGCACACCCAATTTCTTTAATTTCTAACTCATTCCTCTCACTTGATTTGGAACCTTTAAGATGAGATTTTCCATCCTCTCCCATCTCAAAATATTTCGGGCATAAACTAACACAAGTCCCACAACCAATACATTTTGGTTTCTCAATAGTAATTTTCATATTTTTAGTTATTTCTTTTTTCGGAGAATAAACCTTTTTTCTAAGCTCTTAAGAGTTTCCACAACTCCCGTGTATTCTAACTCAGACATTGGCAACATGGCCGGACCAGAAAAGCCCTGTCTTCTTATCCCCTCGGCTTTTCGGGAAACTTTATTCCTTATGTAATCCCAGAAAGGATGGTCAAAAGCATCAGCTGGCTC
>CAYYDV010000067.1:0-2736 GCA_964470765.1 uncultured Candidatus Saccharibacteria bacterium
CATATATTTATCTAATATTCGATGTCTATCCAGATACTGCAATAAAACTTGGTGTGCTCAAAGAAAAAGGATTAATAGCAAAATTATGGGATCGATGGAATCAATTTATTCTCAAATACGCATCTGCAGTAATTGTATTGGGGCGTTGCATGAAAGAGGTGATTATCAATAAAGAAAAGAGGATAAGTTATCTCACTGATAAGATCCATCAAATTCATGTGTGGAGTGATGATAGAAAGATTAAACCTGTTGAAAGAAAAGAAAATCCATTCATTAAGAAGTGGAATTTAGATGGAAAATTTGTAGTTAGTTACTCGGGAAATATGGGAAGGTTCCATGATATGGAAACAATTTTTTACGCTGCAAAAAATTTAAAAAAATACAAAGATATACTTTTTCTTTTTATTGGGGAAGGATATAAAAAAAGGTGGATGAAAGAGTTTGCTATAAAGTGGAAATTAACAAATTGTCAATTCAATACTTATGTAAACCGGAACGATCTGGGATTATCTCTTGCCTGTGCCCATGTTGGGCTAGTTTCATTGTTACGCGGTCAAGAAGGGCTATCGGTTCCTTCAAAAACTTTTGGCATTTTAGCCGCAGGAGTTCCTGTTATAGTAATAATGTCTCGAACATCAGAAATAGCTTTAATTATTGAGGAGAACAATTGTGGAACAGTGGTGGAACCTGGCGATGTTCAAGGTTTAGTCAATGCTATCCTCATGCTCTATAACGATGCTTATTTACGCAAAGAACTCGGGAAAAACGCATTAGAAGCGATCAAAAACAAATATAGTCTTAAAAATGCTGCTCTAAAGTATTTGTCCATTATTGAATCACTTCAGTATTAGAGATTAAATATCTTGAGAATCTTTTGAAAGAGATTTTTAATAAAAAATGATTTTTAAAAAAACCTCGAATAGAAAACTATTTTTGTTTGTTGGAGATGTATTAATAATAATTTTATCCATTATCTTAGCTTTTATTATTCGCTTGAAAAAATCTACAATAAGTTATCTTGGTTTAAATGATGGGATTATTACAACTTTATTGATGTTAACATTCTGCCTTATAAGTTTTTATATATTTGATCTTTATAATTTAAAAGTAAAGATCAAGAGTACCCGGTTTTTAGGTTTAACCCTTGGATCGTTGATACTTGTAACTCTGGTAACAGTTGTATTTTTCTATTTGTTCCCTTTCAGATTAGGAAGAGGGGTATTTGCTATTAGTTTATTATTGATAGGAATTTTAATAATCATTTGGAGAAGGTTCTATTCAACTATTTTTAGACTTGCATTGCCACAAAGAAATGTATTGATAGTGGGGCCCAAAAAAAAGGCTGAGGCTGTATATTCACTAATAAAAATGAATCCAGAATACAAAGTTGTTGGCTTAATAGATGAGAATATGAAAAAAATAAATTTATTAAAAAAAGAACTCTCGGAAGATAGCCGCTCTTTAGAAAAAATTGCTAATAATCACAAAATCGACGACATCATTATCACAATTGATCCGACAAGAAATAGAAACTTAAATAAAGAATTAGTCAGTTGTAAAATGAAAGGAATAAATATATATGACATTCCGGCACTTTATGAAGCTCTCCTATTTAAGATTCCCATTTCTTACATCAAACCAAAATGGTTTTTGTACACCGACGGCTTTGATAAATTAGCCAACAAGATTTATAAAAGATTAAAAAGAATGATAGATTTATTGATTTCATCCCTCCTTTCGATAATAAGCTTTCCTATGGGAATAATTATTTCCTTCGCCATAATAATAAACTCTAAAGGTCCCATTTTTTTAATACAAGAAAGAATTGGCGAAAATAATAAATCTTTTAAAATAATTAAATTCAGAACAATGGCTACAGATGCTGAAAAAGGAGATCCAAAATGGGCAGAAAAGGATGATCCTCGTATCACATTTGTAGGAAAGATCTTAAGAAAAACAAGATTAGACGAGCTTCCACAGTTAATTAATGTCATAAAAGGAGAAATGAGCCTCACAGGTCCTCGCCCCGAGAGAGAATTCTTCGTGAAAAAATTAATGGAAAAGATACCATTTTATTCTTTACGTTTCTCAGTGAAACCAGGATTAACGGGATGGGCACAGATTAATTATAAATATGGAGACTCGGATGAAGATGCTTTTGAAAAATTACAATATGATCTCTATTATGTCAAAAATATGTCTACATTTTTAGACATAGGAATACTATTACAGACAATTAGAATAGTATTGTTTGGAACAGGAAGATAGCTGCTCTGAGTTCCCTCGGGCTTATGCTGCCTTCTTCTATTGCTGTCGGATTACTTATTGGCTACCTGCTTGATAAACTCTTCGGAACACACCCCTGGTTGCTTCTTAGAAAATCCTGGTTTACAAAAAGATAAAAAAAACCTGCCTTATAATTAACTCCCTCCTTATCAGTTCACCTCTTTAAACTCCCTCCCCCTAATAATTCCTTGACAAACTATAGCCCATATGTTTACATGCTTGCGAACAGGTAAACATTATCAAAAATGAGCAGCACCAATACATTCGGCAGTCACATTAAAACTTTAAGGACCGCCAGAAATATCGGGCAGCGGGAGCTGGCAAGGGTTATCGGGATCTCGCCTTCCTATCTCAACGACATTGAAAATAACAAGAGGGCTGCTCCCAGTAAAGAGATAATAAAAAAATTCGCGGCTATTTTAGAAGCAAATTTAGAAAATCTTTATGACC
>CAYYDV010000068.1:0-1145 GCA_964470765.1 uncultured Candidatus Saccharibacteria bacterium
AAGGCCTTATTTCACTCCCAAACGTTGTTCTGCTCCTACTATAAGTGAGTCCAGGATTCTTCCTCCTGTATGGAATAAATTAAAAGAGGTTCTTGCTAATCCAGATCTAATAATGAATGAGCTTAGAGATTACATAAATCAGAAAAGCAAAAAAAACAAGAGCCAGGAAAAGCTAAAAAATATAGAAAAGGCTCTAAGTTCATTTAAAACAAAAAGGGAAAGATATGCCGAACTTTATGCTGAGAGTGCTATAGATAAAAGCTTCTATGATAAAAAGGTAGAGGAGTGCTGGAAAGAAGAAGAAGATTTAAAAAAGGAGCAAGGAAAACTTTCTCAATTTTTGCTTACCGAAGAGGAAAGAGGAAAAAGAATAAGATCTATAAAAGAACTTTACCAGCAATTGAAAATTAGTCTCGAAAATGCTAACTATGAAATAAGGAGAGAAGTTCTCCAGCGATTAGTAGAAAAAATAGTAAAAACTGGTAATAAATTAGAGATAGAATTTAATATACCTCTTACCGAGAAAGTCCCTACATCAAACTCTGACCGATTGGTGGACAGAAGACGAATGGATTGAACTTTTTAATCAAAATAATTTTGAAGTTGATCTTTCTAGCTGGGAAATAACTGACGGTGTCGGCAAAACTAAGGTTTATACTTTTTCCCAAGGAACTATTATTAAAGCTCAAGGGTTTTTAGTTCTCAACCGGCCTCTTACTAAAATCACTCTAAATAACAGCGGGGATAATTTAATCCTTCTCCAACCCAATAGAAACATAATAGACAAGATTAACTATAAAAAAGCGCCCCGAGGTAAATCTTTTAATAAAACTAGCTCTGGCTGGTTTTGGAGCTTTGCTTTAACCCCAGGAGCTCCAAACATTATTCCCTCTTCTCTTCCTTCAGAACAATCTCAAGAAAAAACAGAAACCTCTTCTCAACTAGTTGAATCTTTTTCTGACACCCAGGCAAAGAAAGAACTAGCAGCAATTAGCAAACAGTTTTCTGAACCCTCAAGCCCTTCATTTATTTTATTAATCGCCCTAATTGTTGCTTTTTTTTCCGGGATAGTTGTTTTATTCCTTAGAAAATTTACAACTTCTTCTTCAAATTTTCCCTAGCAAAATGAGGAATAGGTTGATTTT
>CAYYDV010000068.1:1155-2426 GCA_964470765.1 uncultured Candidatus Saccharibacteria bacterium
GAGTTAAAGTATTAACTGAATACGTATTAGAGGAGGTTGAATTATGAATAAAAACCAAACAAGATTAATATAACATGAGCGTGCATTTACATTGGAGTTCTATAAAACATCAGAAAGGTGCAGCTGACCAGAAAAGGGGAAAGGTTTTTTCAAAACTCTCCCAGGAAATTTCGGTTGCCGCCAAAGAAAAAGGGGGAGACCCTGAAACTAATTCTGTTTTAAGAATTGTTATTGAAAGAGCCAAAAAATTCAACCTACCAAAGGAGAATATTGAGAGAGCTATTAAAAGAGGTACAGGAGAACTTGAGGGAGTTAAGTTAGAATCGGTTGTTTTCGAAGCTTATGGCCCTGGTGGAATAGCTCTAATCATTGAAGGGATTACTGACAATAGAAATAGGACTTTTTCCGAAATCAAGCAGATTTTGAATCAAAATAATGGTAAACTTGCTAATGAAGGCTCGGTTAAATGGCTTTTTGAAAAAAAGGGCTGTTTAACTCTAAACTTTGAATCATACAAAGATTCAAAAGATAAAGAAGATTTAGGATTAAGTGCTATTGAAGCTGGGGCTGAAGATATTTATTGGCATAATAATGCTCTAGATATCTACACTAGACCAGAAGGGTTAGAGAAAGTAAAGAAGAATTTAGAAGAGAAAGAAGTTCAAGTTGAAACAGCTTCTTTAGATTGGGTAGCGAAAGAGGAAATTGAAGTTGATGAAAAAACAAGAGAGGCTTGCGAGAAACTTTTTGAATCTTTGGACGAGAATGATGCTGTCCAGGAAATATATTCAAATTTAAAACTATAATTATCTTTAGTGTTGAAGTTGGGATAATTTAAAACAAATAAAATGCCGAAAGAAGCTGAAATTAGGAAAAAGGCAGTTCAAATATTAAAAAAAGAAAGCTGGGTTTGGTGGTATCCCTCTAAAGTAAAATACAAGCAAAATGATATTTTCGGAATTATTGATTTATTAGCTCTTAAGGGGAAAAGAAGAAAAAATATTCAACTAACTACCCTCCCGAACGTTTCGGCGAAGAGGAAAAAAATAACAAATTTTCTTAAAACATTTAAAGTAGAGCTCCCAGTTGAGATTTGGGCCTGGGATCAGAAGAAAAAGAAATTCAGAAAAGAAAAGATTAATATAAAAATAAAAAAGAAGTGTTTAAGAAAACTAAAACCCCACACCAAATGAGGGCACGCGAATTCATTTTATTAATTCACCTCTGTGCCGAAGACACAATCATTGTTTGGTGTGGGGGTTGACAAGCCT
>CAYYDV010000069.1:0-2348 GCA_964470765.1 uncultured Candidatus Saccharibacteria bacterium
GAAAAGTTATTATATAATTATGAAATTCTATTATGTCAGTTTTAGATAAAATTTTTGGTAATGCTAACGAGAAATATTTAGAAAAAGTTCAGCCCTTGGTTGAGAAGATAAATGGCCTCGAAAAAGAATTCGAGAGCCCTGCCTTTTTCGCAAAAGGGGCGGGGTTAAAAGAAAAAACCAAAGAATTTAAAGAAAGGCTGGCTAAAAAAGAAACTTTAGACAATATCTTGCCTGAGGCCTTTGCTTTGGTTCGGGAAGCAGCTAAAAGAACTTTAAATCAGCGACATTTTGATTGTCAGTTAATTGGTGGAATAGTTTTACATCAAGGAAAGATTGCCGAAATGAAAACCGGAGAAGGAAAAACTTTAGCTGCTACTTTATCTCTATATTTAAATGCTTTAGAAGACAAAGGAGCCCATTTAGTTACGGTTAATGATTATTTAGCTAGAAGAGATACGGTCTGGATGGGCCAAATTTATCATTTATTGGGATTATCGACTGGTTGCTTAAATCATGAACAATCTTTTTTATATGACCCTGATTACAAAAAACCTGACGAAGAAAAGGATAAAGTTCGGGATGAATTAGGCTCTTTTAGAATAGTTGAAGATTTTTTAAGACCTTGTTCCCGAAAAGAAGCTTACTTAGCTGATATTACTTACGGGACTAATAATGAGTTTGGTTTTGATTATCTCCGAGATAATATGGTTTACCCCGTTAGAAATGAAATTTCTAACGGGGTTTATGATCTTCCAGTTGTTCAGAGAGGATACAACTTTGCCATTGTTGATGAAGTAGATTCAATTTTAATAGATGAAGCTCGAACTCCTCTGATAATTTCGGCTCCGGATATGGAAAGTTCTAAATGGTATCAAGAGTTTGCTAAAATTATTCCCCGGCTCAAAGAAAATTTAGATTTTGAAATAGATGAAAAGATGAAAGCGGTTACTTTGACTGAGTCAGGAGTTGAAAGGATTGAAGGAATCTTGGGAATGGAGAATATTTATCAAGAAAAAGGAATTAAGTATCTTCATCATTTGGAGCAGGCCCTCCGAGCCAGAGTTTTTTTCAAGAAAGATAGAGATTATGTGGTCAGAAACGGTGAAGTTATAATTGTCGATGAGTTTACCGGAAGATTGATGCCTGGAAGGAGATGGTCAGGCGGTCTTCATCAGGCAGTTGAAGCTCAAGAAAGAGTTGAGGTTAAACCTGAATCTAAAACCTTAGCTTCTATTACCTTCCAAAATTATTTTAGAATGTATAAGAAACTAGCTGGGATGACTGGAACCGCCGCTACTTCAGCTGAAGAATTTGATAAAGTCTACAAACTAGAAGTAATAGTTGTTCCGACTAATTTACCAATGATTAGAAAGAAGCTGCCTGACAGGATTTACAAAGCAGAAAAAGGAAAATTTAAGGCCGTAATAAGAGAAATAAAGGAGAGACATGAGTTAGGCCAGCCGGTTTTATTAGGAACTCGGTCAGTAGAAAGAAATGAATATTTAGGAAAATTATTAGAAAAAGAAGGGATTCCCCATCAGATTTTAAATGCCAAACATCACGAAAGAGAGGGTGAGATTATTGCTCAGGCCGGGAAGTTAGGTCAGGTTACCGTGGCTACTAATATGGCTGGTAGGGGAGTAGACATTATTTTAGGAGGGAATCCGCCAAATCCAGAAGAGGCAGAAAAAATAAAAGAATTAGGAGGATTACATGTTATGGGAACGGAACGTCA
Source organism: uncultured Candidatus Saccharibacteria bacterium (assembly GCA_964470765.1). Taxonomy (GTDB): domain Bacteria; phylum Patescibacteriota; class Minisyncoccia; order Minisyncoccales; family JAGGXC01; genus CAYYDV01. The sequence goes on from CAYYDV010000069.1 coordinate 1,736, forward strand.
TGAGGCCCGAAGAACCGATAATCAGTTAAGAGGAAGGTCAGGAAGGCAGGGAGACCCGGGCTCTTCTCAATTCTTTATTTCCTTAGAAGATGATTTAATGCGGATTTTCGGCGGCGATAGATTAAAATCTTTGATGAATACTTTAAAGGTTCCCGAAGACCAGCCAATTGAAGCTAAATTAATTTCCGGGGCAATTGAATCAGCCCAATCAAAGATTGAAGGAATGAATTTTGATATCAGGAGACATGTTTTAGAATATGATGATGTAATGAATAAACATCGGGAGACAATTTATAGAAAGAGAAGAGAGACTTTAGAAGCTTCACCTAAAGGATTAAGAGAGAAAATTGTTAAAATGATAGGAAGCCAGAGCCTTTCTAGAGAAGATTACGAGAATAGAGAAAAAGATATTGGACCGGAAGATATGAGAAAAGTTGAGAAAATAATTGCCTTGAGAACTTTGGATTTTTACTGGATGGACCATTTAGATACCATGGAGCATTTAAGGGATTCGGTTCGGCTGAGAGCTTATGGTCAGCAGGATCCTTTAGTTGAGTATAAGACTGAAGGCCATAAAATTTTTCAAAGACTTCTGGGATTAATTGAATCAGCT
>CAYYDV010000070.1:0-2249 GCA_964470765.1 uncultured Candidatus Saccharibacteria bacterium
ACCAAACTCTTTTTAAAAGGCGAGAAATGCTTTTCGCCAAAATGTCCGATGCTCAAACGACCTTATCCACCGGGCCAGCGAAGAAGAAAAAGAAGAACTCTTTCTGAATACAACAGAGAACTGAGAGAAAAACAAAAGCTTAAAAATTGGTATAATTTAAGAGAAACCCAATTTAAAAATTACGTCAAAGAAATTTTGAAAAAAAGAGCTCGGTCTTCTAAAGGAAAAGCTGTTAAAGAAGATACTCCCACTCTCTTGATCCAGAAATTAGAAAGAAGGTTTGATAATGTAGTTTTTAGAATGGGATTTGCTAATTCTCGGCCTCAAGCTCGACAATTAATTTCTCACGGCCATTTCTTAATTAACAAGAAAAAAGTTAATATCCCTAGCTGCCAAGTTAAAAAAGGAGACAAAGTTAGTATTACCAAAAAGTCTCAGAAAGGGAATATTTTTAAGGGCCTTTCAGTTTTATTGAAAAAGAAACAAATACCTTCCTGGCTTTCAGTAGATGCTAAGAAATTAGAAGGAGAGGTTAAATCTCTGCCGACTTTAGAAGAAGTTGCTCCACCAGTGGAGATTTCAATGATTTTTGAGTTCTACTCTCGCTAAATAAAATAATAAACAAAGAGCAAAGAGCAATGAACAATGAATACTTTTAAAATTAAAATATTGTTCTCTGTTCTCTGTTCTCTGTTCACTGATGTATGATTCCTTTGCCTGTTAAACCCAAAATTATTAAGACCAAAGATAAAAATTTAGCTACCTTTGAAATTGAAGGTTTATACCCCGGTTACGGAGTGACTATTGGAAATTCTCTAAGACGGGTTTTACTTTCTTCTTTAGAAGGAGCGGCAGCCACCAAAGTGAAGATTAAAGGAGTTCAGCATGAGTTTTCAACCATTCCCGGAGTTTTAGAAGATATCATTACTATCTGCCAAAATTTAAAACAATTAAGGTTTAAAATTTATACTTCCGAACCCCAAAAGGCCGTCTTGAAAGTTAGAGGAGAAAAAGAAATCAGAGGAGCAGATTTTGAATTGCCTTCCCAGGTAGAATTAGTTAATCCCAAAACCCATATTGCTACCTTAACCAGTAAGAGTGCCAGTTTAGAAATGGAAATTCAGATTGAGCCGGGAATAGGTTATCTGCCGGTAGGACAGAGAGAAAAAGAGAAGCTGGCTATTGGAGAAATTCAGCTTGATGCTATCTTTACTCCGGTCAGAAAGGTAGCCTTCCGGGTAGAGAATATGCGAGTCGGGGAGAGAACCGATTTTAATAGATTAAAGGCTGAGATTGAAACTGATGGGACTATTACTCCTGAGGAAGCTTTTTACAGAGCTTCAGAAATTTTGGTCAAGCATTTTTCTCTGGTTTCCGAAGAACTTTCTGAAACTGTTAAAAAAGAGAGAAAAGAAGCCCCGGTTAAAACTTCAACTGATGTTAAAATAGAAGATTTGAAATTGTCTTCCCGGACTATTAATGCCTTACTTCAGAATAATATTAAAACCGTGGCTAGAATTTTGAAAAAGAAAGAAGGAACCTTGTCAGAAATGAAAGGAATGGGTGAAAAAGGAGTCAAGGAAATTAAAAAAGCTTTGAAGAAATTGAATTTAGAATTAAAGCAATAGCATGAGGAAGAGAAAGAAAGGAAGAAAATTTAGTCGGGAGAGAAACCAAAGAAAAACTCTTTTAAGAAGTTTAGCCAACAGTCTTTTTTTGAAGGAAAAGATTAAGACTACTGAGAGTAAAGCTAAAGAACTTTCTCCGTTGGCTGAAAAATATATTACTAAGGCTAAAAAAATAAATCTGGCTAACCGAAGATTATTGCTTAAGGAGCTTTCTTCTCAGGCGGTTAAAAAGCTGGAGAAAGAAATTGGGCCTAGATACAAAGAAAGAAAAGGAGGCTATACCCGGATTATTAAGATGGGTCCTAGAAAATCTGATGGGGCCAAAATAGTCATAATTGAATTGATAAAATGAACCCCGTTAGACATCACAGCACTAGCGGGGCGAGTTACTTCAATAAATAAAAATGTCTAACGAGGTGAAAAGAAAAACTCATATCATAGATGCTACCAATAAAGTTTTAGGGAGATTAGCTACCCAAATTTCTCTTTTATTGCAGGGAAAAGACAAGCCTGACTTCGAGCCTCACAGAGATATGAGCGACATTGTAGTAGTTGAAAATGTGAGTAAGATTAAGGTTACCGGCAAAAAAGCTAAGCAGAAAAAATATTATCATCACTCTG
>CAYYDV010000071.1:0-2196 GCA_964470765.1 uncultured Candidatus Saccharibacteria bacterium
TTTGATAATAGCTTCTTGGGGAATTTTAGACTTGCTTAATTTAAAATTGCCGTCAATAATAATATAATCTGCCGTGGAATTTAAATTGTCCAAAGCTCTTTTCATTGCTAGTTTGGTTGCTTCTAAAATATTTATTTTATCAATCACCTTTTCCGAAACTCTACTAGTCGCCCACTCTATCCGAGGATAATTAGTTAAAAGTTTGTAAAACTCTTCTCTTTTTTTAGAACTAAGTTTTTTAGAATCTTTTATTTTTTTTAAACTTTTAGGAATTTTAAATCTATATTTCTGACCTTTGACAATAGCAACTGCACAGGCAGTTACAGAAGCTGCCAAAGGCCCTCTTCCGGCCTCGTCTATACAGGCTATAATTCTAAATCCTTTTCTCCAGAGTTTTTTTTCTTCTTTTAAGATATCCATTAAATAAATTTTACCCCCGTAGTAGAAATTTGACAAATGTTCATTTGCGTCAGCAAGTCAAATTTTCACTACGGGGTTTAACATATTCCTCTTGATTTAAAATCTTAAAAGGTTTAGAATTAGAAAAGAGGAGAAAAAAATGCTCACTACAAAAATAAATAAACAGAAGAGAAAAGAGAAGATAGCAAGAGAAAAAGAGGAAAAAATAAGAAGGGAAAATAACCAAAAAATGGAGAAAGAAAGGAGGAAAAGAATAAAGAAGCGAAGAAGGCAGAAAATAAAAAATTTAGAAAAAAGGGTAATTAATTCTTCTCCTGATAAACTATCAGGAGTTTCAGGAGAAATAAGAAATGATTCTGATTTGTTAGAGAAGGATAGGCAAAATTTAGAAGAAAAATATTATAGAAGGAGAATAGCTGGTTGTCTTCCTGAAGAATTACCGGAAGTAAGAGAAGAAATAAAAAATGATCCCTGCCTGACTAAACAAGGAAAGAAGAAATTATGGATTCAAATCCTAAACAAGCTATCTTCACTTACTAACCCTGATATTCTGCTGGTGAACAACGTTATAAATCAAATTAGAGAAGAAAGTTTAGAAGAACTGGGAGAAGAAGAATATAGAAAACACATAAGATGGCAGTTATGGGAAGCTGAACGAGTTAACAGTAAAATGAAAAATGGAGGAGTAAAACCTCCTTAAAGCTCTTTGCCTTATTCCAATTCAGTCCCCTTACGGGGATTTTTTTATTTGACTGAAACCTTTGGAGGAGATAGAATGAGGTAATCTATTTCCGAATATGAACCCCCCCACCAAACAAGCACATACTTCGTCTTCTAGCACCAAAGGTGCCAGTGCTTATTATGGTGTGGGGGTGAAATTTACCCATCTCCATTTACATTCTCATTACAGCTTATTAGACGGACTTCCTAAAATTGATGAAATCTTAGATTACGCCAAGAAGTTAGGAATGACTTCAATAGCCATAACTGACCACGGTAATCTCTACGGGGCAGTTGAATTCTGTAAGAAAGCAAAACAAAAAGGAATAAAGCCCATCGTGGGTTGTGAAGCATATCAGGCTTTTGAACAGATGGAACAGAAAAGGCCTAATATTGATAACAAAAGATATCACTTAGTTCTCTTGGTTAAAAATGAAGAAGGTTACAAAAACTTAGTTAAGCTCATCACTCAAGCCCATCTTAAGGGCTTTTATTATAAGCCCCGAATTGATGAAGAGCTTTTAAGCCAGCATAGCTCTGGTTTAATTGGTTTATCAGCCTGTCTCCAAGGAAAAATTCCCAAGCTAATTATGGCTAACAAAATTGAAGAAGCAAAAAAGCAAGCTCTTAAATATCAAGAGATTTTTGGTCCCGGCAACTTTTATCTAGAAGTTCAGCATCATCCTAATATTAAAGAACAGATAAAAGTTAATAAAACTTTAATTAAATTTTCAAAGGAATTAGGAATTCCTTTAGTAGCTACCTGTGATGCTCATTATCTAAAACCTGAAGATGCTGAAGCTCAAGACGTTTTAATGCTGGTTAATACTGGGGCTGACCCTAATGACCCAGAGAGATTGACAATGAAAGCTGATGACTTCTCAATGAAAAGCCAGGAAGAAATAAAAGAGTTTTTCAAAGATATTCCTGAAGCTATCGAAAATACTGAAAAGATTACTTCTCTTTGCAATTTCCAATTTAAGTTAGGAGAAACAAAACTCCCCTATTTTGAAGTACCGGCCGGTAAAACCTCAGATTCTTATCTAAAAGAACTTT
>CAYYDV010000072.1:0-2195 GCA_964470765.1 uncultured Candidatus Saccharibacteria bacterium
TTTTTCTCATCAACAGCTACTCCTACATGATCAATATTATATTTCTCTCCCTCAAAGGCATTAAGATAGTGAATCGTTGAAGTAACTTGCCCTTTTTCTACTTTAAAATAAGGAGTTTCAATAAATCCATAAGGATTAACTTTTGCAAAGGTGGCTAAGTGGTTAACCAATCCAATATTTGGACCTTCAGGAGTCTGAATTGGGCAAATTCTTCCGTAATGGGAGGGTTGAACATCTCTGACTTCAAATCCTGCCCTCTCCCGAGTTAGTCCTCCGGGCCCGGTAGCTGACAATCTTCTTTTGTGTTCTAATTCCGCCAAAGGATTTTCGTTATCCATAAATTGGCACATCTGGGAAGAAGTAAAAAATTCCTTAATAACTGCCATAACCGGCCGGGGATTAATTAATTGAGCAGAGGTTAAAGTATAAATATCCAAAGTGGACATCCTGTCTTTTATCATCCTTTCCATTCTCATTAAACCCACTCTCAATCTGTTTTGCAAAAGTTCCGACACGGTTCTCACCCTTCGGTTCCCCAAATGATCAATTTCATCTGGCTTTCCCTCAGGGTCATTATTCAACTTTATTATTTCCCTCATTACTGCCACTATATCTTCTGGCTTCAAAACTCTATCTTCAGGTATAATCTTCGGCTCAACTTTTGACTTTTGAGCTGTGGTTTTGAGCTTTGAGCTTTGAGCTTTGAGTTCCGGCAATCTCTGCCACATTCTCCATCGGCCAACTTTAGATAAATCATATCTCTCAAAATTAAAAAATACACTTTCTATTAGTTCTTTTGCCGTATCGGGTGTTACTAAATCTCCTGGCCGCAGCCGTCTGTAGATTTCAACTAAAGCTTCCCCTTGATTTTGGGTTAGGTCTCGTTTTAAGGTTTCTTCAATGTATTTTATTTCTGAACCTTGTTCAAGATCCTGAAAAATCTTTTTTATTTGCTCATTGTCCCATCCTCCGAGAGCCTTCAATAAAGTAGTAGCTGCTACCTTTCTTTTCCGGTCAATCTTTACCGCGATAAATCCTGAGGCCTCAGTTTCAAATTCAAGCCAGGATCCTCGGTTAGGAATAATTTTAGCGCCAAAACGATTCCTTCCCTGAACGGTCTGGAGAGTAAAAAAAGCCCCGGGAGAGCGAATAAGTTGAGAGATTGCCACTCTTTCAATTCCATTAACAACAAAAGTTCCCCTTTCAGTCATTAAGGGGAAATCAGCTAAAAAAATATCCTGTTCTTTAATCTCTTTTGTTTTAAGGTTGACTAATTTTGCTTTGACTCGCAAAGATGCTTCATAAGAATCGTTATTTTGTTTAGCCTCCAAGTCGGTTTTATACTTTGGCTTATCCAGTTCATAATCTAAAAACCAAAGCTCAAGCTCTTTACCGGTATAATCCCGAATAGGAAAAATTTCAGAAAAAAGCTCTTTTAAACCCTCCTCCCAAAACCACTGCCAGCTCTCTTTTTGGAGACTTAATAAATAAGGTAGAGGCAGAGAAATCTTTGATTTTGAAAAACTTTTAGTTTTCATATCGTGGAATGAAAAATTAAAAATGCCCTAACTTTTTTAGGATTCACCCGGTTAAATAATTTGCTTCGCAAATTAAAATCTTCCAGATTTTATTTAACTGGGTAAAAGATTTTTTTAAATTGTCTAAAGGGAAAGAGAAATCAAATACATAAAAGAGATATTTTTAAAATAAAATATCTCTCTTTTTAGTATACAAACACTAACATTTAGATTCTAATCTTTTCAAGAAAAAATGTCAAGCCCTCACACCATAACAAGGACCAACTTTGTTAATTTTTCCGCCCCGGGCGGGCTGTCCTTGTTTGGTCGTGAGGGCAAGCCCCGATGCCCAACAAATCTCAACAACTAAGCCCGGCAGCCCCTATTCTTCAATTTCGGGGTGCTCTTCTTCAATAGGAACAATTGGGGGCTCTTCTTCAACTATCCCTTCTAAAATTTGTCTCCCGGTTCTCAAATTGTCTATAATTTTCTCAATTTGTGAATTGCCGGGATTTAGAATTAAAACTCTGTTGAATATCCCAATTGCCATTTCTTTTTCGCCTAATTGATTGTAAGTTAAACCCAAGAAATATAAAGCATTTGAGTAATTGGGATTAAGTAAGACCGTTCTTTCAAACTCAGCTTGAGCTTTCTGAAATTCTTTGTTCTGATAATAAA
>CAYYDV010000073.1:0-2178 GCA_964470765.1 uncultured Candidatus Saccharibacteria bacterium
CTCTGACCTTAGCCGGGATTGCTGGTTTTATCTTATCAATAGGGATGGCTATTGACGCCAATGTTTTGATTTTCTCTCGGATGAGGGAGGAAAGAAGAGAAGGAAAAGATTTTGAAAAGATTATTGAAGATGGTTTTAATCGGGCCTGGCCCTCAATCCGAGACGGTAATCTAACTACCTTAATCGTAGCTTTTATTCTGTTTAGTTTTGGAACTAGTTTTGTTAAGGGTTTCGCTTTTACTTTAGGTCTGGGAATTTTGCTTAGTTTATTTTCGGCAATTTTCATTACCAGAAACCTTCTAAGATGTTTCATAAATACCAGATTTGAAAAATGGGAAAAATTATGGAAATAAATTTTCTTAAATATCGTAAAATTTTCTTTCTAATTTCCGGAATTTTAGTTTTAGGAAGCATAATTTCTTTAGGTGTTTTTGGCTTGAAGCTGGGAATCGATTTTACTGGCGGAAGCATCTTAGAGGTTGCCTACGAAGAAACGAGACCTTCCAATCAGGAAATAAAAGATAATTTAGCTGATTTAGATTTGGGAGAGATTCTTATCCAGCCCACCGGAGAAAATGGGGTTATTCTGCGGCTGAAGGAAATCTCTGAAGATACCCACCAAGAGATTTTAGGGGAACTGAGAGAAAGTAGAAAATTGGAAGAAATTAGATTTGAAACTATCGGTCCCGTGATTGGCCGAGAAGTTAAACAAAAGACTAAGCTGGTTATAGTTTTAGCTTTGGTTTCCATACTTTTCTATGTTACTTTTGCTTTTCAAAGAGTTTCTCGACCAGTAAAATCCTGGCAGTATGGAATAGCTACCCTCATTGCTCTTTTCCACGATGTCCTTGTTCCTATTGGAGTCTTCGCTGTTTTGGGGAAAATTTATGGGGTTGAAATTTCAGTTCCGATTATTACTGCTCTACTAACGGTTTTTGGCTATTCAGTTAATGATACAGTAGTAGTTTTTGATAGAATAAGAGAAAATCTTTTAAAGAAGAACTTGCCTTTCAAAGAAGCAGTCAACCGGAGTTTGAATCAGACTCTTTCTCGGTCAGTGAGCACTTCTTTAACTACTTTATTTGTTCTCTTAGCTATCTTCTTTTTCGGGGGCTATACTTTGAGATACTTTAGTCTGGCTTTAATCTTGGGTATAGCCCTGGGAACTTACTCTTCAATATGTCTGGCTTCTCCTATTTTGGTAAGTTGGTTGAAGTGGAAAAAACCTTGACTAAGGATTTGAAATGTGTTTAGATAAAGAAATATTTTAATTTTTTATCTCAATATCCTTCTAAGGACCTGCCTTCGGCAGAACCTTGAATGCCTTCGGCATATTCTAAGGAATTGAGACAAATAAGAACATATGGAAAAACATTCTAATTACCAAAAAATTCATCGTGATTTATTAAAAAGTCTACCCGGAAGAACTAAAGATGTTGTTGAAAGAAGGTTTGGTTTGGAGAAAGATGAGCGAGAGACCCTGGAGTCTATTGGCGAGGGTTATGGGATTTGCAGAGAAAGGGTCAGACAGATTGAAGAAATAGGAGTTAATCTTATAAAGAAAGAAATTAAAAAATCTCTCTATCAAAAAATCTTCCAGACTTTTATTAGTCAATTCAAAGAAAATGGTGATTTGAAAAGAGAGGATTTATTGCTTGCTCAATTTTCTCCAAAAGCTCAAAACCAGACCTTATTTTGGTTAACTTTAGGAGAGCCATTTCTTAGATTTTCTGAAACAAAAGATTTTTATCCCTTGTGGACTGTTAACTCAGATTCTTTGAACTTAGCTCAAGAAATTATTGAGAATTTTGTAGGTGAATTTGAGACAGAGAAAAAATTAATCTCCGAGACAGAAGTTTTAAAGATTTTCAAAAAAGATTTTAAGTCAAAAAACAAATTAACCTCCCGGGCTTTACTTTCTTATTTAGAAATTTCCAAAAAGATAGAACAAAGCCCAGAAGGCTTGTTTGGTTTACAAGAATGGCCAGAGGTCACTCCTCGGGGAGTTAAAGACGAAGCTTACTTAGCTTTGAAGAAAAATAATCGTCCTCTCCATTTTACCGAGATAGCCAAATCTATTGACCAGCTGGGTTTAACTTCGAAAACTTTTACATTGCCGCAAACAGTTCATAATGAATTAATCAGGGATCCTAGATTTGTTTTGGTTGGCCGGGGCAT
>CAYYDV010000074.1:0-2086 GCA_964470765.1 uncultured Candidatus Saccharibacteria bacterium
AATTCGTTCCCCCTCCAAAAGATAAATTAAACACTATAAAAGGAACAGATAATTTAATTGCTGTTTTTAGAGAAAGAAGAGTTTCTAATTGTTTAATGAGTGCTGTAGTCAGAACTAAGAAAGGGTTCATTGATGCCATAGGAGAAGATTTAAAAAAAGATGTCTATCTTTGCACAGCAATGGATGGTGAAACATTTGGACATCATCGTCCTGGCTTAGAAGAAACTTTATTCAAAATTATTTCTCTTGATAAACCAAAACAAATTTTCATATCAGAATTACCAAAATACTTTAAGGTTGAAGGAAAGGTAAGTCCTTGGTCAGCTACTTGGGCTTCTTCTCAAGAAGAAATCAATAAAGGTATTCAATTTTACTCATGGAAAGATCCCAAAAATGAAGTACATCAATTACAATGGAAATTCCTGAATTATGTCAGGAAAACAATCAAAAATAAAAAATGCTCAAAGAGAACTCAAGAGAAACTAGATATAGCTTTAGCATCAGATCAATTTTTCTGGGCTTCAGGAGAACCTTGGTGGAGCATTGAAATGATTGAAAAAGGCGCTTGGGCTCTTCTTGCTGCTTTTAAATCCTTTCCTTCATTAAAGAAATCAGAAATTGAAAAAGGAGAAAAATATTATAGGCATATTCTTTCTATTGCTTTCTGGTGGCAAAGAAGTGGAAAGATCGGCCAAAAAGCTAAGAAGTATAGAGAAAATGCTAAAGTTCCATTTAAAAAAAGGACTTTAGAAAGTAATAAGCCTGAGGTATACAATGCTTTTAAAGATTTAATTGAAGAAAAGATGCGAGAAGCAGCTAGAAAGAAGAACTTCGAAAAAGCAATTTTATGGCGAGATGCAATTTGGAAATTAGAAACAAAAAATGATATTTATGATGCTATCCATGCCGTAGACTTATTAAGAACAGAAGTTCCTGATGTCAAGATAAGAAAATTGATGGATAAATATAAAGAGAAATATAAAAGAATGCAACCTGGCCAACCAGAAACCAGAAGAATTTAATTATTTATGACTAAAGACATCTTTCAAGCTGTTAATCCCTCATACATTCAGAAACTTTTCAAAAGAAAAAAGAATACTTATTTCCCATCTTTTAAGAAATATAAAATTAAAGATATAAAGATAGAAAAAGTTTCTCCTGATTGGGCAAAAGAAACATGTTTAGTAAAATATGTTGTTTTTTTTAATAACAATAAAAAGAAAATTTTAAGAGGCACTGCCAAGAAATTAAAATCAAAAAAGCCAGTTTGGGAAGTAATGAGTTATCTTAATAAAAAAGTATTCTTAAAAGGAAATTTACAAATTGCTAAACCAATTGATTTTTTAAAAGACATAAATCTCTTAATTTATGAAGAAGCTTCAGGAACACCTCTTGCTGAAATAATAGAAAAAGAAAATTTAAGTGTTGTTAAGAAAAATCTTAAAAAAACTGCCCTTTGGTTAACTAAACTTCATAACACAACACCAAAAAAGGAAAATTTACCTAAGGCTTTATTTCTTAAAAAGAAAGGTTATGTAGAAATAATGAAGGTAGCAAAAGATTTACTTCCTCGGGTCAAAAACTTTTTAATTCCACCTAATAAATTAAACTTTGTAGATAAAATTTGGTATTTTAAAAAGACGGTCATTCATAATGATCTTTATTCTGGAAATATCATCATTAATCCTAAGTATTTTTTTGTTATTGATTTCGATCGCTTCGGTTTCGGCCCTCCACTTATGGATGTAGCAACAATTTACGGATCACTAGAATTTCCTAAAGAAGTATGGCCAAATAAATTAAATTCTAAAAATATTAAAGATCTTCAAAAATTACTTTTAACAACTTACTGCAAATTGAATAAATTGAATTATCAAGAAACACTTAAAGAAATTAAACCTTTTTTATCTAAAATCTTTTTAGATCAAATACATTATTATACTGCTTTTACCGCAAAAGGCTGGAAATTTATGAATAAGAAAGAAAAAGCAGCATATACTAATAAAATTAAAAAACTTCTTTTAAAAGCAAAAGAATATTTACCTAATTAAAATACTATGAAAGTTTTATTCGTCGCTTCGGAATG
>CAYYDV010000075.1:0-1968 GCA_964470765.1 uncultured Candidatus Saccharibacteria bacterium
GGCGAGAAAGCAGACCCCAAAATCTCGCTGGGATTTTGAGGGTCGGTACTTTGAAAACTTTGTTGCCGAGCGCCTTACCAATTTTTAATTTCTAAAGCTTGTTCAGCTGCTTTGACCTCAGCCTCTTGCTTGGAAGAACCTTCACTCTTGGCCACTAATTCTTTATTTAAAAATACTCCCACCAAGAAGTGTTTGGCATGGTCGGGTCCCCATTCTTCTAAAACCTTATAGATGGGGGTAATTTCCAATCTTTCCTGAGCTTCTTCCTGAAAACGAGACTTAGGATCTCTGAATAAGCCAGCCTTAATAATATGGGGCAATTCTTTTAATAAATATTTCTTAATAAATTCTTCACTAGCTCTATAACCTAAATCAAGGTGAATTGCTCCAATTAAAGCTTCAAAGTTATCGGCTAGAATATAGCGACGGGCTTTATCAATATCTTTAGTTTCTCCCTTAGAAAGTAAAAGAAACTCGTTTAAGTCCAGTTTTTCAGCTACATCAGCTAACTGACGAGCATTAACCAGAGCTGCTCTCCAATTGGTCAATTCTCCTTCTGGCTTATTGGGATATTTCTTATAGAGATATTCAGTAACTATTAATTCCAAAACCGCATCACCTAAAAATTCCAATCTTTCATTGTGGCCTACTTCAAAATCAGGGTGTTCATTTAAATAAGACCGATGAACAAAAGCTTGAACCAAGAGGTCTTTATTTTTAAATTTTAGATTTAACTTTTTTTCCAGAAGAGAAAAATCCTTCTTCATAAAACTACTTTTTTATTTTCTCCATTTCTTTGTAAATCGTTCCCAGAACGCCGTTGATAAACTTTCCCGAACTTTCACCGCCAAAACTCTTAGCCAACTCTATGGCCTCATTGATAGCTACCTTAGGAGGCACTTCTTCTTTATTCTCATATAATAATTCATAAAGCCCTATTCTAAGGACATTTCTGTCAACAATAGTTATCTTATCAATTGGCCATTCGGGAGCTGCTTTCTCAATAACCTTATTAAGCTGGGGTAAACGAGAAGTTATCCCTTTAATTAAATTCCAAATAAAATCAACTTCTTCCAAACCAGGCCCGAATTCTTTAATGTTTCTCTCAACGATCTTCTTCAATTCTTTATCTTTCTGACCGTAAAAATCCCATTCATATAGGCTTTGCATGACAATTGAACGAGAAAGATGTCTACTGCCCATTTTATTAAAGTTATTTTTTAGAAAGTCCTTCCCAAGTTAAAGACTTCTTTTCTTTCTTTTCTTCTCCACCCGCCTTTATTTCTTTTTCTTTTTTCTTCCTCTCTTTCTTCTCTAACTTTTCTAAAACATTAATTATCTCTTTGCCTTTATAGAAACCACAATTCCAACAAATAGTATGGGGCAAAACAAATTTACCACACTTGGGACATTTTATTAAAGTGGGGGTTCTAGCAAAGATATGCATTCGACGTTTATTCCTTCTAGATTTGGTATGTCTTTGTTTGGGAACAGCCATATTTCTAAAATCAAAACTGTTTACAATACTAACAGAAAATTAATTACTTGACAAGTTTAATGAAAGAATAAAAAAATACCATACCACTAGGTCTTACCTGATGGTTTTTTTCTTAAATATTTAACCGGTCTAAAAGTTTTCCTATGAATTTTACAAGGACCATTCTTTTTAAGAAGTCGGCAATGAGCTTTAGTGGGATAACCTTTATGGCTATCAAATTTATAGCAAGGATATTTTTTATGATATCTCAACATCATTCTATCCCGGGTCACCTTAGCAATGATAGAAGCAACCATTACCGAAAAAACTTTTTCATCAGCTTTTATAATTGATTTTTGAGGAACATCTGAATCAATTCCGAAATTACCATCAATAATTAAAAAATCAATTTTCCTATTTTTTAATTTCTTTTCTAAATTCTTAACTGCTCTTTTCGTAGCTATCTTGGTTGCTTCTAAAATATTTATTTT
>CAYYDV010000076.1:0-1891 GCA_964470765.1 uncultured Candidatus Saccharibacteria bacterium
TCTATTGCTTTTTTGGCTTCTTCTTCTGAAGACATTTCTACAAAGCCAAATCCTTTTGATCTACCAGAAATTTTATCTATGATGATGGTTACTGAACTTACGGTACCAGCTTTGGAAAATAAATCCTTAAGACTATCTTCGGTCGTGTCGTAAGAAAGACTTCCTACATAAAGTTTGCTTTCCATCTTTTTATCTTAAAATTTAATTAATTTAATGCTTCGGCTTTGCTCAGCATTAACCCTGAGCTTTGTCGAAGGGTTAACGACCTACTCCTAACTTTCTTATGGCTAAATTTTTAGTATAAGACTTGAAGAGCACGACACTTTCTTTTGTTTCATTTAAGAAGCGTCAGACGCTCTAAACAAAAAAAGAAATGTTTTTTAAATATATACCCCCTATTTAATTCTGTCAACCCCCAGCGGGGCGGAGTTGACAGAAAGAGAGAGATTTTTTAATATGCGAACGAGGTGGTAAAGATTAATTTAGAAGAAGAACCGGAAACAGAGTTAGAATACTGGAAAAAAATTAGAACAATAGCCATGCAGACAAGATTAATAACTTATAAAAATATGGCTCAGATAGAATTCCCGGAACCAACTGGTAAGACCCATGGAAAAATCAAGAATGACCTAAAAAAATTTGAACGTTGGGTTGGAGAAGTGAAAGAAAAATTCGGAGTTATTCTTCCTCAAGAGCATCTTGAAACTGATTGCAACTGGGAAATACCCCCAGTCCCTGAAGGCAAGATTCATTTAGAGGGCTGGTCCCAAAAGATGGAAAAAGAATATTTGATTAATGAACTCATCAGAAAGTTCCGACTTCCTCTTCGTTCTTTTGACACAAAACAAATAAGGAATAACTAAAAGAGAATCCCAGAAAAAAATAAAAAGGAGTAGCCAAATAATTGCCTGCTCCTGTTTTTTTATTTAATTTCTAATCTAAAAGATTCCTCAACCACAAATCGTAAAAAATAGACCTAGTACTATTTTGTTTTCTTCCTCTCTCTTTTGATAATCCGCCAGTGATAGAGATACAGAGGAAGACCAATTAAAATAAATGCTAAATTTTGGGAAGCCTCTCGATGCCTTTTAACAGTAAGATAGTTTATTTTAGATTCCTCTTCCTGCCATCTTTTGTAATCCTCTGTCCAACTTTTAATCGCTTGCTTCTCTCTCAAGGTCAATTCTTGAGTTGTCTCTCCGCTTTCTTCATAACCCTCTATCTGCATTATAGGTAACATAGGGGGATATTTATGGCGAATCCGTTCTTCTTGCTCTGCTTGAGTAAATACAAATGCTTTCAAGCCCATATCTACAAATCTAACCCCACCAACAGTTATTAAAGCCAGACCAACTAAAGTAAAGAGGTAAAGATAAATTGTTCTAACTGAAGAATGTTTTTCCATTTTAGGCTTTATTTAATTTTAAACTCTCCGACCTTTTAATTTTTATTTTCTCTTATTCTATCTTATTCTACCAAAAAACCGCCGAAATGGCGATTTTTAAGTGGCTTGCGCTGAGGGCTTCGAGTGAACCTCAGCCGAACTCCTTGCCGAAGTGCTCCCCCAACTGAACGCCATTCGAACCTGTCCGATGGGATTAATTACTCCGAAATCTTAAAAGTAAAAAGTATTTTATCGTACAGCGCTCTATTGCCTTCGTCGTCCACATTTAACATACTAATCTGAAAAACTTTATCATTTTTAATGAAGTAAATGTCTTCTTGAGACCAAGCCATTCCTGAAAAAGGAGTATAAACCCTCAAAGCTGGTATTCCGTCTATCTCCATATTTATCTCATCGGGAATATCGTCATAGTGAGGAAAGTTTTCTTTAATCCATTCAACCAGGTCTGTACCAGCAGGAGGACTATAATAATCAACGTAAATAGAA
>CAYYDV010000077.1:0-1886 GCA_964470765.1 uncultured Candidatus Saccharibacteria bacterium
AGGTCTCCAAATAGATTTTTTTGATGATTAGCTTTAGTTCTTTGGATTTCTCGGTTAGTATTTAAAATCCTTTCAACGTTAGAGAGTAACTTATTTCTTTCTTCTAATTTATCTAAGACTCCAGCCTTGATTAGACTTTCCAAAGATTTCTTATTTAAGACTCCGGAATTAATCCGGGAAGCAAAATCAGAAATTGATTTAAAGGGACCTTTCTCTTTTCTTTCGGTAATAATTGATTCTACTACATTATGACCTACGTTTTTTATGGCTAAAAGCCCAAACCTTATTTTGTTTTGCTTAGGAATAACTGAAAAATTTCTAAAACTTTCATTTATATCCGGGTTTAAGACTTCAATTCCCATTTTTTTACATTCGGTAATTAGTTCCGAAATCCGTTCAATATCATTCTTTTCCGAGGTTAAAACCGCGGCCATAAATTCAGAGGGATAATGAGTTTTGAGATAAGCAGTTCGATAAGCAGTAGTGGCATAAGAAGCGGCGTGGGCTCTACAGAATCCGTAACGAGCAAAAGGCAAAACCCATTCCCAGATTTTTTGAGCAATTTCTTTTTTAATCCCTTGCTTTATTGCTCCCCCAACAAATTTTTCTTTTTGCTCTAGAAGAAGATTTTTTATTTTCTTGCCGACAGCCTTTCTTAAAACATCAGCTTCAGCCAAAGAGAATCCAGCTAATTCTTGGGCAATTTGCATTAGTTCTTCCTGATAAACCATTATTCCGTAGGTCTTTTTCAGAATTGGTTCTAATTTAGGATGGAGATATTCAATTTTTTTCTTGTGGTGCTTCCCTCTGATATATTCTGGAATAAATTGCATTGGTCCTGGTCGGTAGAGAGCAACTATAGCAATAATATCTTCGAACTCAGTTGGTTTGAGCTGCTTTAAGTATCTTTTCATTCCTTCGCTTTCCAACTGAAAGACAGAAGTGCTATCTCCTCTTTGTAAAAGCTCATAGGTTTTTTTATCATCTAAGGGAATATCCTCTATCTTAAATGACTTATTTTGAACTTTGTAAATTCGAGCTAAGGTATCTTCAATAATGGTTAAATTTTTTAATCCCAAGATATCTATCTTTAATAAACCTAAATCATCCAATGAATGCATTTCATATTGGGTAACAATTACTTCTTCATCCTGGACCGGATGTTGGAGAGGAACTATTTCCTCTAAGGGCTCTTTGGAAATTACTACTCCACAGGCATGGGTTGAGGCGTGGCGAGCACAACCTTCTAATTTCTTAGCAAAATCAATTAGTTTCCTGGTTTTGTTGTCTGTTTCATAAAGCTGGCGAAATTCAGGGATTTTCTCTAAGGTTTGATCTAGAGTAAAGCCAAAAGGAATAGTTTTAGCAATTCGGTCACAAAGATCATAAGGGAGACCTTGAGCTCTTCCAACATCTCTGACCACGGCTCGGGCGGCCATGGTTCCAAAAGTAATAATTTGGGCTACCTTGTCTCGGCCATATTTTTGGGCTATATAATTTATTACCTCGTCTCTTCGTCGGTCAGTAAAATCAATATCAAAATCTGGCGGAGAAATTCGCTCTGGATTTAGAAATCTTTGAAATAATAAATCATATTTTATTGGATCAACATCAGTGATGTTCAAAAGATAAGCAATTAAGGAACTAGCTGAGCTGCCCCGGCCTGGTCCGACGACAATCCTGTTCTTTTTAGCCCAGTTAACAAAATCTTGGACTATAAGGAAATAAGAAGCAAAGCCCGTTTGTTCAATAACAGCCAGTTCGTAATTCATTCGCTCAACCGCTTCTTTTTTGGAGAGAGGACCATATCTTCTCTTTAATCCTTCCTGGCAAAGTTCTTTTAGATAAGAATCTGAGGTTTTACCGGCCGGTACTTCAAAATAGGG
>CAYYDV010000078.1:0-1868 GCA_964470765.1 uncultured Candidatus Saccharibacteria bacterium
AAATAGATATCATCTTTTCCTCTCTCAAGATAGCCCATTCCTTGCATCATTTCTGGTTTTATCATCACTGGAGCAATTAGAGGAATAAAACCTTCTTTAGTTAAAACATCGAAAGATAAATTAATTAAAGCAAATTCTAAAAGAGCAGCTTCTTTTTTCAGGAAACCAAATCTAGTTCCTGAAACCTTAGCTGCTCTTTTAATATCAATTAAATCTAATTTTTCAGCAATTTCTAAATAATCTCGAGGCTCAAATTTAAACTCTGGTCTCTTACCTACTTCCCTTAAAACCACATTTCCAGTTTCATCTTTTCCTATTGGAACATCAGCCAGAGGTAAATTAGGAACCTGAAGCATTAAATCATTGAATTCTTTTTCAATTTTCTTAAACTCTTCCTTAAGACTATCTTCTTTTTTATCAATTTCTCTCATCTGAGAAATAATTTTTTCTTTCTTTTTCTTATTCTTCGACCTAGCAATTTCTTTACTGGCTTTATTTTTCTTGGCTTTTAAATCTTCTAAAGTTTTTAGGGCGGCTCGTCTTTTCTCATCTAATTCTAAAAGTCGGTCAATATCAACTTTAACTCCTTTATTTAGGGCGCCTTCTTTTACTTTTTTAGGATTTTGACGAATAAATTTAATATCTAGCATATTATTCTTTTGGGCGCATTGTTGGAAAAAGTATCACCTCTCTTAAACTATGGGAATCAGTTAATAAAGCTACTATTCTATCAATTCCCATTCCAAAACCAGCGGCTGGTGGCATTCCATATTCCAAGGCCTCCAAAAAATCTCTATCCATTCTTTGAGCTTCTTTAAATCCTTTTTTATAAAGTTCCTCTTGCTCTTCAAATCTTTTTCTTTGCTCAAAGGGATCATTTAACTCTGAAAAAGCGTTAACCAGTTCCCAATCAGCTACAACTAATTGAAAATTGGCCAATTTCTTAGGGTTTTTCTCAAGGGATTTAGCTAAGGGAAATGCCTCCAAAGGATGATGAATTATAAAGGTTGGATTCCAGATTTTAGGCCGACAAACTTTCTTATAAATTTTGTCAGCAATTTCAGACTTCCCTTCTCCTTTTTCAACCTTAATTCCTAACTTCTTGGCTTCTTTTTTTAGAGCTTCCAAATGAATTTCTTCAATATTTATTTTGGTTTCTTTTCTCAAAAGTTGAGAAAATTCAATTCTCGGCCAGGGAGTTTTAAAATCAATAACTTTATCTCTGTATTTTATCCTCAGCGAACCTTTTATTTTCTTAATTAAGCTCTTGAGCATTTCTTCGGTAAACCTCATTAAATCTTTGTAATCGGCATAAGCCCAGTAAAACTCAAGCATCGTAAAATCAGGGTTATGGAATCTATCAATTCCCTCGTTCCGAAAACATTTACCAATTTCATAAACCTTTCCAAAACCACCAATGATTAACCTCTTTAAATAAAGCTCCAGAGAAATTCTTAGATATAAATCAAGATCTAAGGCATTGAGATGGGTTTTAAAAGGCTGAGCTTTAGCCCCTCCATAGATTGTTTGTAAAATTGGAGTTTCTACTTCTAAAAACTCTTTTTTCTCTAAGAAGTTTCTAATCTCCCTAATAATCTTTGACCTCATTTCAAATTTCTCTTTAACTTCAGGATTGAAAATTAAATCTAAATATCTTTTTCTGTATCTTTCTTCAATATCTTTCAAGCCATGCCATTTTTCCGGAAGAGGAAGTAAAGACTTGGTTAAAATCTTAAAATCCTGAGCTTCAATCGTCTTTTCTCCTTTTTTTGTCTTGAATAAAATTCCTTTAACTTCAATAAAATCTCCAATATCAAAATTATCCAAGAAAAACTGATAAGCTTTAGGTCCTAATTTATCTTTTCTGA
>CAYYDV010000079.1:0-1804 GCA_964470765.1 uncultured Candidatus Saccharibacteria bacterium
TAGAAGGGCTTAAAGCAATTGATAAAGCTGGAGGAGAAATTATTGCTCAGGATGAAGAGTCTTCATTGATATTCGGTATGCCCAGAAGAGCAATTGAGCAGGGAATGGTGGACGAGGTATTACCAGCAGAAAGAATAGGCGGACGAGTACTGAGATTATTAACTGGCTAAAAGGTTAGAGTTGCTATGATTCAACAGCAAAAATATAAAAAAATCTTTCTGACTGAAGGACGAGAGCACCTTCAAACCTTAAATAACTCTTTGCTAAAGTTAGAGAAAAAGCCTTCTGATATAAAACTGGCCAATGAATTAATGCGGGCTAGCCATACTTTAAAAAGCATGTCAGCGGCTATGGGATTTAATGAGCTATCTAATCTCTGTCATGCCATGGAAGATGCCTTTGATGGAGTAAGGGCAAGGAAAATAAGACTAAAGCCGGAAACAATTGATTTCCTCTTCAAGTGCCTTGATACAATCGAAACCAGTTTAGATACTATAGAAAAAGATCAGCCAGAATTAGTTACTACTGACTTAGTAAAGTATCTTCATAATTTATTAAAGAAGGTTGAGAAAAGAAAAGAAGGAGAAAAAGAGATAGGGGCTGGAGGTGTTGAATTAGCTGAGCGGCCAGAGACTATTCGAACAATTGAAGAGATTAAAGTAGAGACTGAAACCCTTGATAATTTAATGAATTTAGCTGAGGAGCTTTTGGTTAATAAAATGCGGCTGGCCCAAGTAGCTGATAGTAAGAATTATGATGATTTACCGGTGGCTATTGATGTCCTGGGCAGATTAGTCAGCGATCTTCAATATAATGTTACCCAAGCCAGGATGGTGCCTATTGGTCAAATCTTTGAGCGTTTTCCTCGAATGCTCAGGGATTTGGCCAAGAGACAGAAAAAGATTGTTGAGCTTGAGATGGAAGGAAAAGAAATTGAATTAGATAGAACTATTCTTGATAAAATTGGCGAACCTTTAGTTCATTTATTAAGAAATGCTGTTGACCATGGAATTGAGAAACAAGGTAAAGTTTCTCTTATAGCCAGACGGGAGAAAGGTTATATCATCATTGAAGTAGCTAATACTGGAGAACCCTTTGATTTAGAGGCAATAAAGCAGTCAGCTATAAAGAAGGGAATTATTACTACTCAAAAAGCTCAGGATTTAAGCCGAGACCAAATAATAGATTTAATCTATCATCCTCGTTTGTCCACTTCAGCCAAGGTTACTGAAACTTCAGGAAGAGGGGTTGGTCTAAATATTGTAAAGACAAGAATAGAATCTTTAGGGGGAACAGTTAGTCTAGAAACACCAGTAGAAGAAACTGGTCAGGGAGTAAAGTTTGCTCTAAGACTCCCTCTTACCCTGGCTATTATTCAGGCTTTGCTTTTTAAGGTAAGTAGGCAAATTTATGCCCTACCTCTTTCCCAGATTGTCCGACTGGTTAGGGTGCCAGCCAAAGAGATAAAGAAAGTTCTTGATACGGAAACAGCTTTGGTTGATGAACAAAATATTTCCTTGGTGAGATTGGATAAGTTGTTCTCTTCTCTTTTTTCTGATGTGCTTGGAGCAATGAGAGGTTATAACAAAATAGAGAGAGTAGAAGGGGAAGAAAGAACAGAAGAGCCAAAGCGAACAGAGATTGTTATTATTGTCAAAAAAGAAAATAGGCCAGTAGCTGGATTAGTAGCCGATGAACTTATGACTGGTCAAGAAATTGTGATTAAGCCCTTAACCGGGATTTTAAGACAAAACAAAGGCTTTGCGGGAATCACTATTTTAGGTGATGGTCGGCCCGCCCTTAT
>CAYYDV010000080.1:0-121 GCA_964470765.1 uncultured Candidatus Saccharibacteria bacterium
TACTTTACATTATATTATATTCCTATATGGAAATTTTGTCAACCCTTCTTTTCTTCTTTCTTTTCTTTTTTTACTTCTTCCTTTTCAATTTTCTTTTCTTCTGGCTTTGATTTCTCAACTG
>CAYYDV010000080.1:221-1784 GCA_964470765.1 uncultured Candidatus Saccharibacteria bacterium
GTTTCTCTTCAACTGGTTTCTCTTCAACTGGTTTCTCTTCAACTGGTTTCTCTTCAACTGGTTTCTCTTCCTTTGGCTTTTCCTGCTTTTTCTTCTTCGGCCTCCACGCTTTAAGTTTCGGTTCTGTAAGGATTTTCTCGTCAACTAATAAATTATGAACTGTTGGTGAAAGTTGAGCGCCTTTTGAAAGCCAATGTTCTATTCTTTCCTTTTTAAAACTTTTTTCTTTTTTCCGTGGATTGTAAAGACCTAATATTTCCTGAAATTTTCCTTGAGGAGGAGCTGTATGCTCAGCCAAAACCACCCGATAACTCGGGGCATTCTTTTTCCCAACGCGCTGTAATCTAATTTTTAACATATTACTTAAATAATACTTAATTTTTAAAAAAAGTCAATCATTTCTCCAGCTTCAGTGAAAGAAGTTTGGAAACACCATCATCTCCCATTGTTATCCCATAAAGAACATTGGCCTGATTCATGATCTCGCGGTTGTGCGTGACGATGATAAACTGAGTATCTTTACTAAACTCCCCTAAAAGCTTGGCAAAGCGCCGAGAATTACTTTCGTCTAAAGTAGCATCTACTTCATCTAAAACTAAAAACGGCGGAGGATTCGAACTAATTATAGCAAAAAGTAAAGCAATTGAGGTAAGAGCTTTTTCTCCCCCAGAAAACATTCTTAAATCTTTAATTTTTTTCCCTGGAAGACTTGCTTTTATTTCAATCCCCTTCTCAATTACTTCTTCCTCTGGCTCGTATTCGCTGTCAAGATCCTCTTTATCCTCGCTATACTCATCAATAATCCTGTTTCTATTCCCAGTCACCTGCTTAAGATAGACTCTACCTCCATTAAATAGTAAACGAAAATATTTATTAAAATTATCATTAATTACTTGAAAGTTTTTCTCAAACTGTCCTCCAATTTCTTTTGTTAATTGTTTAATTAAATTCTCTAAATCCTGTTTTGCTTTTTTTGAATCTTCAAGTTTTTTAGAAAGATTACTATAGCGTTTCTTTGTTTCTTCATACTCTTGCAAAGTAATCTCGTCAACGCCGCCAATCTCTTCTATTTTATATTTGAGATGATTGGTTTTTTCCTCAAGCTCTTCACTAGATTCAATTGTTTTCTCTATATTCTTATTGCCTTTAATTTCATCATATTCAATTCCTGTTCGCGCCAAATCTTGTTTTAATTCTTTAAAATCATTTTCTAACTGATTCTGTAACCACTTCACTTCTCGGCCTCGCGATTCCAAATCAGATAAATCATCTCTCTCGCGTCTTAACTTTCTTTCTAAATTAAAAAATTCTTCTTGTCTTAAATCTCCTTGTCCAGCTTTTAAAATTGCTTTTTGTGATTCATATACTTGATTTAACTTAGCTAACGACTCTTCTAACCCTTTACATTCGGTTATTAATTTATCTGATTTTGTGGTCTCTATCTCTATTGATTGCTTTTCTGTTTCCGAATCCCCAATAATTTTTTCAATTTGGTTCAAAACCTGATTTATCTCTTTGTGCATCTTGGCCAAATCTTTAAATTCTAAAACTTTCTTAAGGACT
>CAYYDV010000081.1:0-1767 GCA_964470765.1 uncultured Candidatus Saccharibacteria bacterium
GAGCCATCTTCGATATGGCAAAAAGTAGAACCGCCATGGCCTCTTATTGAACGAACCCGTCCGACTAAAGTTATTCTTCGGCCAAAGGCCGATCCGCCTCGGGCGGACTTTTTCGATAATTTACTAAAATTATCCAGTGCTTCCTGGTTCGTATGAGTGCGCAAAACTTCAGCTGGATAAGGATCAATCCCAACTTTTTCCAAATTCTTCAGCTTATCAATTCGAACTTTTTTCAATCTATCTATATTGCTCATAGTATTTTTACTTTAACATAAAAATAGGAAAATAAAAAACAGAGAAAAAATTCTCTGTTCTTAAAAGCTAAAAAGCTAAGAATTATTCCTCTTTTTTTAAAGATTCTGACAAGACTTCTCTTAATCCTTCTATATCAACTTCTTTTCGCTTTTTCCCGCTTGCCTCGCTGTCGCTTTGGTGAAGCGGGTCAGTAGGCGGGCTTGGGGCTGGCTCACTTTGGACAGGTTTTTTGGGTTCCTCCCCGCCAAAACTTTCAGATTTAGGCGGGCCCGCCTGCTTGCTTTCGCTTGCGGCGGGCTTCTCCTTAGTTCTCTCTGCTCTTGCTTTCTCAAGGCAAGTTGGACAATAAACAGGCCTTACTCCATCAGGTTCGAAAGAAACCCTGGTTTTCTTTTTGCAAGTAGCGCAAACTGCCTCAAATGGCTTGTCTTTTTCAATAACTGCCGTCATTATTGCCTCGCTCCACTTAGAAATTTCTTCTTCAATTATTTTTCTCTTGGTCCCGTATTGATCTCTGGAAGCTTTTATAATTTCTTCTTTATAGTTTTTGGCTGGCTTGGGAAATGGGGCCAAAGTGGTAGCGCTAAAAGCCCGGGAAGCAACCCCATTAATCATTAATTTTAAATAAATATTATATTTTGCTAAATTAACTAAATCGTCAGCATTAAATTCCGGTAAAAATTCTTTTTCTAAAAATTCAGCATCAGCAGCCCCGACCCGAAAATTAACAATAGTTCCAACATTTCCAAAAATAGCATCTCTAACTGTTTCATCCATTTGAGTGATATATTGATGAGTTAAAGTTAAGCAAAGATGATATTTTCGGGCTTCTGATAAAATACTAGCAAAAGCTTCAGTAGCAAAATGCTGAAACTCATCAACGTAAAGATAAAAGTCTTTCCTTTCTTCCTCGGGAATATCAACACGACTCATGGCAGCTAACTGAATCTTAGTAACAATTAAGGCGCCCAGGAGATGACTGGCGTCTTCTCCTATCTTGCCTCTTGAGAGATTAACAATTAAAATTTTGCCTTCATCCATTATCTCTCGAATATTAAAAGAAGTAGTAGTTTGACCAATAATATTTCTCATTAAAGGAGAAGAAATAAATTGACCAACTTTATTCTGAATAGGAGACACGGCCTCTTCGCGGAATCTATCCGGATATTTGGCAAACTCATTGGTCCAAAATGCTTTTACAGTTGGATCTATTGTTTTTTCAATAATCTTATTTCGATAATCTTTATCAGCTAAAATCCTATTGATACCAAGCAGGGTTGAACCGGGATACTCTAATAAAGCTAAAACTGAATTATGTAAAATGTATTCCATTCGAGCGCTCCAAACATCTGGCCAAATTTTCTTAAAAACTCCCATTAGACCAGAGGCAACCAGGTGCCTATGCTCTGGAGCAACTTGTTCAATGGCATTAAAAGCAATGGGAAAATCTTGGTCATCTGGATTAAAATAAACAACATCCTTAATCCGTTCTTTGGGAACAAAATCCAGCAT
>CAYYDV010000082.1:0-1665 GCA_964470765.1 uncultured Candidatus Saccharibacteria bacterium
GGAAAAGTTCTTCTTCCCGGGTAGTTGTTTTTGCGGCTACAGGTATTTTAGCTGTTAATCCTCTACTTTTGAGGTTTGATGTTGGTTTTCAGTTATCATTTTTAGCTGTAATGGGAATTATTTATTTGGGGCCTGCTTTTCAGAATTGGTTGAAAAAAATTCCCGAGAAAGAATTTATAAATTTAAGAAGTATAATTTCCATGACTTTGGCAGCCCAGATTTTTACTTTACCAATCTTAATTTATAATTTTGGAAGAATTTCTTTAGTTGCTCCTATTGCTAACATTTTAATTTTGCCTTTGCTTCCTTTTATCATTGGGTTAGGGTTTTTATTCGGCTTGGGGGGAATAATCTTTCAGTCTTTAGGTCAGGTTTTATCTTGGTTTTGCTGGCTGCTTTTAACCTACATAGTCAAGGTAATAGATTTATTTTCTGGTTTTTCCTTTTCTTCTTTTACTTTTGAAGATGTCCACTGGCTGTGGCTGGCGGTTTTTTATTTGATTTTGGGTTTTATTGTTTGGCGATTAAAAGAAAAACAGAAGTTAAAATTTTTAGATTACTAACCAAAGTGTGATATTATAAATTAATGGAAAAAGAATTAAAATTTCCTAAGAATTTTCTCTGGGGAAGTGCAACATCTGCCTATCAGGTTGAAGGTGGAATTAAAAATTCTGATTGGACAAAGTTTAAAGATGCTGGTATTGCTTGTGACCATTATAATCGCTATGAAGAGGATTTTGATTTATTGAAAAAGTTAAATCAAAATGCTCATCGTTTTTCAATTGAATGGTCAAGGATTGAGCCCGAGGAAGGGAAATTTGATGAGAAAGAAATTGAACACTATCGAAAGGTCTTTTTAGCTTTAAAAGAAAGAGGAATTGTGCCTTTCGTTAGTTTATATCACTATACAGTTCCCTTGTGGTTTAAAGAAAAAGGCAGCTGGCTAAATCCTAAATCTCCAGAATATTTTAAAAGATACGCCAAGAAGGTAATAGAAAATTTAGGGGAATACACTGATTTTTGGATAACCATTAACGAACCTTTGGTTTTTGTTTCTAATTCTTATTTTGACGGAGAATGGACACCTCGAGAAAAAAGTTTCTTAAAAACTATAAAAGTTACTAAAAGATTGATAAAGGCTCACAAGAAAGCCTATGACATTATTCATCAAACAAAAAAAGAAGCAAAGGTATCTGTCTCTAAAAGTAATATATTCTTTGAGCCTTACAATAATAGGACGGCAAATAAGCTTTTGGTTAGAGGAGCTAATTATTTTTGGAACGAATACTTCTTAAGTTCTATTAAAAAAGAATTAGATTTTATAGGACTGAATTACTACTTCCATCACAGACTCAAGTTCGGTTTGTCTCACCCCAAGAACTGGGTTGGTTACAATGAGAACAAGAAAGTTACTGATATTGGCTGGGAAATTTATCCTGAAGGAATCTACCATGTTTTAAAAGATTTAAAGAAATATAATTTGCCAATTTATATTACCGAAAACGGTTTGGCTGATGCTGAAGATAAACTAAGGAAAGATTTTATTAAAGAGCATTTGTGTTGGATTCATAAAGCAATTGAAGAAGGAATGAATATCCGGGGTTATCTTCATTGGTCGCTGATTGATAATCTTGAATGGGCTAAAGGTTTTTCTCCGAGATTTGG
>CAYYDV010000083.1:0-1657 GCA_964470765.1 uncultured Candidatus Saccharibacteria bacterium
GATTTCTTTATTCTATGGTCAGTTATTCTGTTTTGAGGGAAGTTATAGGTTCTGATTTTTTCAGCTCTTTCAGCTGAGCCAATTTGGCTTTTTCTTTCACCAGCTAATTCCTTCTCGGCTGCTTGTTTTTCTTTCTCCAAGAGTCGAGCCGCTAAGATACTCATTGCGCTTTCTTTGTTTTCTAACTGATTTCTTTCAGTTTGGGAAGTAACTACTAAGCCCGTTGGGAGATGGGTGATTCTGACCGCGGTTTCTCGGCGGTTAACGTACTGGCCTCCCGGTCCCGAAGCTCGGTAGAAGTCAATTTTTAAATCTTCGGGTCTGATTTTGATTTCTGTCTTTCCGGGTCTGGGTAAAACAGCAACCGTAGCTGTTGAGGTATGGATTCGGCCGCCCTTTTCAGT
This sequence comes from uncultured Candidatus Saccharibacteria bacterium, assembly GCA_964470765.1. Lineage (GTDB taxonomy): Bacteria > Patescibacteriota > Minisyncoccia > Minisyncoccales > JAGGXC01 > CAYYDV01. Next base: position 405 of record CAYYDV010000083.1, read on the forward strand.
CTTGGGAATCCGCTGGACTCGGTGAACACCAGCTTCATATCTCAGTTGTTGCCAGACATTATCTCCTCCTAATTCAAAAGTTATCTGCTTAATACCTCCTAAGGGAGTAGGATGAGAATCTAAGGTTTTTTGTTTCCAATCTTGAGAAGAAGCATAATTTGAGTACATTCTAAATAAGTCGTTAGCAAATAAAGCTGCCTCTTCACCGCCGGTTCCAGCTCTTATTTCAACAATGATTGCTTTAAATTCATTTTTGTTTTCCATTTTCATGTTTGCTTCTTCTTCGTCCCTTTCTTCTTGGCTAGTCTCTTCTTAAATCGTTCCACTCTTCCCATCTTGTCTATAATTCTCCCTTTTCCAGTATAAAAAGGATGACACTTGGAACAAATTTCAATCTCAATGAATTCTTTAGTTGAACCAACCGTAAAAGTATTGCCACAGGCACACTGGACTTTAGCTTTAGGATAATATTTAGGATGAATGTCTTTTTTCATATATATCAATAGTATCAAACTTTTATTAAAAATCAAGCCTGATAGAATACTATCAGGCTTGATTAATTATCTTGGTTTTGATATATTAGTTATGTTTGATATTATTAATCATATGGATCCAGTTAGAGAAAAAAAAGACAATATTTCTTTTAGTCCTAAAGCCAAAAAAAGTAATTTTAAGATTGACCCCGAAGAGATGATGGAGGCTGGTCTTTATTTTGGGCACCGGGTTTCCCGTTGTCATCCCAGAATGAAACCTTATATTTTTGGGGTCAGGAATACAGTTCACATCATTGATTTAGAGAAGACGGCCCAGAAACTTAAGGAGGCTTTGAGTTTTATTCAAGAATTGATTTCTGAAGGGAAAACTTTAATGGTAGTCGGAACTAAAATTCAGGCCAAAGAGCTGGTCAGGAAAATGGCTGAAGATTGTGATTTGCCTTATGTTAGTGAACGTTGGATCGGGGGGACCTTTACTAATTTTGAAATAATCAAGAAGAGGATTGATTATTTTAAAGATTTAGAAAGGAAAAAAACAGAAAAAGAACTTGAGAAGTATACCAAGAAAGAACAAATGAAAATTGATAAAGAGCTAAGCGATCTTAAAGTAAAATTTGGCGGGATTAAAAATCTTGAGAAAATTCCTGATGCTATCTTTGTCTTGGATATGAAGAAAGATAAGATAGCTATAACCGAAGCCAGAAAGAAGGGAATAAAGATAGTAGCTATTGCTGATACCAATGTTGACCCGGACTTGGC
>CAYYDV010000084.1:0-1649 GCA_964470765.1 uncultured Candidatus Saccharibacteria bacterium
TATCATCAATAAAACCAATGGGATAAAAGAAGTCAGATTTTGAAGCTAAAACACTTCTTAAAATTTGTTCGCCAGCATCTCCAGCTCCAACAATTAGAGTTCTTTCTTTCCTTTCTTTTATTTTCTTATGAAATATCTGTAAATAAATCCTCTTGGAAAAACGAATTCCTCCTGAAAATAAGACAACTAAGAAATAGCTAACGAAAAAAGTAGAACGAGGAAAGCCAATAAGGATAGACTGGTCTTTTAATATAAAAAGAATAGCCCCCAAAATAGAAAAGCTAAAAGTAGTGGCCTTAATCAAAGATATCAATTCCTCAGCACTAACATAAGACCAGGAAAAAGAATAAAGCTTGTAGAAGTAAAAAATAGGAATACAAAGGATTAGAGCTGAAATAATAATAAACTCAATGACATTAAAGTACTGAAGGGGTATCTGACCTTCGAATCTCAGAAAGAAAGCTAAATAAACCGAAAGGGAAATCCAGATTACATCATTGGTAGCAAAGAATATCATTCTGGTCAGCGGAGTTCTCCTTAAAAACTTTTTAAGAAACATAAAATTCATTTACTGATTTAATTACATAGTTTACTTCTTCATTGGTTAACTCAGGATAGAGAGGTAATCGCACAATTTCTGTAGCCATCTTTTCAGTGACTGGTAGATCAAAGTGTTCTAAGTTTAATCCTTTTAATAGATGGTTTGGAGTAGTGTCTCTTATCAATAATTCTATATTCTTTTCATTCTCCATATAGTCTTTGAGCTTCCAAATATCAGGAACACGGATAATATATTCTTGATAAATTTGATCTTTTTGTTGAAGAGGTAATTTAATATCTTTAATGCTTTTCAATCCTTCGTTATACATCATTCCTATTTCCCTCCTTCTTTTCAGCATTTCTGGATAATACTTTAATTTAATGTTAAGAATTGCCGCTTGAATATTATCTAATCTTGAATTGTATCCCCAATCCATTGTTTCTGGAGCATCGGGTTGAGTTCCAATTAGAGCATTTTGAGTAACATTCCAATGATTTCTAAGGAGAAGTAATTTCTGATAAACCAATTTATTATTAGTAATGATTCCACCTCCATCTCCGGCGCCTCCTAATGTTTTAGGCGAAATAAAGCTAAAACATCCAGTATCTCCAATATTACCTGCCTCTTTCCCATCATAATGAGCTCCCAATGCCTGACACGCATCTTCTACTACCCATAAGTTATGTGTCTTTGCTATTCTCATTATCTCATCCATATTACAAACTTTTCCTGATAAATGAACTGGGACAATCCCTACTGTTTTATCAGTAATAGCTTCCTCTATTTTAGAAACATCCATTAAACCATCTTCCCCTACATCTATTAGAATTGGAGTGGCTCCGAGGTGAACTATTTCTTGAATTGGAGCTAAGAAGGTATGGGAAACAGTTATTACTTCATTGCCCGGTCCACAACCTAAAGCCTTATAAGATAGTTTCAAAGCGTCTGTTCCTGAATTAACTCCTACTGCATATTTTGCTCCAGTAAACTTACACAGATTAGCTTCGAATTTATCAACATCCTCCCTAAGGACAAAATCTCCTGAAGCAAAACATCTATCAATTGCTTTTAATATTTCTTCTTTATGTTCCGCATAATAGCGGCGATA
>CAYYDV010000085.1:0-1580 GCA_964470765.1 uncultured Candidatus Saccharibacteria bacterium
GGTCCCATTTCTTTTTTAATCTGGTTAATAACTGCTGTTTTTAATTCTTCAGCAGGCATTTTTTTCTTTAAAACTACAAAAGCTACCGGTATTTCTCCTCTTATCTGGTCAGGAACTCCTACTACTGAAGACTCATTAATTGCTGGATGATGATTAATAGCATCTTCCAATTCTCCTGTAGTTACTCTATGTCCAGCTATTTTAATTACATCATCTAATCTCCCAACAATCCTAATCAAACCATTTTTGTCTTTCTGGGCTGCATCAGAAGTAAAGTAAACCTTCTTACCATATTCACTCCAATAAGTTTTTAAATATCTCTTAGGATTTTTATAAACTGCCCGCAGAAGACCAGGAACAAAAGGAGGAAATAAAACCAAAGCTCCTTCTTTTCCAGGACCTACAGATTTTCCTTTTTCGTCTAAAATATCAAACTTTGTTCCTGGAAAAGGTATTCCGGTATGAGAGGCCTTAAAAGGACCAATGCCTGGCAAAGAAGTAATCAAAATTCCTCCAGTTTCTGTCTGCCACCAGGTATCAACAATTGGACATCTTCCTTTTCCTATTTCCTTAAAGTACCAATTCCAGGCTGCTTCATCAATCGGCTCCCCTACCGAACCTAAGAGTCTTAAGGTGTCAAATTTATATTTTTTAAGAACTCCTGTTCCATATTTTTTAAACATCCTGATAGCGGTCGGAGCAGTATAAAAAACAGTAACTCCATATTTTTCAATAATCTGAGCCCATCTGTCAGGAGTCGGCCAGTTGGGAGCTCCTTCAAAAATCAAAAAGGTAACTCCATTAAGTAGAGGCGAGTAGCAGCTGTAAGTATGACCGGTAATCCACCCCATATCAGAGGTAGACCAGAAGATGTCTGTATCTTTCCAGTCAAAAATCAATTTCCCTGTCCAATAAGCCTGGACAGCATATCCCCCGCAAGTAAGAACACAACCTTTAGGCTTCCCAGTGCTTCCTGAAGTGTAGAGAATAAATAAAATATCTTCGGAATTCATTACTTCTGGTTTGCAATAATCTTTCTGTTCCTTGATTACATCATTCCACCAGATGTCCCGGTCTTTCTTCCAAGAAATTTTATTTTCAGCTCTCTTAACAACAATGACTTTTTTAACCTTTGTCTTTTTCACTCCCTCATCAGCGCTTTTCTTTAACGGTATAATCCCCCCGCCTCGATAATAGCCGTCAGCAGTAATTAAAACTTTAGCTTCAGTATCTTGAAGTCTTACTCTTAAAGCCTGGGGGCTAAAAGCAGAAAATACTACTGCATGAATAGCTCCAATTCTGGCACAAGCTAACATTGAAATTATCACTTCCGGAACCATGGGTAAATAAACTCCCACCCTGTCCCCCTTTTTCACTCCTAATTTCTTTAAACCATTGGCAAACCGGTTAACCTCTCGATAAAGGTCATAATAAGTTAAAATTCGAGGTTTCTCCTCTGGAAGTTCTGATTCCCAAATTAAAGCTACTTTATTCTTTCTTTTCTCAAGATTCTTTTCTAAGATATTGTAGGTAATGTTTATTTTTCCACCGACAAACCATTTGAAGTAAGGAGGTTTGTG
>CAYYDV010000086.1:0-1574 GCA_964470765.1 uncultured Candidatus Saccharibacteria bacterium
AGAAGGGAATAAAGATAGTAGCTATTGCTGATACCAATGTTGACCCGGACTTGGCTGATTATCCTGTTCCAGCCAGCGATGATTCTATATCTTCAATAAGATATATTTTAGATAAATTAACCGAAGTAGTTAAAAAAGCAAAAAAATAATATGGTTTCTATTGACCAAGTCAAACAACTAAGAGGAGAAACCGGAGTTTCGGTTTCCGATTGTAAAAAAGCTCTTGAAGAAGCTAAAGGAGACATTAAAGAAGCAAGAGAACTTTTAAGGAAATGGGGCAAGGAAGTTGCTTTAAGTAAGGTGAATCGGGAAGTAAAGCAAGGAATTGTTGAAACTTACTTGCATCCTAATAAAAGGATTGGAGTAATGGTTCAGCTTCATTGTGAGACTGATTTTGTAGCTAGGTCAGAGGAGTTTAAGAAGCTGGCTCATGAACTTTGCTTGCAGATAGCAGCGATGAATCCTTTGTATTTGAGCATGGAAGATATTTCTGAGAAGTTTTTAGATGGAGAAAAGAAAATCTACCAGGAGCAATTGAAGAATTCTGGTAAGCCCCAGAAGATAATTAATCAGGTTATTGAAGGAAAGTTGAAAAAATACAAGGAGGAAGTTTCTCTTCTTTCTCAGGCTTGGGTCAAGGATGAAACCAAGGCTATTAAGGGTTTAGTCGAAGAATACATTGCTAAACTTGGTGAAAATATAGTTATTAAGAAATTCATTCGTTACGAAATTTAAGAACCTTTCGCTTCGCTCAAGAACCTTGATTCTCGCTACGCTCAAATTAAGAACCTTTCGCTTCGCTCAAGAACCTTGAACGCGAAGCGCATTCTAATCTTATGGCTGGACTAATTGCTAAAATTGTTCTAGGAGGAAGTCTAATCGGAATAGGGACGATTTTAATTAGGAAGATTCCTATTTTGGTAGAAATACCGGAAGAAGAGATAGAGAAATTTGATTGGAAGCTCCTCTTCTTAAAACTCTTCAATTGGATTAAAGGCCTTAAGGTTTTTTCTTCTAATTTATTTTTACAGAAAATACTTTCTAGAGTTAAAATTTTAACTTTAATGATTGAAAGAAAAACCGAAAGTAAACTTCAGAGACTTAGAAAAGAAGCTAAGAGAAAAAAAGATAGAGAAAACGATAGCTATTGGGAGGAGTTAAAGAAAGTCAAAAATCAAAAAGATGAAGATTTGCCAGCGTAGCTCAGTGGTCAGAGCGACAGTTTTGTAAACTGTGGGTCGTGAGTTCGACTCTCACCGCTGGCTCTTGACACGATTTTTAGAAGGAAGTAATATGAAAATGCAAGAAGATGATAAAAGAGAATTGAAAATTATGTAGTGAATAAACTAAAATCGAAAACATCAGTGAATAATCAGGAAGGTGTTTTCCTGATTTTGTTTCGGAAGAAGGGAAAGTTCCTTGAAAATTAAAAAAGTTTAGTCCTTCGACTAGCTCAGGATTAACACTGAGCCGGTCGAAGTGTTAGTATTTGAAAGTTGTTTCGAACTAAGTTTTATTTTGAGAGTTTGATCCTGGCTCAGGATGAACGCTGGCGGCGTGGATAAGGCATGCAA